>NZ_JBFAOH010000024.1:0-90751 GCF_040675175.1 Nonomuraea sp. NPDC049649
TTGCATGTGTTAAGCACGCCGCCAGCGTTCGTCCTGAGCCAGGATCAAACTCTCCATAAAAGGATCTGTTGAATCCCAACCATAAGAATCCGTCAAAAATGACGGGGTTGTGCATCATGCACTGGCTTTTAACACACTGTTGAGTTCTCAAGAAACGGACGCGTACTCCTGAACTTCAGAGGAACCTTCCTCCGTCGCCAGGGGCGCAATCTCGTTCAACGCTATCTTAGCAGACTCCCAGATTTCCGGTCAAATCCATCTGCCGTTCATCTGATCCCGCTAAGCGCCCTCGGAACTTACCGTGTCATCCTGCACCTGTCGAATCAACCGAATTTCCGGCGATCACGCAGGCACCCGAGACGGCCCGGTTCCGAGCGCGTCGCAGCGCTCCGGCCGAGTGGCTTGTTCTCAAGGGACTCGCCCTGGGGCCTGTCCGCCTGATCGGCGTCCGGCTCACTCCCGGGGGCGAGTTATGAGGTTAGGTGGCGATCCGCCGGACGTCAAATCACACGCCGGGCCCGGTGCGCCGCGCTACCCGATCAGGGCACGGACCTGGCCGGGCGAGGTGAACAGTTCGGCCCGCATCCCCGCCGCCCGCGCCCCTGCCACGTTGGCCTCGTTGTCGTCGAAGAACAGCGCGTCCCCCGGCGCGATCCCCAGCCGCGCCGCGCAGATCTCGTACGCCCGGGGGTCCGGCTTGGCGACCCCGATCCGGCACGAGTACGTCAGCGCGTCGAACCGTCCCAGCCAGTCACCGTGGTGACGCTCCCACACCGGCACCAGGTCCTCGATGATGTTCGACAGCAGCCCCAGCCGGACCCCGCGGTCGGCCAGCTCGTGCACCAGCGCCACCATCTCCGGATCCACCAGCGACCAGCTCTCCAGATCGGCCGCCACCAGGGCCGCCACGTCGGCGAACTCGACGCCCAGCCGCCCGGCCACCGCCGCCCAGTAGGCCTTGGTGTCCTGCCCGGCGTCGTAGGCGGGCCGGCACCCCCAGTAGGCCTCCCAGAACGCCTCCCCCGGCACCCCGGCCAGGTCCACCAGACGCTGCTTCGCCTCGTCCGTCTGCGTGCGGGCGATGACACCGTACAGATCGAAAACGATCACTCGACTCATGCCCAGAGCCTACGCGCCGCACGCCCACCGGCCGGGAGTGGAAAACCGGCCGGCGGGCCGAAAACCCCTCAGCCGACCTCGACGCCGCCGATCGACTTCTTGCCGCGCCGCAGCACCAGGAAGCGGCCGTGCAGGAGGTCCTCGGCGACGGGCACGTACGCCTCGTCGGTGATCTTGCGGTTGTTGAGGTAGGCGCCGCCCTCCCGGACCGCGCGGCGGGCCGCCGACTTGGACTCGACCAGCCCGCTGTCGGCCATGAGGTCGACCAGCGGCGCGCCGAGCGCGGGCACGGTCGTCCTGGGCACCTCGGCCAGCGCCGCCGCGAGCGTCGAGGCGGGCAGCTCGTCCAGCGTGCCCTGCCCGAACAGCGCCTTGGACGCGGCGACCACGGCGTCCAGCTCCTCGCGGCCGTGGAGCAGCTCGGTCAGGTCGGCGGCCAGCGTGCGCTGCGCCTGCCGGGCGAACGGCCGGTCGGCGACCTCCTTCTCCAGCGCCTCGATCTCCTCCCGCTCGCGGAACGTGAACACCTTCAGGTAGTGGATCACGTCGCGGTCGTCGGCGTTGAGGAAGTACTGGTAGAAGGCGTACGGCGAGGTCATCTCGGGGTCGAGCCAGAGCGCGCCGCCCGCCGTCTTGCCGAACTTGGTGCCGTCGGCCTTGGTGATGAGCGGCAGCGTGAGCGCGTGCACCTGGGCGCCCTCGATGCGGCGGACCAGGTCGACGCCGGCGGTGATGTTGCCCCACTGGTCGCTGCCGCCGATCTGCAGCGTGCAGTCGTGGCGGCGGTAGAGCTCCAGGTAGTCGTTGGCCTGGAGGATCTGGTAGCTGAACTCGGTGTAGCTCAGCCCCTCACCGGCGAGCCGGGCCGAGACCGACTCGCGGGCGAGCATCCGGTTGACCGGGAAGTGCTTGCCGATGTCGCGCAGGAAGTCAATGGCCGACAGCTCGCCGGTCCAGTCGAGGTTGCTCACCATGAGGGCGGCGTTGGGCGCGTCATCGAAATCGAGGAACCGGCCCACCTGGCCGCGCAGCCGCTCCACCCATTCGGCCACCACCTCACTGGCGTTGAGCGAGCGCTCGGTGTTGCGGCCGCTCGGGTCGCCGATGAGCCCGGTCGCGCCGCCGACCAGCCCGATCGGCCGGTGCCCGGCGAGCTGGAAGCGCCGCAGCGTGAGCAGCGGGACGAAGTGACCGACGTGCAGGGACGGGGCTGTGGGGTCGAAGCCGGAGTAGACCGTGATCGGCCCCTCGGCCATGGACGCGCGCAGGGCGTCGAGGTCGGTTGACTGCGCGATCAGGCCCCGCCATGCGAGGTCGTCGATGATGTCGGTCACGGCGCTAGCTTTCCAGTAGGTGTCGAGTGGTTACAGCGTGCCCGATCCCGCCCGGACAGCGCCACTGTGGGGAAGTCCGTCGCGATCCGGCCGATTCCAAGATCTTATCCGCACGTCTTCAGCGCGAGGTGGCCGCGGCGCCGCGCCGCCGCGGCACGTGGGCGCGGTACGGGGAGACGGTCGGGTCGCCGTCGATCCAGAACCGCCACGGGACCTCCTTGGCCGTCGAGATCCCGGTGCGCGGCCCCGACCTGATCGCGTCCGGCTCGGGCGGCCTGCCCTCCAGCACGACCGCCGATCCGGCGAACGGCTCCGACGGCTCCGGGGCGTGCGGCGCTGCGCTGATCAGGCGGTCGACGGCGGGGATGGCGCTGTGCGGGCCCTCCCAGATCGCGTCGATGCCGTTGTGCTCGCGCAGCAGCCCGAGCGCCACGGCCAGCCGGGCCGGGCCCCGGGCGAGGTCGCGGTCGGCCACCGGCCTGGGGCCGCCGTCGCCGGAGGGCGCTCCCCTGCCGGAGCGCCGGGAGCGGGCCAGGGCGACGCCGCCGACCACCTCGCCGGCCCGCATCAGCACCGCCGAGCCCTGGCCTTCGGGCAGGCAGACGAGGTTGGCGCAGAAGTGCATGCCGTAGGTGAAGTACACGTACACGTGGCCGGGCGGGCCGAACATGACCGCGTTGCGGGCCGTCTTGCCGCGGTAGGTGTGGGCCGCCGGATCCTCGCCCGGTCCTCCGTACGCCTCGACCTCGGTGAGACGGACGGCCACGCCGCCGTGCACGATGAGGCGCCCGAGCAGGTCGGGCGCCACCTCGTGGGACGGCCGGTCGAAGAAGGCGCGCGGCAGGGGGGTCGTGCTCAGCACCGTGCTCAGGATCCGGCCGCCCAGGCCGCCTGGGCGTCGACCGCCTCGCGCAGCGCCGCGAGCTGGTCGCGGACCCGGTCGGGGGCGGTGCCGCCGTGGGCCTTGCGGGCGGCGAGCGCGCCCGGCACGTTGAGCACGTCGCGGACGTCGGGCGTCAGGTGCGGCGAGACCTTGACCAGCTCGTCGTCGGTGAGGTCGCCGAGGTCCTTGTCGTTGACCTGGCACCAGACCACCAGATGGCCGACCGCCTCGTGCGCCTCGCGGAACGGCACGCCGCGCCGCACCAGCAGCTCGGCCAGGTCGGTGGCGAGGGCGAACCCGTCGGGGGCCGAGGCCTCCAGCCGGGCGGTGTTGACCCGCATGGTCGAGACGAGGCCGGCCATCGCGGGCAGGACCAGCAGCAGCGTGTCGACCGAGTCGAACACCGGCTCCTTGTCCTCCTGCAGGTCGCGGTTGTAGGTCAGCGGCAGGCCCTTGAGCGTGGTCAGCAGCGACATGAGGTTGCCGATGAGGCGGCCGGACTTGCCGCGGGCCAGCTCGGCCACGTCGGGGTTCTTCTTCTGCGGCATGATCGACGAGCCGGTGGAGTAGGCGTCGTCCATCTCGATCCAGCGGAACTCCTGCGAGGCCCAGAGCACGATCTCCTCGCCCAGCCGCGACAGGTGGGTGCCGATCATGGCCGCGGCGAACAGGAACTCGGCGGCGAAGTCGCGGTCGGAGACGGCGTCCATCGAGTTGGGCGCGGCGGAGTCGAACCCGAGCTCGTCGGCCACCGCCTGCGGGTCGAGCGGCAGCGACGACCCGGCCAGCGCGCCGGCGCCGAGCGGCGAGACCGCCGCGCGCTTGTCCCAGTCGGTGAGCCGGTCGACGTCGCGGGCGAAGGCGTGCACGTGCGCGAGCAGCTGGTGGCCGAAGGAGACCGGCTGCGCGTGCTGCAGGTGGGTCATGCCGGGCGCGGCCGTCTCGGCGTGCTGCTCGGCCTGGTCGATCAGCGCCGTCTCCAGCTCCACCAGCCGCGAGACGATGGTGCGGACGTGGTCGCGCAGGTAGAGCCGCAGGTCGGTGGCGATCTGGTCGTTGCGGCTGCGGCCGGCCCGGAGCTTGCCGCCGAGCGAACCGAGCCGCTCCAGCAGGCCGCGCTCCAGCGCGGTGTGCACGTCCTCGTCGGCGACGGTGGGCCGGAACTCGCCCTCCTTGCAGGCGCGTTCCAGGTCGTCGAGCGCGCCGATCATGCGCTGCAGCTCCTCGCCGCTCAGCAGCCCCGCCCTGTGCAGCACGCGGGCGTGCGCCCTGGACGCCGCCAGGTCGTACGGCACCAGCCGCCAGTCGAAGTGCACGCTCACGGACAGCCGGGTCAGCGCGTCGGACGGGCCTCCTTCGAAGCGCCCGCCCCACAGCCGCATCGGCTTGCCATCACTCACCGTCGTCTCCTCAACCTTCACGCGCGTCCTCCGCGACCATAGTGCACTTCACCCCTGCTTCGCGTCGCGAGCCGCCGCGATCTTCGAAGGCAGGCTGAACAGCTGTACGAAACCCTTGGCCAGCGACTGGTCGAACCGGTCGCCGGTGTCGTAGGTGGCCAGGGAGAAGTCGTACAGGGACTGCTCCGAACGCCTGCCGGTGACCGTGGCCCGGCCGCCGTGCAGGGTCATCCGGATGTCACCGCTCACGTACCGCTGGGTCTCGGCGATGAACGCGTCGAGCCCGCGCTTGAGCGGCGAATACCACAACCCGTCGTAGACGAGCTCGCTCCACCGCTGGTCGACCCCGCGCTTGAAGCGCGCCAGGTCGCGCTCGACGGTGACGCTCTCCAGCTCCCGGTGCGCGGTGATGAGCGTGATCGCGGCGGGCGCCTCGTACACCTCGCGCGACTTGATGCCCACCAGCCGGTCCTCGACCATGTCGACGCGTCCCACGCCGTGCGCGCCCGCGCGCCCGTTCAGCTCCTCGATGATCTGGTACGGGCTGAGCACCCGGCCGTCGAGTCTGACCGGGACGCCCTGGTCGAAGGTGATGACCACCTCGTCGGGCTCGCGCGGCGCGGCCGGGTCGGCGGTGTAGGCGTAGACGTCCTCGCCGGGCGCGTTCCAGATGTCTTCCAGGAAGCCGGTCTCGATGGCCCGGCCCCACAGGTTCTGGTCGATGGAGAACGGGTTCTTCTTGGTGGTCTCGATGGGCAGGCCCCGGCTCTCGGCGAACTCGATGGCCTTGTCGCGGGTCCAGGCGAAGTCGCGGGCCGGGGCGACCACCTTGAGGTCGGGCGCCAGCGCGGCCAGGCCCGCCTCGAAGCGGACCTGGTCGTTGCCCTTGCCGGTGCAGCCGTGGGAGACGATCGTGCCGCCGAACCGCTCGGCCGCGTCGACCAGGTGCTTGACGATGAGCGGGCGCGAGAGGGCCGACAGCAGCGGGTAGCGGTCCATGTAGAGGGCGTTGGCCTGGAGCGCGGGCACGCAGAACCCGGCCGCGAACTCCTCGCGGGCGTCGACCACCACGGACTCGGCGGCGCCGCAGTCGAGGGCGCGCCGCCGGATGGCCTCCATGTCCTCGCCGCCCTGGCCGAGGTCCAGCGCGACGGCGATGACCTCCGCGTTCATCTTCTCGGCGAGGAACGGGATGGCCACGGAGGTGTCGAGGCCTCCTGAGAACGCGAGGACCACTCTCTCCGTCATGACTGTCTCCCTCGGTTGCGGTGGCGGTCTAGATGCGCCGCTCGGCCGTCTTCAGCAGCGCCTCCGCGAGCGCGTGGCCGCCCTGCGGGTCGCGGCTGATGACCAGGATCGTGTCGTCGCCCGCGACGGTGCCGAGGATCGACTCCCAGCCGGCGTGGTCGATGGCGGAGGCGAGGAACTGGGCCGCGCCCGGCGGCGTCCTGACGATGACCAGGTTGGCCGAGGCCTCGGCGCTCACCAGCAGTTCCTCCGCGATGCGGTGCAGCCGGGCGGCCGGGGTCTCGCCGGTGCCGAGCCGGGCGGGCGGGATCCGGCCGCCGCCCTCGCCGGGCAGCGCGTACACCAGCGAGCCGTCCTCGGCGCGCAGCTTGAGCGCGCCGAGCTCGTCGAGGTCGCGCGAGAGCGTCGCCTGGGTGACCTCGACGCCGCTCTCGGCCAGCAGCTTGGCCAGCTCGGGCTGGGACCGCACCGGCTGGCGCCGCAGCAGGTCGGTGATCTTCGCCTGCCGGGCGGCCTTGGTCATCGGGATCGTCATTCCCGGGTCACCAGCCAGTGCAGCAGCGCCTTCTGGGCGTGCAGCCGGTTCTCCGCCTGGTCCCACACGACGCTGCGCGGGCCTTCCAGGACCTCGGCGGTGATCTCGTTGCCGCGGTAGGCGGGCAGGCAGTGGAGCACGATCGCGTCGTCGTCGGCGTGCCGCAGCAGCTCGGTGTTGACCTGGTAGGGCATGAGGTCGCGGACCCGTTGCTCCTTGCCGTCCTGGCCCATCGACACCCAGGTGTCGGCGGCCACGACGTGCGCGCCCTGGACGGCGGCGACCGGGTCGGAGACCGACACCACGGAGCCGCCGGTGGTGGCGGCGATGGCCGCGGCCCGGGCCAGCACCACGGCGTCGGGCTGGTAGCCCGCCGGGGCGCCGACGCGCACGTGCATGCCGGCGGTGGCGCCGCCCAGCAGGTAGGAGCTGGCCACGTTGTTGGCGCCGTCGCCCACGTACGCGAGCGTCAGGCCGGCGGTGCGGCCCAGCCGCTCGCGCACGGTCTGCAGGTCGGCGAGGATCTGGCAGGGGTGGTAGTCGTCGGTGAGCGCGTTGACCACCGGCACCGCCGCGTTCGCCGCCATGGTCTCGATCAGCCGCTGCGCGCTGGTCCGCCAGACGATGGCGGCGACCTGGCGGCCGAGCACCCGGGCGATGTCCTCGACGGGCTCGCCGCGGCCCATCAGCGTCGAGACGCCGTCGACGATCAGCGGCAGGCCGCCCAGCTCGCCGATGCCGGCGTGGAAGGAGATGCGGGTCCTGGCCGACGGCTTGTCGAACAGCACCGCCACGGTCTGGGGCCCCTCGAACGGGCGGTAGCCGAAGCGGTCCTTCTTCATCTCCGCGGCCAGGGTGAGGACCTCGTCCTGCTCGCCCGGCGAGAGGTCGTCGTCCTTCAGGAAGTGTCGGGTGGTCACTTGCTCGCCTCCGTGAGGATGTCCGGGAACGCGGCGACGAGGGTGTCCACCTGCTCGGCCGTCACGACGAGCGGCGGCGCGATCCGCACCGCGTCCGGCTGCACGGCGTTGACCAGGAACCCCGCGTCCTGGGCCGCCTGCTGCACCTTCCCCGAAACGGGCTCGTTCAGCACGGCGGCCAGCCAGAGGCCGCGCCCGCGCACCCCCTTCAGCAGCGGATGCGAGATGTCCTCCAGGCCGGTGCGCAGCCGCGCGCCCACCTCCTTGACGTGGCCGAGGTCCACGTTGTCGAGCACGGCCAGGGCCGCGGCGCACGAGACCGGGTTGCCGCCGAAGGTCGAGCCGTGGTCGCCCTTCTCGAACAGCGTGCCCGCCTCGCCGAACCCGACGCAGGCGCCGATCGGCAGCCCGCCGCCGAGCCCCTTGGCGAGGGTGAGGATGTCGGGGACGACGCCGTCGGCCTGGTGGGCGAACCAGTGGCCGGTCCGCCCGATCGCCGACTGGATCTCGTCGGCCACCAGCAGCGCGCCCGTGGCGTCGCAGACCTCGCGGGCGGCCGCCAGGTAGCCGTCGGGCGGCGGCACCACGCCGGCCTCGCCCTGCGTCGGCTCCAGGAACACCGCCGCGCACTCGCCGGTCACGGCCTCCTTCAGCGCGTCCGCGTCTCCGTACGGGACGAACCGGACGTCGACCGGGAACGGGCCGAACTGGTCGCGGATGGACTTCTTGCCGCTCAGCGACAGGGCGCCGATGGTACGGCCGTGGAAGCCGTTCTCGGCCGCCACGAAGTAGTTTCTGCCGGTGCGCTTGCCGTACTTGACCGCGAGCTTGTAGGCGGCCTCGTTGGCCTCGGTGCCGGAGTTGGCGAAGAAGACCCTGGCGGGGCGGCCGAGCAGGGCGATCAGCCGCTCGGCGAGCAGCACCTCGGGCTCGTGCAGGAACAGGTTGCTGGTGTGCGCGATCGTCGCGACCTGCTTCGACACCGCCTCGACGAGGGCGGGGTGGGCGTGGCCGAGCGAGACGACCGCGATGCCGGCGATGAAGTCGAGGTACTCCTTGCCGTCGACGTCCCACACCCGGGCGCCCTCGCCTCTGGCCAGCGCGACCGGCGGGATGCCGTAGTTGGGCATGAAGGCCTGGTCGAAGCGCTCGTACAGGCTACTCATCAGGGCACCACCATGGTTCCGATTCCTTCGTTGGTGAAAATCTCCTGCAGCAGCGAGTGGGGCACCCGGCCGTCGAGCACGTGGGCCTGCGGGACGCCGTTCCTGACGGCGGTGAGGCAGGACTCCATCTTGGGCACCATGCCGCTGGAGAGCGTGGGCATCAGCCGTTCCAGCTCGTCGGCGTCGAGCTCGTCGATGACGTCGGTGTCGTCGGGCCAGTTGGCGTACAGGCCCTCGACGTCGGTGAGGACGATGAGCTTCTGCGCCTTGAGCGCCACGGCCAGCGCGGCGGCCGCGGTGTCGGCGTTGACGTTGTAGATCTCCCCTTCGGCGCCGCGGGCGATGCTGGACACGACCGGGACGCGCCCGTCGGCCAGCAGCGCCTCGACCGCGCCGGGCTCGACCTTGACGATCTGGCCGACCTGGCCGATGTCGACCGCCTGGCCGTCGACCATGGCGCTCTTGCGCTCGGCGGTGAACAGGTGGGCGTCCTCGCCGGACATGCCGACCGCGAACGGGCCGTGGCGGTTGATCAGGCCGACGATGTCACGGCCGACCTGGCCGACCAGGACCATCCTGACGACCTGCATGGCCTCCGGGGTGGTCACCCGCAGCCCGGCGGTGAACGTGGACTCGATGCCCAGCTTGTCGAGGTGGGCGTTGATCTGCGGGCCGCCGCCGTGGACCACGACCGGTTTGAGCCCGGCGTAGCGCATGAAGACGATGTCCTGGGCGAACGCCTGCTTCAGCGCGTCGTCGGTCATGGCGTTGCCGCCGTACTTGACGACGACGGTGGCGCCGTGGAAGTGCTCCAGCCACGGCAGCGCCTCGATCAGGGCCGCGGCCTTCTCCTGTGCGGATCTCATGGGGGGCCTCATGTCGAGTACGCCGCGTTCTCGTGGACGTACTCGACCGTCAGGTCGGTGGTGTGCACGGTGGCGGTGTGCGGGCCGGCCGACAGGTCGACGGTGATGGTGACGTCGCGGGGGCGCATGTCGACCTTGTCGCGGTCGTCGCCGACGGCGCCGCCGCGGCAGATCCAGATGCCGTTGATGGCGACGTTGAGCCGGTCGGGCTCGAACTCGGCGTCGGTGGTGCCGACCGCGGCCAGCACCCGGCCCCAGTTGGGGTCCTCGCCGTTGATGGCGCACTTGAGCAGGTTGGAGCGGGCGACCGCGCGGCCGACCGTGACCGCGTCGTCCTCGGAGGCGGCTCCTATCACCTCGATGGCGATGGCCTTGCTGGCGCCCTCGGCGTCGACGAGGAGCTGCCTGGCCAGGTCGGCGCAGACCTCGGTCACCTTCTGCTCGAACTCGGCCAGGTCCGGCCGGACCCCGGCGGCGCCGCTGGACAGCAGCAGCACGGTGTCGTTGGTGGACATGCAGCCGTCGGTGTCGAGCCGGTCGAAGGTCACGGACGTCGCCTTGCGCAGCACCGCGTCGAGCTCCTCGGCGGTCAGCTCGGCGTCGGTGGTGATCACGCTGAGCATGGTGGCCATGGCCGGGGCCAGCATGCCGGCGCCTTTGGCCATGCCGCCGACCATGTAGCCGTCGCCGCGCTTGAAGGAGATCTTGGAGACGGTGTCGGTGGTGCGGATGGCGTCGGCGGCGTTGAGGCCGCCGTCGCGGGACAGCGTGGTGACGGCCTGCCCGACGCCGGACAGCAGCGCGTCCATCGGCAGCCGCTCGCCGATCAGCCCTGTCGAGCAGACGGCGACCTCGCCCGCCGAGTCCTCCAGCAGCTCGGCCACCTTCTCGGCGGTGTGGTGCGCGTCCTGGAAGCCCTCGGGGCCGGTGCAGGCGTTGGCGCCGCCGGAGTTGAGCACCACCGCGCGCAGCCGCCCGCCGCGCAGGACCTGCTGCGACCAGAGGACGGGCGCCGCCTTCACCCGGTTGGCGGTGAAGACGCCCGCCGCGGCGCGGTTCGGCCCGTCGTTGACGACGAGGGCCAGGTCGCGGGCGCCGCCGGACTTGATGCCGGCGGCCACGCCCGCGGCCCGGAAGCCTAGGGGGGCGGTCACGCTCATGGAGCTACTCCATTCGTGGGGAGACCGAGCTCTTCCGGCAGGCCGAGGGCGAGGTTGGCGCTCTGGATCGCGCCTCCGGCCGTGCCCTTGGTGAGGTTGTCGATGGCGATGACGGCCACCACCCGCCCGGCGCGCTCGTCGAGCGTCACCTGGAGCGCGGCGGTGTTGGCGCCGTAGGTCATCGCGGTGGCGGGCCAGACGCCCTCCGGCAGCAGCGTCACGAACGGCTCGCCGCGCAGCGCCTCCTCGTACGAGTCGCGCAGCGCCGCGCGGGTGAGGCCGGGCGCGGCCGGGGCGGTGCAGGTGGCCAGGATGCCCCGGCTCATCGGGGCGAGCGTCGGGGTGAAGGAGACCCGCACCGGGACGCCGGCCGCCGCGCTCAGCCCCTGCTCCATCTCGGGGGTGTGGCGGTGCGTGCCGCCGACGCCGTAGGCGCTGACCGAGCCCATGACCTCGCTGCCGAGCAGGTGGGTCTTGAGCGACCGGCCCGCGCCGCTGGTGCCGCTGGCGGCGACCACGACGACGTCCGGCCCGGCCTGGCCCGCCGCGAACGCGGGCGCCAGCGCGAGCTGGACCGCGGTGGGGTAGCAGCCGGGCACCGCGATGCGGCGGGCGCCCTTGAGGATCTCGCGCTGGCCGGGCAGCTCCGGCAGCCCGTAGGGCCAGGTGCCGGCGTGCTCGCCCCCGTAGAACTCCTGCCAGGCGGCCGGGTCGGCGAGCCGGTGGTCGGCGCCGCAGTCGACGACCAGTGTGTCGTCGCCGAGCTCGGCGGCGACGGCGGCCGAGTGGCCGTGCGGGAGCGCGAGGAAGACGACGTCGTGACCGGCGAGGTTCTCAGGTGTCGTCTCCTGGATGATCCGGCCGGCCAGGCGGGGCAGGTGCGGCTGGTGGGCGCCGAGCGCGCTGCCGACGCTGGAGGCCGCGGTGAGGGCGCCGATCTCCAGCTTGGGGTGATCGAGCAGCAGGCGGAGCAACTCGCCGCCCACGTAGCCGCTGGCTCCGGCGACCGCCGCTCTCATGTGGACCTCCTGCATAGTCATGCACTCTACCTCATAGCCTTACTGTTAGAGATAATGCACCGCGCAGGATGAATATGCAAACGGTAAAACCGTATAACGGCACGGTGACGAGGTGCGCACGGCTCCCGGTATTGGCCGGTGAATCATGGTCTAGCGCTACGTACCTACCGGTCGGTACTGTGATGTATCCAACAGCCGTCCCCGTGGGAGTTCTGCGTCATGACCCTCTCGCACGCCCAGGTCGAAGCCCAGCTCACCGGACCCGGCCAGCTATTCGAGATGGAGGAGATCGGCGACACCGGCATCAGGACGTGGAAGCACGCGCCACCGCATTTCCGGGCGTTGCTGGAGAACAGCCGGTGGCACGGCGACAAGGTCTTCCTCGTGTACGAGGACGAGCACCTGACATTCGAGGACCACTTCCGGCTCGCCGCCACCCTCGCTCGCCGCCTGGTGGAGGAGTACGGCGTGGGCAAGGGCGACCGGGTGGCGGTGGCCATGCGCAACTATCCGGAATGGTCGATCGCGTTCTCCGCCGCGCTCGCGGCCGGCGCCGTGGCGGTGCCGCTGAACGCCTGGTGGACCGAGCCCGAGCTGGCGTACGGGGTGAGCGACTCCGGCGCCAAGGTGATCATCGCCGACGGCGAGCGGGCCCCCCTGATGGCGGGCACCGGCGTACCGCTGATCGTCGTCCGGGGCGAGGCGCCCGCGGGGGCGCGGACCTTCGCCGACGTGCTCGGCGAGATCAAGGCCGACGTCACGCTGCCCGAGGCGGAGCTGTCCCCCGACGACCCGGCCACCATCTTCTACACCTCCGGCACCACCGGGAAGCCCAAGGGCGCGCTCGGCAGCCACCGCAACGTGGGCCAGTCGCCGATGACCGTCGCCTACGGCCTGCTGCGCGCCGCGGCGCTGGCCGGCCGGGACCCCGCCGAGGCCTCGGCCGTGCGCCGGGTGACGCTGCTGACCGTGCCGCTGTTCCACGTCACCGGCTGCTTCTCGGCGCTGACCACGACCATGTTCAGCGGCGGCGGCCTGGTGCTCATGTACAAGTGGGACCCGGGCCGGGCGCTGAAGCTGATCGAGCGGGAGAAGGTCACCGCGATGATCGGTGTGCCGACCAACGCCTGGCAGCTGATGTCCCACCCCGACTTCGCCAAGCACGACCTGTCCTCGCTCAACACCCTGGGCTACGGCGGCGCGCCCGCCCCGCCCAAGCTGCTGGAGCGCATCACCGAGAGCCTCCCCGCCCGCGCCGCCTCCAACGGCTACGGCATGACCGAGACGACCGCGCTGGCCATCGGCAACGGCGGCGCCGACTACCACAAGCATCCCGACAGCATCGGCAGGCCCTCGCCCGTCGTCGACGTGCGCGTGGTCGACCCGATGAACAACGAGCTGCCGCCCGGCGAGGTGGGCGAGCTCTGCGTGCGCGGCCCCAACGTGATCCTGGGCTACTGGAACAAGCCGGAGGCCACCGCCGAGACGTTCGTGAACGGGTGGCTGCACACCGGCGACCTGGCCAAGATCGACGAGGACGGGTTCGTCTACATCGTCGACCGGGCCAAGGACATGGTGATCCGGGGCGGCGAGAACGTCTACTGCGCCGAGGTGGAGGCCGCGCTCTTCGAGCACCCGGCCGTGGACGACGTCGCGGTGATCGGCGTGCCGCACGACGAGCTGGGCGAGGAGGTGGGCGCGGTGGTCCGCCTGGCGGGCGGCGCCTCCGCCACCGCCGAGGAGCTGCGGGCCTTCCTCGGCGGGCGGATCGCCGCGTTCAAGGTGCCGGCGCACTTCTGGTTCCGCGAGGGCGAACTGCCGCGCAACCCGGGCGGCAAGATCCTCAAGACCCAGCTGCGCCGGGAGGTGCTCGGCGCCTGACGCTGACGCGCGAAGCGGCCCGCCCCTTCGATGGGCGGGCCGCTTTTGCTGACATATCGCCAGCTCAGCCGGATCCGCTTACCTGTCACGTAATCGCGCGGCCTATGCGCCCGCTGGCACCGTTGCGGCTGTCAGAACGGACGCTCGAAAGAGGCGCGGGCCGCGGATCGCCGGTCTCCGCCCCGCACGGGAAGGCTGATGCATCATGACGGACCTGGTCGAGCGGTACGTGGCCGCCTGGAACGAGACCGACCCCGCCGCCCGGGCCAAGGCCGTGGCGGCCCTGTGGACCGAGGACGCCACGTACACCGACCCGCTGGCGGACGTGGCCGGCCACGAGGGCATCGCGGCCGTGATCGAGGGCGCGCAGGGGATGTTCCCCGGCCTGGTCTTCACCCCCGGCGAGCTGTACGACGCCCACCACGGGATCGCCCGCTTCACCTGGCATCTCGGCCCGGCGGGCGGGGAGCCGGTGGCGACCGGCTTCGACGTGGTGGAGCTGGCCGGGGACGGGCGGATCAGGAAGGTGCTCGGCTTCCTGGACAAGGCGCCCACCGGGTAATCGGATTGCGGACGCTTCGGGCGGGCGCGACAATCGCGCCTCGTGCCCGTACCGAAGAAGTCGCTGTTCGCCCAGGTCCTGCCCGACATCACCCCGCTGCGCGAGTCGCGCGACTTCCGGCTGCTGACGGCCTCCGGGGCCATCACCATGTTCGGCACGTTCATCGCCATGGTGACGCTGCCGCTGCAGATCTGGCAGCTCACCGGCTCCTACCTCGCGGTCGGCATGATGAGCCTGGCCGAGTTCGTGCCGATGGTGGTCTTCGGGCTGTGGGGCGGCGCCCTCGCCGACTCGCTCGACCGCCGCACGATCATCCTGTGGTGCGAGGCCGGGCTGGCGCTCACGGCGTCCGCGCTCATGGTCAACGCGCTGCTGCCGGAGCCGCGGCTCTGGGTGCTGTACGTGGTGGGCGCGCTGAGCGTGGGCGTGGCCTGCCTGCAGCGGCCGAGCATGGAGTCGCTGATCCCGCAGGTCGTCAGGCACGAGCAGCTCGGCGCCGCGGCCGTGCTGACCAGCCTGCGGTGGAACTTCGGCGCCATCGCCGCGCCCGCCCTGGGCGGCTGGCTGGTGGCCGTGTACGGCCCGGCGCCGGCGTACGGGCTGGACTGCGCCTGCTTCCTGGTCTCGCTGGTGCTGCTCCGGCGGATCGGCTCGCACCGGCCGGCCCGCGACGCCGTGCCCGCCTCGCTCCGGTCGCTGCTCGACGGGGTCCGCTACGCGGTCCGGCGCAAGGACCTCATGGGCACCTATCTGGTCGACATCGCGGCCATGGTGTTCGCCATGTCCACGGCGCTCTACCCGGCGCTGGCCGAGCGGTACGGCGCCGAGTCGGCGACGGGGCTGCTGTACTCGGCGGCGGCCGTCGGCTCCCTGGCTGCCTCGCTCACCGGCCGCTGGACCGCCCGGGTGCACCGGCAGGGCCTGGGCGTGATCGTCGCGGCGGCGGCGTGGGGCGCGGCCGTGGCGCTCGCCGCCGTGGTCCCCGGCTTCTGGGGGCTGTTCGCCTGCCTGGCGCTGGCGGGCGCGGCCGACATGATCAGCGGCGTGTTCCGGTCCACGATCTGGAACCAGACCATCCCGAACGAGATGCGCGGCCGGCTGGCCGGGATCGAGCTGCTGTCGTACTCGACCGGCCCGATGCTGGGCAACACCCGCGCCTCGCTGATGGCCCAGCTCGGCGGGGCCCGGTTCTCGCTGGGCGCGGGCGGGCTGCTCTGCGTGGCCGCGGTGGCCGCGCTCGCCGCCGCCCTGCCGTCGTTCCGCCGGTACGACGCCCGTACGGACGAGCACGCGCTGGCCGAGCGGACCCGCCGAGCCACGCAGGCGACCGGCTGATCCCGTTCGACGCCGGTCATGGACATGCCGGGGAAAGCCAGTAAAGATCTAAGTTGTCGTTTCAGAGTCGGTCGCGCGCACGAACAATCACACGAAGGGTGACACCAGGTGCTGCTCCCGTACGACATCGGCCGCCGGCGCACGGACGAGCGGCCCGGCCGCGCCGCTGGAGCGGTGTTCGCACGCGTCCCGTGACCCCTTCCGGAGGAGGGCCCCGGCCGGCGCGGGCGGGGCCCTCCGGCGCGGGCGTCCGTCACCGCAGCGGCGGGCGCCCGCGCCCTCTCAGCCCTCCTCGCGCCACCCGTCGTACCGCGCGGCCAGCTCGTCCGCCCGGGCCAGGCTCTCCGCGCCGAGCCCTTCGAGCACGACGAGCCACTGCGCGTCCTCGGCGTCGTCCTCCCCCGCCAGCGTCTCGCGCACCACCCGCGGCACGCCCAGCGACGGGAACCACTCCCCCAGGGTCTCGGCGACCTCCTCGGCGTCCGCACGCTCATGGAAGACGAGTAGCTGCCTCATGAACGGCATTCTGGCACCAGGCGAGCACCCGCGTTCACGAACGGTGAGCGGGGTACGTTGCTACCGTTAGACCATGACGGCCGAAGCGGTGAGCATTCCCATGGCGCCAGAGTCCTCGCTGCCCGACTGGATCTTCCCGCCCCCGGAGGGGTTCACGGCTGAAGACCTCGATCACCTTCCGCAACTGCCTGCGCACACCGAGTTGATTGATGGAAGCTTGGTCTTCGTGAGCCCGCAGGCCTCCTTCCACACACGCGCAGTCGACCTTCTCGTCTTCTCGTTGCGACGCACGGCCCCGTCCCGGCTTCGCGTACGGCGCGAGATGAGCATCATCCTGGCCAAGGATCAGCGGCCGGAGCCGGATATCTGCGTGATCCGCGCAGAGGCCGACCAGAGCCCCGAGCAGACGTACTACCACGGCCGGGATGTCGTCCTGACGATCGAGGTCGTCTCGCCGGAGTCGCGCTCGCGTGATCGCAAGCGCAAGCCGCTCCTCTACGCCGAGGCGGGCATCCCCCACTTCTGGCGGGTCGAGAACGACGGCGGACGGCCGGTCGTCTACGTCTACGAGCTCGACCCCGCCACCGGCGCCTACGTCCCCACGGGCATCCACCACGACCGGGTCAAGCTGACCGTCCCGTTCGACCTGGACATCGACCTCGCCGAGATCGACGCCATCTGACGCCGAGGGCCGGTACGGAACCCGTACCGGCCCTTGAGACCCTGAGAGAACGGTCAGACGGTGCGCAGCTGCGCGCCGACGCGGTCGGCGGCGAGCGCCACCGCGGCGTCGCGGGCGGCCGCGACCTCCTCCGACGTCAGCGTGCGGTCGGGGGCGCGGAAGCGCAGCGCGTAGGCCAGCGACTTGTTGCCCTCGCCCACCTGCTCGCCGGTGTAGACGTCGAACAGCCGGACCGACTCCAGCAGCTCGCCCGCGCCGTCGCGGAGCGCCGCCTCGACGTCCGCCACCGGGGTGAAGTCGGGCACGATCAGCGCGACGTCCTGGGTGGCGACCGGGTAGGTGGAGATGGACGGCGCCTGGACGGGGCCGGGCAGAGCCGCCTCCAGACGGCTCAGCTCCAGCTCCAGCGCGGCCGTGCGCGGCGGCAGCCCGTAGGCCTCGATGACGCGCGGGTGCAGCTCGCCCGCGTGGCCGATGAGCACGTCGCCGAGGTAGAGGGCGGCGCACCGGCCGGGGTGCCACGGCTCGTGCTGGTCGGCCACGATCGACAGCTCCAGGCCGGCCTCGCCCGCGACGATCCGCCCGGCCTGCACGGCGTCGGCCCAGGAGGCCTGGCGGCCGGCGCCCCACCAGCCGGAGCGCTCGAACTCGCCGGCGAGCACCACCGCGACCCGCAGCGGCTGCTCGGGCAGCGCCGCCTCGATCGAGGCCAGCTCCTCGTCGGTGGGCCGCCGCCCGACGCCGAGCACCGGGGCCGTCGCGGGCGCGTTCTCCCGGGGCCGGTAGACGGCGCCGGTCTCGAACAGGGCGACGTCGGAATTGCCGCGCCCGGCGTTGCGCACCAGGGTCTTGAGCAGCCCCGGCAGCAGGGTGGTGCGCATCAGCGGCTCGTCCTCGCTGAGCGGGTTGGCCAGGCGCACCGCGCGGCGGCGGGCGTCGTCGGCGGGCAGTTGCAGCCGGTCGAAGTCGTGGGGGCTGATGAACGGGTAGGCGAGCACCTCGACGTAGCCGGCTTCGGCCAGCGCCCGGCCGACCCGCCTGCGCAGCCGCTGGGCCTCGGTGAGCCCGGCCCCGGCGGGCGCCTTGGGCAGCACGGACGGCAGGTTCTCGTAGCCCTCCAGCCGGATGACCTCCTCGGCGAGGTCGCTGGGGTCGGTCAGGTCCGGCCGCCACGACGGCGGCGTCACGGTGATCATGTCGTCGCCCTTGACGGCCAGCTTGGCCGCCAGCTCGCCGCCGGTGACCACGCCGGTCGGGTCGACGCCGCCCTGGCGCACGGCCGGGTCGTCGCCGTCGGCGACCGTGCAGCCGATCTGCTCCAGCCTGCGCACGACCGTCTCCTTGGAGTACGGCACGCCGGCGACCTGGCCGGGGTAGGAGGCGGGGATCGACACGCGGGCCGGGCGGACCTCGACCTCGGCGTGGGTGACGCCGGGCACGATGGTGGCGCCGCCCAGCTCGGCCAGCATGCTCACGGCCCGCCAGGAGGCGACGAGCGGCAGCTCGCGGTCGACGCCGCGCTCGAACCGCTTGGACGCCTCGGAGACGAGGTTGTGGCGGCGGGACTCGCGGGAGATGCCGGTGGCCGAGAAGTGGGCGGCCTCGATGACGATCTCGGTGGAGCCGTCGGAGATCTCCGTCTCCAGGCCGCCCATGGTGCCGGCCATGGAGATCGGCCCCGACTGGTCGGTGATGAGGATGTCGTCGGGGTCGAGGTCGCGCACGACGTGGTCGAGCGTCTCCAGCCGCTCGCCCGGCAGCGCCCGCCGCACCACGATCTCGCCGGTGAGCTTGTCGGTGTCGAAGGCGTGCAGCGGCTGGCCGAGCTCCAGCATGAGGTAGTTGGTGATGTCGACGGCCAGCGACACCGGACGCATGCCGGCCCGGATGAGCCGGGTGCGCATCCACAGCGGCGTCTTGGCCTCCGGGTCGAACCCGGTGACCTGGCGCAGCACGAACCGGTCGCAGGCGGTCGGGTCGTCGATGTAGGCGGGCCAGGCCCGGCTGGTGTAGGTGGGCGGCTCGACGTCGGCGGGGTCGCGGAAGTCCGCCCCGAACGCTATCGCGGCCTCGCGGGCCACGCCCCGGATCGACAGCGCGTAGCCGATGTCGGGGGTGATCTCCAGCTCGAGCACCTCGTCGCGCAGGCCGAGCAGCTCGACCACGTCGGCGCCGACCGGGGTGTCGGCCGGCAGCACCATGATGCCGGCGTGGTCGTCGCCCAGGCCCAGCTCGCGCTCGGAGCAGATCATGCCCTCGGACATGCGGCCGTAGGTCTTGCGGGCGCCCACCTCGAACCCGCCGGGCAGCACGCCGCCCGGCAGCACCACGGGGACGCGGTCGCCGGCGGCGAAGTTGGTGGCGCCGCAGACGATCTCGCGCGGCGTCGCCTCGCCCACCTCGACCTTGCAGTGGCGGATCGGCTTCTTGAAGCCGGTCAGTTCCTCGATCTCCAGCACCTCGCCGACCACGACGTTCTTGACGTCGTGGCCGTAGGAGGCGATGGACTCCAGCTTGAGCCCGGCGGCGGTGAGCTTGTCGGCCACCTCGTGGGCGGTGACCGCCGGGAGATCGACATACTCCCGCAGCCATGAGAGCGGGACCCTCATCAGATCTCCATTCCGAACGGGAGCGTGAAGCGCACGTCTCCCTCGATCATGTCGCGCATGTCCTCGGCGTTGTGGCGGAACATCAGCGTCCGCTCGATGCCCATCCCGAAGGCGAACCCGGAGTAGACCGACGGGTCCACGCCGCAGGCGACGAGCACCCGCGGGTTGACCATGCCGCAGCCGCCCCACTCGATCCAGCCCTCGTTCTTGCAGGTGCGGCAGGGCGGGTTGCCCGGCACCGCCGAGGCGCCGCGGCAGACGAAGCACTTGAGGTCCATCTCGGCGGACGGCTCGGTGAACGGGAAGTAGTTGGGCCGGAACCGGGTGGTGATGCCCTCGCCGAACATGACCTCGGCGAACCTGTCGAGCGTGCCCTTCAGGTGGGCCATGGTGAGGCCCTTGTCGACGGCCAGGCCCTCGGTCTGGTGGAAGACCGGGGTGTGGGTGGCGTCGAGCTCGTCCGTACGGAAGGTCTTGCCGGGCGCGATCGCGTAACACGGCGCGCCGCGCTCCAGCAGGGCGCGGATCTGCAGCGGCGAGGTCTGCGTGCGCAGCACCATCCCCGACTCGGTGGAGCCGACGAAGAACGTGTCGTGGTCGGACCGGGCCGGGTGGTCCTGGGCGATGTTGAGCGCCTCGAAGTTGAACCACTCGCCTTCGAGCTCGGGGCCTTCGACCACTTCGTAGCCCATCGCGACGAACGTGTCGGCGATGTGCTCCTGAAGGGTGGTCAGCGGGTGGCGGGCGCCGCGCGGGCGGCGGTCCCACGGCAGGGTGACGTCGACGGTCTCCTCGACGAGCACCCGGGCGTCGCGCTCGGCCTCCAGCTCGGCCTGGCGGGCGGCCAGGGCTTCGTTGACGGCTCGGCGCGCGGCGCCGACCCGCCTGCCCGCCTCGGCGCGGGCCGCGGGCGGCAGGGCGCCGATCTCGCGGTTGGCCAGGGCGAGGGGCGAACGGTCGCCCGTGTGAGCGAGCCTGGCCTGCTTGAGTGCGTCGAGGCTGCCGGCCGCCTTGATCGCCGCGATGGCGTCGGCTTCCATCCGTGACACCTCGTCGGCGTGCAGCGGGGTGACCTCGACAGGGTCGTAGTCAGACAAGAGTGAGCTCCGTATCCAGGGCTTGAGCGGGAAAAGTCTAGTGGCGGCCCACCGGTCCCGGTGTCACGCGAAGTCGGGCGTGCCGGTGGGCACGGTAAATCGGAACTCCGCTCCACCTTCGGGGGCCTGCTGCACGGTGATGGTGCCGCCGTGCGCCTCCACCAGCCCCTTGACGATGAACAGGCCGAGGCCGGTGCCTCCGCGCTTGCGGCTGTTGCCGCGCCAGAACTGCCTGAAGACGCGCGGGGCTACCTCGGGCCTGACGCCCTCACCCTGATCGCGCACCGACACGGCTACTCCCCATCCCACGGACTCGATCTCTATGGTCACAGTGCCGCGACCGTGACGCACCGCATTTTCCACCAGGTTAGCCAGGATCTGGTCAACCTTGTCCTGGTCAAGCCACATTTCGGGGAGATCGTCACCCACGATGAGGCGGAAACGGCTCTCCTGCTCGCCCGCCGCGACCCGCCCGTCGATGATGCGGCGCGCCCTGGCGGGGATGTCGACGACCTGGCGGCGCACCTCCAGGCGGCCGGACTCGATGCGGGAGACGTCGAGCAGCTCGGTGATGAGCCGGGTGACCCGGTCGGCGTCGTTGTTGACCGTTTCGAGCATGACGAGCTTCTGCTCTTCGGTGAAGCGGCTCCACTTGGCCAGCAGCGTCGCGGTGAAGCCCTTGACGCTGGTCAGCGGCGAGCGCAGCTCGTGGGCGACCGTGGAGACCAGGTCGGCGCGGCTGCGCTCCAGCCGGGCGCGGGCGCCGCCGTCGCGCAGCGTGATCGCCACCCGGTCGACGTCGCCGCCCCGCTCGGGCTCGCGCACCAGCCGCGCGGCCACGTACACCTCCTGGCGGCCGGGCAGGTGGAGCGGCTTCTCCGGCACGCGGCTGCGGGTGCGCAGGCCGCCCTCGGGGTCGAGCGCCTTCCACCAGTCGCGGCCGTCGTGGTCGCGGAACGGGAACACCTCGTTCATGTCGCGGCCGACGGCGCTCTCGGGCTTGACGCCGGTGAGGCGGGCGGCGGCGCGGTTGACGGCGAGCACCCGGCCGAACCGGTCGGCGACGATGAGCCCGTCGGGAAGGTCGTCGATCGCTATCGTGCACGCGGCGGCCACCAGCCGCCCGTCGGTGTCTGCGCCGTGCACGACCTCGCCTCCTCCGCCTTCAAGGCCGACAATAGCGGGTTTCCCGCCGCCTAGGACACACGCTGAGCCCGGGCCGACGAGTAGAGGCACACCGCCGCGGCGGTGGCCAGATTCAGGCTTTCGGCCTGTCCGTAGATGGGCACGCGCACCACATCGTCGGCCAGCCCGAGCACCTCGCCGGGAAGGCCCCAGGCCTCGTTGCCGAAGATCCACGCGGTGGGACCCGACAGGTCGACGTCGTCGAGCGTGTGCCGGCCCGCGCCGTCCGCCGCGAGCACGCGCAGACCACGCTCCTTCAGCCGGCGCACGGCCTGCGCGACCGGAGCGCCGACGGCCAGGGGTATGTGGAACAGGCTACCCGCGCTGGCGCGCACGCACTTGCCGTTGTACGGATCCACGCTGGCATCGGTGAAGAGCACGGCGTCGGCGCCCGCCGCGTCGGCCGCGCGCATGACAGTGCCGGCGTTGCCCGGGTCGCGCACGTGCGCCAGCACCGCCACCAGGCGGGCCGCCTCGGGCACCGCGTCGTCGAGCGGCACGTGCACCGGGCGGCAGACGGCGACCAGCCCCTGCGGCGTGACGGTCTGGGACAGCTCGGCCATGACCTCGCCGCTGGCCCGGTGGACGGCGGCCCCCTGGCGCACGGCCGAAGCGACCAGCTCGGGGTGGCGCGCCTCGGCCTCGGCGGTGGTGAACAGCTCCAGCGTGACGCCGTCGAGCTTGAGCGCCTCACGCACCGCCTGCGGGCCCTCGGCCAGGAACTTGCGGTCCTGGTCGCGGAAGGCGCGTTTGGTGAGCCTGCGTGCCGCCTTGACCCGCGGCGACCGGATGTTGGTCAGCTCGGCTCCCGCCATCTCACTCCTGTCGGTGTGCGTGCATGGAAAAGGGCCCACCACTCGGGTGAGCCCTTTCCCGCAATGTTCAGGTCAGCCGGCGGCCGGCGCGTTCACGTTCGCGGGCAGCGCCTTCTTGGCGGCCTCCACGAGCGTGGCGAAGGTCTGGCTGTCGTTCACCGCGAGATCGGCCAGGATCTTGCGGTCCACCTCGATGTTGGCCAGGCGCAGGCCCTGGATGAGGCGGTTGTAGGTGATGCCGTTCTGGCGGGCCGCGGCGTTGATCCGCTGGATCCACAGCCGCCGGAACGCGCCCTTGCGGTCCTTGCGGTCCCGGTAGGCGTACGTCATCGAGTGGAGCATCTGCTCCTTGGCCTTGCGGTAGAGCCGCGACCGCTGGCCACGGTAACCGGTTGCCCGCTCGAGTACGATCTTGCGCTTCTTCTTGGCGTTGAGCGCCCGCTTCACGCGTGCCATTTCTTACTCCCCGGGGGTTCGCGCTACTTGGCGAGCAGCTTCTTGATCTTCTTACTGTCGGCGTCGGAAACGACGACCTCGTTCTTGAGACGGCGCGTCACCCTAGACGACTTCCACTCGTTGTAGTGAGCGCGGTTGGCGCGGCGGCGCTTCACCTTGCCGGTGCCGGTGAGCCGGAACCGCTTCTTCGCACCGCTGTGCGTCTTCATCTTCGGCATGTCGCCGTCTCTCCATTCGGTCGTGCCGGTGGCCGGGCCGGCTTGTCAGCCGGCCCGGTCTTCGGCGTCTTCGTCGTGCGATGGCCGCTCGAAGGCTGTGCCGCCAGGCTCACCCGAGCCGCGGATCACGCCTCCTAGTCGGAGTCGTCCCCGCTGCCATGCGCCTTGGCGGCGGCCTTCTCGGCCTTGGCCTCGGCCTTCTTCTTGTGCGGACCGATCACCATGATCATGTTACGGCCGTCCTGCTTGGGCTGGGACTCCACGAAGCCGAGCTCCTGGACGTCCTGCGCCAGCCTCTGCAGCAGCCTGAACCCCAGCTCGGGCCTGGACTGCTCGCGGCCTCTGAACATGATCGTGACCTTGACCTTGTCTCCCGCCTTCAGGAACCGGACCACGTGACCCTTCTTGGTCTCATAGTCGTGCGGGTCGATCTTCGGTCGGAGCTTGATCTCCTTGATGATCGTGTGCGCCTGATTCTTGCGCGCCTCGCGCGCCTTCATCGCGGACTCGTACTTGAACTTGCCGTAGTCCATGAGCTTGCACACGGGCGGTCGAGCCGTGGCCGCGACCTCGACGAGGTCGAGGTCGGCTTCCTGGGCGAGCTTGAGCGCGTCGTGGATGGACACGATGCCCACCTGCTCGCCGTTCGGGCCCACGAGGCGTACCTCGGGAACTCGGATACGCTCGTTGATGCGGGGCTCAGTGCTGATGGGGCCTCCTAGGTTTGCGATCCCTACGTGCTCGTCGTGCCGGGAGCTCTTTGCGAAACGCGAAAAGCCCCGCACGTCGCGCATGCGGGGCCACTGAGCTCTTCGGCATCGTGGCCTTCAAGCTCCCCGGAGTAGTCCGGCGTGATCCTTGACCCGGCCACCTTTCGGTCGCTCGGGTGGGAGGGAGACCTCCGCTTGCGCGTCCAGCAATGGCATGCCGGACCGATCAGAGAGCTACACTACCACAACGCCGTCACACCCTCGAATCTTCCCCGGCGGCCGGGGCGCCCCGATAGCTTTCTGCCCGGACTGGGCAGAGGGAGAAAATCTATGGGCGTATGACCGCTTCAAGAGGCCGGACAGCGCCTCAGCGAGGTCATCGGGAAGGCGCACCACGAGGGGCCGCAGATCATCACCCGTCACGGGGCAGGACGTGGCGGTCATCATGGACATCGCCGAGTACCGGAAGCTCAAGGGCGAGTAGTCGCCGCCACCGCTGTCGCGCGCGATCTCACGCTGGTCACCCGTAACGTCAAGGACTTCGACGGCTCGGTGTGACGGTGGTCAACCCGTTTGACTGGCCCGTCTGAGGATCTCGGCCTCGCCGGCTGCGCGCATCGCCTCGACCGGGACGTCCGTGCGGCCCGTCATCAGCTCCACCTGGCGCACCGCCTGATGGAGCAGCATCGGGAAGCCGCCGACCACGACGCCGCCCGCCGCCTCGACGGCCGCGGCCGCCCGGGTCGGCCAGGGAGCGTAGACCACGTCGAACAGCGCGGGCACGCCGGCCAGCCGGTCGGCGTGGGCGTCGGCGGCGCCGCCCGGCAGGGTGGAGACCACCAGGTCCACACCGAGGACGGTGTCGAGCTTGTCGAACGTCTGGACGGTCAGCGTCACCCCGAGCCGCTCGGCCACCTCGGCTGTCTCGCGCGCCCGTGACGGGTCGCGGACCACCAGCGTGACCTCGTACAGGCCCAGGTTGCGCAGCGCGGCCAGCGCGGAGGCGGCGGTAGCGCCGCCGCCCAGCACGGTCGCCGAGCGCGGCGCGGGGACGCCGGCCTCGGCCAGCGCCGCCTCGATGCCGTAGACGTCCGTGTTGTCGCCGTGGGCGGCGCCGCCGGAGAACACCACCGTGTTCGCCCCGCCGACCTCCAGCGCGGCCGCCGACACGGTGTCGAGCAGCGGCAGCACGGCCCGTTTGAGCGGCATGGTCAGCGACAGCCCGGCCCAGGTGCCCGCGTCGTCCGGGCCGTCGCCGCGGACCGGGCGCAGCTCGCGCAGCAGGCCCGGCAGCGCCGCCTCGTCGCACTCGAAGGCGTCGTAGCTCCAGCCGGTCAGCCCCATCTCGCGGTAGGCGGCCCGGTGCAGGGGCGGCGAGAGCGAGTGGGAGATCGGCGAACCCATCACGGCAGCCCGCATGCGTCCCCCCTTTTCAGATCAGTTCGCCATCATACGGTCAGCCGCCGGACGAGTTGCGTTCGAGCTCGGCGAGGAGCGCCTGCCGTTCCGCCTCGGTGGTGGCGAACTTGGTGACGTTGCTCTTCGGATCGGTGGCGACGAAGAACAGCCACGGCTTGTCCTTGGTCGGGTTGAGCGCCGCCTCGATGGCGTGGTCACCCGGGTTGGTGATCGGGCCGGGCGGCAGGCCGAGGTGCTTGTACGTGTTGTACGGGGAGTCGATCTCCGTCTCGGCGAACGTGGCCCTGGTCCGGTACTTGCCCAGCGCGTACATGACCGTGCTGTCCATCGCGAGCTTCATCTCCGGCTCGTGGTTCATCCGGTTGTAGATGACCCGCGCGATCCTCGGCATGTCCTCGTGCCGGCCCGCCTCCGCCTCGATGATGCTGGCGATGATGATGATCTCGTGCGGCGTGAAGCCCATCTTCTTGGCGCTGGCTTCCAGGTCGAGCCGCTCGGCCGTCTGGTGGAAGCGCTCCACCATCTTCGCGAGCATGTCGGTCGGGGTGTCGTTCGGCTGGAACTCGTACGTGGCGGGGAAGGCGTAGCCCTCCAGCTTGCCCTTGGCGTAGGGCGGCAGGCCCAGTTCCTCGGTGTTCTTGGCCGCCTTCTGGAACTCCTTGTGGTCCTTGCCGGTCTTCTCCGCGAGCTGCTTGAGCGTGTCGGAGAGCCGCAGGCCCTCCTTGAACGTCGCCTTGGTGACGATCAGGTTGTCCTTGTCGAGCAGCTTGACCGCCTCGGCCGCGGCCATCTGCTTGCGCATCTTGTACGTGCCCGGCTGCAGCGACGCGCTCTTGTTCGCGCTGTCGACGGCGTTGATGAAGGCCCTGGCGCTGGCGACGACCCCCTGCTCCTGCAGCTCCTGCGCGACCTCGGAGGCGCTCTGGCCGTCCTTGATCTCGAACAGGACCTCACCGGTGCCCTGGCCCGTGTAGTCGTCGGGCACCAGCGCGTCGCTGAACCATCGGTAGCCGTAGTAGCCGCCGCCGCCGATGATGCCGATCAGGATGATGAACGCGAGCAGCGGGGCGAGGAAGCCGCCCCGGTTACGCCGGCGGCGCCTCCTGCGGCCCCGGCGGCCGTTGCCCCGGCCCCGGCGCCGCCCGCGGCCGTCGTCGTCCTCGGCGCCGAGGAGGAAGTCCATGTCCTCGAGATCGTTCATAGCTGAGCTGGCCAATCTCCCGGTACTGCTTGCCCTGCGCCGATTGGGAGCGCCTGACGGCGGGGGGCCACCGAGCGGATGAGGGGGGTGCGCCGGTCAGACCGTGACGACCGGTCGGGGTCACTGTGGGTAGCCATGCTAGAGGATGGAAAGAGCGCGTGTGTCCCTGGTCGGGGGCCTCGCCGGAGGTGACCGGCGTGCTCCCTAGCTGGGGTGATCGGCCGGGTGAGCATCAGTTCGTCCCGAGTCTCTCGTTCTGCTCTTTCCGGTATCTCACGAAGTCGCTCTCTTTGTTGGTGAATTGGGTGATTATGCACCTGAGGCAGGCTGCCAAACCTACCTCCACCGGAACCCGCCGCCTGTCGGCGGTCTGGCGTACGAGCGGACAGTTCACCCAGAGTAACGGGGCGACGCTGGTACGGGGTCTTCGTCCCGGTGCGGGCGTCCCCGGACACTTTAGCGATCTTCGAGGGCGGCGTGACCACGCCCGGCGATCCAAACAAATCGGACAGCACGGACAGCACGGAGTACCGGGCGTGCTTTCCGGAGAGCAGACCAAGGCCCGGCAGTGCGGAGTACCGGGCGCGCTTCCCGGCGAGCAGAGCGACGCCCCGCGCCCTGCCGCGGGCAGGAGGGTCCGGCGCACCGGCGACGGCCGTGCGGGACCCGCCGGCGCCGGGGCAGAGGCGGGGCGGTGGATGGGTGAGTGAGAAGAGTGGGGGCGGCCGGCCCGTCATGAGGCGGGGTCGCCGGGCGGGGTGACGGGGTGGCCCGGCGGCCGGTCGGTGGCGCGTTCGGAGTCGAGGGCGTCCTGCAGCAGCACCACCGCCGCCGCCTGGTCGATGACCCCGCGCTGCTTCTTGGACCGCACCCCGCTGGCCCGCAGCCCCTGCTGGGCGGCGACCGTGGTCAGCCGCTCGTCGAAGAGCCGCACCGGGGTCGGGGCCAGCCGCGCCGCGAGCAGCCCCGCGAACTCGCGGGCCAGCGCCGCGGCGGGGCCCTGCCGCCCGGACAGCGACGTGGGCAGCCCCACCACCACCTCGATCGCCTCGTACTCGGCGGCGATCTCCGCGATGCGGCGGAGGTCGCCCTTGCCGCGCTTGACGGTCTCCACCGGCGTGGCGAGCGTCCCCGAGGGGTCGCTGCGCGCCACGCCGATGCGTACCGACCCGACGTCGATGCCGAGCCGTGTGCCGAACCTCATGTCAGCCGAGCTGCTCCGTGATGGTCTGTTCGACGAGCCGCAGCGCGTCGCCGATCGCCTCGGGACGGCTGCCGCCGCCCTGCGCGACGTCGTCCTTGCCGCCACCGCCACCTCCGAGCGCCTTGGCGGCGACGCCGACCAGTCGCCCGGCCTTGAGCCCGCGCTCGCGTCCCGCCTCGTTCACCGCGGCGACCACCACGGGCCGGTCGGAGGGGACGCCGGCGACCACGATGACCGCCGGCCGGTCGGACGGGAACCTGCCGCGTACGTCCAGCGCGAGCTTACGCAGATCATCGGCGGTAGTGCCATCAGGCGCGCGGTGTGTCACGACGGACACGCCGCGCAGGTCGGCCGCCTTGCTGGCCAGCTCGCCCGCCACCTGGAGCACCTGGGCGGAGCGGACCTTCTCCAGCTCCTTCTCCGCGGCGCGGAGCCGGCTGACGATGCCCTCGATGCGCTCGGGCAGCTCCTCGCGGCGCGCCTTGAGCTGCTCGCTGAGCTGCGCGACGAGCACGCTCTCGCGGGCCAGGAAGCGGAAGGCGTCGATGCCGACCAGCGCCTCCACGCGGCGCACGCCCGCGCCGACCGACTGCTCGCCCAGCACCTTGATCAGGCCGAGCTGGCCGGAGCTGTGGACGTGGGTGCCGCCGCAGAGCTCGCGGGAGTAGTCGCCGATCTCGACCACCCGGACCTCGTCGCCGTACTTCTCGCCGAACATCGCCAGCGCGCCCATCGCCCGGGCCTCGGCCTGCGAGGTGTAGAAGGCGTTGACCTTCAGGTCGTCGATGAGCACGGCGTTGACCTCGTCCTCGACGTCGCGCAGCACGCTCTGCGGGACCGCGCCCGAGGCGGTGAAGTCGAAGCGGAACCGGCCGGGCGAGTTCTCCGAACCGGCCTGGGCCGCCGACTCGCCGAGCGCGTTCTTGAAGCCGCGGTGGACCATGTGGGTGGCGCTGTGGCTGCGCGAGATCGCGCGCCGCCGCTCCAGGTCGATCTCGGCGTGCGCCTCGTCGCCGACCTTGAGCTCGCCGCTGCGGACCTTGCCGCGGTGGACGATGAGCCCCTTGATCGGGGACTGCACGTCGAGGACCTCGACTTCGGCGCCGCCGGTGCGGATGACCCCCTGGTCGGCGAGCTGGCCGCCGCCCTCGGCGTAGAACGGGGTACGGCCGAGCACGACCTCGACGGCGGTGCCCGCGCCCGCGGCGGGGACCGGGACACCCTCGACGAGGACCCCGACCACGGTGGTGTCGGTCGCCGTCTCGTCGTAGCCGAGGAACTCGACCTGGCCCGCCTTCTCCAGAAGGCTGCCGAAGACGGAGACGTCGGCGTTGCCGGTCTTCTTCGCCGCCGCGTCGGCCTTGGCCCGCTCGCGCTGCTCCTTCATGAGGCGGCGGAAGCCCTCCTCGTCGACCTTGAGCCCCTGCTCGGCCGCCATCTCCAGGGTCAGGTCGATCGGGAACCCGTAGGTGTCGTGGAGCTGGAAGGCCTGCTCGCCGGGGAGCGTGGAGGACTTCCTGCGCTTGGTCTCCTCGACCGCCACATCGAAGATCGCCGTGCCGGTGCGGAGCGTGCCGAGGAACGACGCCTCCTCGGCGTCGATGACCCCGTGGATCTGCGGCGCGTCGTTCTTGAGCTCCTCGTACTGCTCACCCATGACGTTGATCGCCACGTCGGTGAGGGTGTGCATGAGCCGCTGGTCGCCGGAGCCCAGCAGGCGCAGGTTGCGCACCGTACGGCGGAGCAGGCGGCGCAGGACGTAGCCGCGGCCCTCGTTGCCGGGCAGGACGCCGTCGGCCACCAGCATGGTGCCGGCCCGCACGTGGTCGGCGATGACCCGCAGGCTCACGTCGGTGCGCGGGTCGCGGCCGTAGGCGGTGCCGGTGAGCTCCGCCGCCTTGTCGAGGATCTTGTAGGTGGTGTCGATCTCGTAGATGTTGTCGACGCCCTGGAGGATCGCCGCCATGCGCTCCAGGCCCATGCCGGTGTCGATGTTCTTGGCCGGCAGCTCGCCCACCACGTCGAAGTCGACCTTGGTGCGGACCTCTCCGAGCTGGTACTGCATGAACACGAGGTTCCACACCTCGAGGTAGCGGTCCTCGTCGGCGACCGGGCCGCCCTCACGGCCGTACTCGGGGCCGCGGTCGTAGTAGATCTCCGAGCAGGGGCCGCCGGGGCCGGGCACGCCCATGTGCCAGTAGTTGTCCTCCAGGCCGCGCCGCTGGATGCGGTCCGCGGGCAGCCCGACCGTCTTGTGCCAGATCTCGAACGCCTCGTCGTCGTCCTGGTAGACGGTCGCCCACAGGCGCTCCTCCGGGAAGCCGAAGCCGCCGTCGGACTCGGACCTGGTCAGCAGCTCCCAGGCGAACGGGATCGCCTCCGCCTTGAAGTAGTCGCCGATGGAGAAGTTGCCGAGCATCTGGAAGAACGTGGCGTGACGGGTGGTCTTGCCCACCTCGTCGATGTCCGGTGTGCGCACGCACTTCTGCGCGGTGGCCAGCCGGGGCGCCGGAGGCTTGCGCTGCCCCAGGAAGTACGGCTTGAACGGCACCATACCCGCGGGAACCAGGAGGAGCGTCGGGTCCTCAGCGATCAGGCTGGCCGAGGGCACGACTTTGTGCCCACGCTCCTCGAAGAAGCGCAGGAAGCGGCGGGCGATCTCTGCCGACTCCATGGTGGCCATCCTTTGCGTTAGTCGTTGTCTTCAGGTTTGTCGAGGCCGAACCGGGCCCGCAACTCGATCTCGCGGCCGGCGGCCTCGCCGAGCGCGTCAGAGGTAAAGTCTCTCACCTGTTCGAGCATGCCCGCCGCACCGCGGGCGGTCCTGCGGGCGACGTGCTCGGGATGGAGCGCCTGCAGCTTGCGCATCACCCACAGGGTCAGGAACGCGCCGAGCGACAGGTAGAACAGCCGCCTGATCATCGCCGCCGCCCCGCCGTCCGGTGCGGCCTGCGGGTCTCGATGGCGCGGCGCACGCCGTACCCGAGAGACGAGACCTTGATCAGCGGACCGGTGAAGACGGTCTGGGTGACGGCGCTGAGCCTGGCCGCGTGGCCGGTCACCTGCTTGACGTCCCTGGTGATGGACTCTACGGCGACGAGCTGCCGGTTGGTCTCGTTGACGGTCAGGCTCACGTCGTCGAGCAGCGGCGTCAGCCGGGCGTTCAGCTCGGAGACCGCCTTGGTCGTCTCGGTGAGCAGCCTGGCGAGCTTGATGAGCACCATGGTGAGAACGCAGACCAGGACCACCCAGCCCGTGGCCGCGATGAGCCCGGCGACCTCTCCAGCGGTAAGCATCCGCGCATCTCCCTCGTACGCTGGGCCGGAACGTCAAGACCTTATCGCGTCCGGCCGACAGGGGCGGTGAGGACGCCGACCTTGATCACCCGGCGCGCCGGACGCCGCTTCGTTCTACGCCGGGGGCATTCGCCCTGGACGCTTTGCGCCCCGCGCCTCACGCGAGCCTTCGCCCGCGTCCGGTGCCCGGCCCGGGACACGCCTCACGCGCGTTCTCGCCGCACGTCCGGGACCGCTCTCTCGGGTCACTCAAATGTACGGTTCCCCGCGACGGTGATGTTACGGGACACGGGCGTACGCGCGTGCGGGGGCGGAGCGCGAGTGACTGTACGGCGGGACAGCCGAGAAGAAAGCCCCAGTGGGCGGGAGCGCGGCCAGCCCGGTGAGGGACTCCACGACAGGGATGCCCGCCTCCAGAAGGATCTTCCTCGGCGCGCCGAGCGTGGGGGCGTCGGTGGCGACCAGCGCGACGTCCTGCGATACCAGCCAGCGGGCGGCGGCCTCGGTCAGGGTCTCGGCGTCCTGGGTCTGCAGGAGGACGGCGTGTCCTCGTACGGCGAAGGCAGCGAGGGCGCCGACCCCGATGGCCTCCCACGCGGCCCCTGAGGCCCGCACCACGACTGCGGGGAGCTCGACCGTACGAACGAAATCGGCCTGAACCTCCTCATGGGCGCCGGCCTGCTCGGCACTTGTGACCGAAGTATCCGAACCGGTCCCGGCCGCCGTGCCGCCCAACTCGGCGACCGCCGTCTCCGGGGTCTCCCCGTGTGCTGCGGCAAGCTCGCCCTCGCCTGCCTGGCTCTCCCGGGAGGCCGACGTGCCCTCCCCCGCCGCCGTCTTGATCTGCGGGCCGTTCCCGGGTGCCCCGGCCGGAACCTCCCCATGCGGTGCGGCGAGCTCGTCTACGGCTGCGGTCGCGGTCTCCGGAATCTCGGCGCGTGCCCTGAGTGCGTCGGCTGCTGGGAGGGATACAGCGCGTGGGAGTTCGGAGCGGGTGGCCGGGGTGTCGAGGGGGTGGATGCGGCCGCGCGGGGGCGGGGCGGTGGTGTGGTCGCTGGGGCCGCCGCGGGTGCCCTTGTGCGGTTCGGGGAAGACGCGGACGTTCGAGAGTTCTACCGCGTCGGTCATGAGGAGCCCTAATGAGGCTACGAAGAGGGCCGCGATCTCGTCGTCGGTGACGTGCGGGGAGGGGACGTCGACGCGGAAGTCGTGGACGGTCAGGTCTCCGCCGTTGGCGAAGGTGATGGAGGCGTCGAAGGCGGCGCGGTGGTCGGTCAAGGCTGCTTTCCTCGGAGGAAGTCGCGGATGCGCGCCCAGCGTTCGGCGACCGGGGCCTCGGCGCCGTGGCGGGTGGGCTCGTAGTAGCGGCGGTCGCGGATCTGCTCGGGCGCGTACTCCTGGCGGACGAGGCCGTGGTCGAAGTCGTGCGGGTACTTGTAGCCGTCGCCGTGGCCGAGCTTGGCCGCGCCGGGGTAGTGGGCGTCGCGCAGGTGAGGGGGGACCTGGCCGATGAGGCCGCGCCGGACGTCGCCGACGGCGGCGCCGATGGCCTTCACCACGGCGTTGGACTTGGGCGCCAGCGCGCAGTGGATGACCGCCTGGGCGAGGTTGATCTGGCCTTCGGGCAGGCCGATGAGCTGGACGGCCTGGGCGGCGGCGACGGCGGTCTGCAGGCAGGTGGGGTCGGCCATGCCGACGTCCTCGGAGGCGAAGATGACGATGCGACGGGCGATGAAGCGCGGGTCCTCGCCCGCCTCGATCATCCGGGCGAGGTAGTGGAGCGCGGCGTCGGCGTCGGAGCCGCGCATCGACTTGATGAACGCGCTGATGACGTCGTAGTGCTGGTCGCCCTGACGGTCGTAGCGGACGGCCGCCTTGTCGGCGGCCTTCTCCACCACGTCCACGGTGATCTCGGCGGAGAGCAGCGCGGCCGCCTCCAGGTAGGTGAGCGAGCGGCGGGCGTCGCCGCCGGCGAGCCGGACGAGCTGGTCGAGCGCCTCCGGGGTGAGGGTGACGCGGCCGCCGAGCCCGCGTTCGTCGGCGACGGCCCGCTCCAGCACCGTGCGGATGTCGTCGTCGCCGAGCGATTCGAGGGTGAGCAGCAGCGAGCGCGACAGCAGCGGCGAGACGACGGAGAAGGACGGGTTCTCGGTGGTGGCGCCGATGAAGGTGACCCAGCGGTTCTCGACGGCGGGCAGCAGCGCGTCCTGCTGAGCCTTGTTGAAGCGGTGCACCTCGTCGACGAAGAGCACGGTCTGGCGGCCGGTCATGCCGAGCTGGCGGCGGGCGTCGTCGATGGCGGCGCGGACGTCCTTGACCCCGGCCGAGACGGCGGAGATCTCCACGAAGCGGCGCTCGGTGACGTTGGACACGACGTAGGCGAGGGTGGTCTTGCCGGTGCCCGGCGGCCCCCACAGGAACAGCGACATCGGCGCCTCGCTCTCGACCAGCCGGCGTAGCGGGGTGCCGGGGCCGAGCAGATGGCGCTGGCCGATCACCTCGTCGAGCGTGCGGGGTCGCATGCGCACGGCCAGGGGCTGCGGCGTCGCCTCCTCGGCCGCCGAATCGAACAAGCTCTCCACATTCGCGAGGTTACAGCGCCCACACGGCTCTCGCGCCCGTGTCCCCCGCCAGGAAGACCTGGTAGGCGGTCACCGCGGCGGCCACCACGGTCAGAGCGGCCAGTACCGCGGTGCCTGCCTTGCCGAACCGGTCGCCGCGGGAGGCGTAGACGAGCGCCAGCGACACCAGGCCGAGCCCGGCGGCCGAGAACAGCAGGGGGACGGCGTACGACTCGTGGGCGTCGATCCGGCGGCCGAGTTCGCCCCCGGCGGTGGCGAAGCGGGCGGCCTTGAGGCTCTGCCCGCTCTGCCAGGCGGCGAACACCGCGGCGGGGGCGGCGAGTGAGAGCGCCACCACCGCCCATGCTGTCGCGGTTCGCCAGCGGGGCACGAGGGCGTAGGCTACGGCGATCGCCACGAGCAAGGGCGTCAGCACCACGGCGAAGTGCACCACCAGCGGGTGTGCGGGCAGGCCGAGGACCTCATCTAACATGCGGGCTCCTTCGTTCTGCTTTCACGTACGAATCCCGGATCGATATGGTTCCAGCCCCATAGGTGGGATCTCGCCACTTACGTCCGGCACATTCGAGGGCCGGTAGCATTCGCGGAGTTGTTTGGTCATGTGCAAGCAAAGATGGAGGACATACCGGTGAGCGGCGACGACGACGACCGCCAGAGCGAATTGGCGCGTCAGCACAAGGAGCGGCAGCAGCAGCGCGCCGCCGAGCAGTCGTCCAAGGCGAGGCGCAACACCTTCATCGGCGCGGGCCTGGCCGTGGCTGTGGTGGCCGGTGGCATCTTCGCCGTGACGACCCTGGTCAACAACGAGTCGTCGGCGACGCCGGAGGCGGCGGAGGTCTCCGAGTCCCCCTCTCCGGAGGAGGAGGCGGACGACTCGCCCCTGGCCCTGCCGACGCCGACCATGACGGGCCCGGTGACCTGCGAGTACAAGAAGGACACCTCGGACGTGCCGATGAAGTTCGTCGGCATGCCGCCCAAGAAGGTCAACATGAAGCTGTCGAAGATGACGGTCACCACGAACCACGGGGACATCGTCATCGAGGTCGACCCACAGCTCACGCCCTGCTCGGTGAACTCGATGGCGTTCCTGGCCAAGAAGGGGTTCTACGAGAACACCAAGTGTCACCGGCTGGTGAAGCCGGAGGTGTCGGGGCTCTACCTGCTGCAGTGCGGTGACCCGAAGGCCAAGGCCGACGGCAAGAACCCGACCGACGGCCAGGGCACGGCCGGCTACGTGTACCGCGACGAGGCCGTGGGCGTGGTGCCGTACGGCAGGGGCGTGGTGTTCCTGACCCAGCCGCTGGACGCGGCCGGCCAGAACAGCAGCCAGTTCGCCATCTCGCTGTCGGACGAGAACGTCCAGATCGACCCGGTGTACTCGGTGCTCGGCATGGTGACCTCCGGCCTGGAGATCATCGACAAGGTCGCCGAGGACGGCGTGATCGTCAACGAGGACGACATCACCGGCGACGGCGGCTCCACGGCGCCCAAGACGCCGATCATCATCAAGAAGGTCAAGGTCTCCTAGGGGAGCCGGGAACGGCGGGCGCCGGCGCGGGCGCCCGCCGTTCTCGTGTGTCAGGCGTCGGCCTTGGGCCGGGCGTCGACGCCCGCCTCCTTGCGCTGCTCGGCCGTGATGGGCGTGGGCGCGCCGGTGAGCGGGTCGAAGCCGGAGGCCGTCTTCGGGAAGGCGATCACGTCGCGGATCGACTCGCCGGACGACAGCAGCATGCAGATGCGGTCCCAGCCGTAGGCGATGCCGCCGTGCGGCGGCGGGCCGTACTTGAACGCCTCCAGCAGGAAGCCGAACTTCGACTCCGCCTCCTCCTTGGAGATGCCGAGCACGTCGAAGACCCGCTGCTGCATCTCGGCGCGGTGGATGCGGATCGAGCCGCCGCCGATCTCCATGCCGTTGCAGACCATGTCGTAGGCGTAGGCCAGCGCCTCGCCCGGGTGGTCCTGGAAGGTGTCGGCCCACTCCGGCTTGGGGCCGGTGAACGGGTGGTGGACGGCGGTCCAGCCGCCCTCGCCGTCGTCTTCGAACATGGGCGCGTCCACGACCCAGAGGAACGACCACTGCGACTCGTCGATGAGGTCGCAGCGGCGGCCGATCTCCAGGCGGGCGGCGCCGAGCAGGTCGCGGGCGGCGCTGCGGGGGCCGGCGGCGAAGAAGACCGCGTCGCCGGGGGCGGCGCCGACCTTGGCGGCCAGGCCGGAGGTCTCCTGCTCGGACAGGTTCTTGGCGACCGGTCCGCCGAGCGTGCCGTCTTCCTGGACGAGCACGTAGGCCAGGCCCTTGGCGCCCCGGCTGCGCGCCCACTCCTGCCAGCCGTCGAGCTCCTTGCGGGTCTGGGAGGCGCCGCCGGGCATGACGACCGCGCCCACGTACTCGGCCTGGAAGACGCGGAAGTTCGTGCCGGAGAAGTAGTCGGTCATGTCGACGAGCTCCTGGCCGAAGCGCAGGTCGGGCTTGTCGGAGCCGTAGCGGGCCATCGCGTCGGCGTAGGTGATGCGGGGCAGCGGCATGGGGATCTCGTAGCCGAGGATCTCCCGCCACAGCCGGCCGATCAGCTTCTCGCCGACCGCGATGACGTCCTCCTGGTCGACGAAGGACATCTCGATGTCGATCTGGGTGAACTCCGGCTGCCGGTCGGCCCGCAGGTCCTCGTCGCGGTAGCACTTGGCGAGCTGGTAGTAGCGCTCCAGGCCGGCCACCTGCAGCAGCTGCTTGAACAGCTGCGGCGACTGCGGCAGCGCGTACCAGCTGCCCGGCTGGAGGCGGACCGGCACCAGGAAGTCGCGGGCGCCCTCCGGGGTGGAGCGGGTCAGCGTCGGCGTCTCGACGTAGACGAAGCCGAGCTCGTTCATCACCTCGTTGGCGAGGTAGGTCGCCTTGGACCGCACCCGCATCGCCTCGGCCACCTGCTGGCGCCGGATGTCGAGGTAGCGGTACTTCAGCCGGACCTCCTCCGAGACGCCGGCGTTGCCCTCGATCGGGAACGGCAGCGGCGCGGACTCGCTGAGCACCTCGACCGTGTCGGCCACCACCTCGACCTCGCCGGTGGGCAGGTCGGGGTTCTCGTTGCCCTCGGGGCGCACGCGGACCTGGCCGACCACTTTCACGCAGTATTCGGCGCGCAGGTCGTGGGCGTGGTCCTCCTCGCGGAAGACCACCTGCGCCGAGCCGGAGGCGTCGCGCAGGTCGATGAAGACCACCCCGCCGTGGTCACGGCGGCGGGCCACCCAGCCTGCGAGCGTCACCTGCTGCCCGGCGTGCTCCTTGCGGAGCGACCCGGCCGTATGCGTGCGGATCACTGCACTTTCCCCTTCAAGACTTCCACGACCCGGGCCAGCGGCACCTCGGTCTGCTCAGCGGTGGTCAGGTCCTTCACTTGGGCGGCTCCCGCCGCCAGGTCACGCTCGCCCAGGATCAGCGCGTAACGGGCCCCGGAGCGGCCGGCGCCCTTCATCGCGCCCTTGAGCCCCTTGCCGCCGAAGGCCATGTCGGCGCTGACGCCGGCGTCGCGCAGCTCGGACACGAGCAGGAACATCCGGCGGCGGGCGTCGTCACCCAGCGCGACACCGTACACCTGGACACGCCCGGGCGCGGCATCGCCGAGCAGCCCCTCGGACTCCATCGCCAGGAAGGTGCGGTCGACGCCGATCGCCCAGCCGACGCTGGGCAGCGGCGGGCCGCCGAGCATCTCGCTGAGCCCGTCGTAGCGGCCGCCGCCGCCGATGGCCGACTGTGAGCCGAGCCCGCCGTGGGTGAACTCGAACGTGGTGCGGGTGTAGTAATCAAGCCCGCGCACCAGCCTCGGGTCGTCCTCGTACGAGACGCCCGCGGACGTGAGCAGGGCCCGGACCTCCTCGTGGTAGGCCTTGCAGGAGGCGCAGAGGTGGTCGACGACCAGCGGCGCGCCGCCGAGCTGGGCCTGCACCTCGGGGCGCTTGTCGTCGAGCACCCGCAACGGGTTGATCTCGATGCGCGCCCGCGTCTCCTCGTCGAGGTCGAGCCCGCGCAGGAACTCCTGCAGCGCCGCGCGGTAGGCGGGCCGGCAGTTGCGGTCGCCGAGCGAGTTGAGCAGCAGCGTGACGTCGCGCAGGCCGATCGAGGCGAAGCCGCGGGAGGCGAGCACGATCAGCTCGGCGTCGAGCGCCGGGTCCTCCCCGCCCAGCGCCTCGGCGCCCACCTGCCAGAAGTGGCGGTAGCGGCCCTTCTGGGCGCGTTCGTAGCGGAACTGGCTGCCCGAGTACCACAGCTTCACCGGCAGCTGGCCGTTGTGCAGCCCGTGCTGGAGCACGGCGCGCACCACCGAGGCGGTGCCCTCGGGGCGCAGCGTCAGCGAGCGGCCCGCTTTGTCGGGGAAGGTGTACATCTCTTTGGTGACGATGTCCGTGGACTCGCCCACTCCCCTGGCGAACAGCTGAGTGTCTTCGAAGACCGGCGTCTCGATGTAGCCGTAGCCCGCGCGGCGCACCGGGGCGACGAGCGCCTCGCGGACGGCGAGCACCTGCTCGGAGCGGGGCGGCAGCCAGTCGAAGGTGCCTTTGGGTGCTTGGAAGGTCATCAGATTCCTCGTGTGGGACCGGCGTGCGGCGCGGCCTCCTTGAGATACGGATTGGTGGCGCGTTCGCGGCCGATCGTGGTCTGTGGTCCGTGGCCCGGCAGGACGACCGTATCGTCAGGCAGCGGCAGGCACTTGGTGGCAAGGCTGCGCAGGATCGTCGGGTAGTCACCGCCGGGAAGGTCGGTGCGGCCGATGGAGCCGGCGAACAGCAGGTCGCCCGAGAACATGATCTCCTCGGCGGGCGCCCGGAAACTCACCGACCCCCGGGTATGGCCGGGCGTGTGGTCCACGACCAGCTCCAGGCCCGCCAGCTCCAGCGTGGCGCCGTCGGTCAGCTCGCGCACGTCGTCGGGCTCGCTGAGAGTGAGGCCGCCGAAGAGGTTGGCGCTGGTGGCGGAGAGGCCCGCCGCCGGGTCGCTCAGCAGGTGGCGATCCTCGGGGTGGATCCAGGCCGGCACGTCGCGCGCGCCGCACACCGGGGCGACCGACCAGACGTGGTCGAGGTGGCCGTGGGTGAGCAGCACCGCGACCGGCTTGAGCCGATGCTCGCGGAGCAGCTCGTCGACCCCCTCGACAGCGTCCTGACCAGGGTCTATGATCACGCACTCCTCGCCCTCCGCGGGCGCGATGACGTAACAATTGGTCTGGAAGGCCCCTGCGGGGAAGCCGGCGATGAGCATCTGCCTCAGCTGATCTCGTCAAAAAAGCCAATGGGAATGTAACCGAAGGGTACCGGTGCGGGTCGCCGGGCTGCGAATCATCGGGCCCGGGCCGATACGATTCGCCCACCTCAGTTGATTGACTACGGGAGGCAAAGCGGTGGCCACGGGCAAGGACCGGCAGAAGCAGCTGGCACGCGAGCATTACGAGCGCCAACAGCAGCGCCGGCTCGAGCGCGAGCAGCGCAACAAGCGCATGGCGATCATCGGATCCACCGTGGGCGTCGTCGCCGTGGTCGGCGGCATCGTGGCGGCGGTCGCGCTGCTCGGCGGCGAGGACGCGGCCACGGAGGCGGCGGCCTCGCCCGCGCCCAGCGCCTCCACGGAGACGGTCGCGCAGCCGAAGCCGTACGACAAGGAGACCGGCAGGTGCGACTACGTCGCCGACACCTCCGGCGGCCAGGTCAAGGACGTCGGCATGCCGCCGGCGGAGGTGAAGACCAAGCCGGCCAAGAAGACGATGACGATGAAGACCAACCTGGGCGACATCGTGGTCGAGCTCGACAACGCCAAGGCGCCCTGCACGGTCAACTCGCTGGAGTTCCTGGCCGAGAAGGACTACTACGACGGCAGCAAGTGCCACCGGCTGGGCACCGACCAGTTCCCGATGCTGCAGTGCGGCGACCCGACCGCCAAGGCCGACGGCGAGAGCCAGATGGACGGGTCGGGCGGCCCCGGCTACGTGATGGCCGAGGAGAACCTCGAGGGCGCCACGTACAAGCGGGGCGTGATGGCGATGGCCAAGACGATGGCGCCGGGCAGCACGGGCAGCCAGTTCTTCCTCGTCTACGGCGACATCGGGCTTACGCCCGACTACACACCGGTGGGTACGATCACGAAGGGGCTCGACATCCTGGACAAGGTGAACAAGGCGGGTGTCATTGCCGATTCGGGTGACGGGACCGGAGCGCCGAAGGAAACCGTCGAAATCAAAGACGTGACTATCGATGGCAAGAGCTGACGTAATACAAACTAGGGACAAACTGTCCCGAAGGGTCTGATGGAAAGTGCGGGAGGACACGGTGAGCACCGACCCGTGGGGCCGGGTAGACGACGACGGCACCGTCTACGTGCGTACGGCTGAGGGAGAGCGGGCCGTCGGGTCCTGGCAGGCCGGTGAGCCCGAAGAGGCCCTGGCCTACTTCCATCGCAAGTACGACGAGCTGGCGGGCCAGGTCCAGTTGCTGGAGCAGCGGGTGCGCGGCACCGACCTGGCCCCCGCGCAGGCGGAGGCGAGCATCGTCAAGCTGCGCGACGCCGTGGCCAACGCCCACGCCGTCGGCGACCTCGGCGCGCTCGCGGCCCGGCTCGACACGCTGACCGAGCTCGTCGCGCAGCGCCGCGAGGAGCTCAAGGCGGCCCGCGAGGCCGCCCGCGCGGAAGCCAGGGCCGTCAAGGAGCGGATCGTCGCCGAGGCCGAGCGGATCGCCGAGGAGACCACCCATTGGAAGTCCGGGGGTGAGCGGCTGCGCCAGCTCGTCGAGGAGTGGAAGGCCGCCGACCGGATCGACCGGGCGACGGAGGCGCAGCTGTGGAAGCGGCTGTCGGCCGCCCGCACGGCCTTCGCCAAGCGGCGCAAGGCCTACTTCGCCAACCTCGATCTGCAGCGCGAGGAGGTGCGCGCCGCCAAGGAGGCCATCGTGGCCGAGGCGGAGGCGATCGCCGGCTCCACCGACTGGGGGCCGACCGCCGCCGTCTACCGCGAGCTGATGCAGCGCTGGAAGAACGCCGGCCGGGCCTCCCGGGAGGTCGAGGACGAGCTGTGGGGCCGCTTCAAGGCCGCGCAGGACCAGTTCTTCCAGGCCCGTTCGGCGGTGTTCGCCGAGCGCGACGCCTCGCTGGCCGCCAACGCGCAGGTGAAGGAGGAGCTGCTGATCGAGGCCGAGAAGCTGCTCCCGGTCACCGACGCGCGGGCCGCCCGGGGCCAGCTCCGCCAGATCCTGGAACGCTGGGAGGCGGCCGGCCCGGTGCCCCGTGAGCACCGGGACCGGCTGGAGGGCGGGCTGCGCAAGGTCGACGAGGCCATCCGCAAGGCCGAGGACGCCGAGTGGAAGCGCTCCAACCCCGAGGCCAGGGCCCGCGCCCAGAGCACCGTCGACCAGCTGCGCACCTCCATCGAGCAGCTGGAGAAGCGGCTGGCGAAGGCGCAGGCGGCCGGCCGGGCCAAGGACGTCAAGGAGGCCGAGGAGGCTCTCACGGCGCGCCGTTCCTGGCTGGTGGAGGCCGAGCGCACGCTCGCCGAGTTCAGCTGACGGCAGGGGCGCACCCCGCCCCCGCAGTTCGCGAGAGGGGATTCGGCGCGGGCACGCCGGATCCCCTCGCCTGCTGCGCGATCATGACGGGCGGCGTGCCGGAATCCCGCGCCCGCCCCTTTACCTCGGGTTCCCCGCATCCGCCTCTCGATCATGACGGGCGCGGTTCGTTATCGTGGCGGCCATGGACCCCGTGAGCGCCGCCCGCGCCCTGGCCGACGAAATGTTCCCGGACGCTTCGTACGCCCTGCTCGGCGGCGGCGTGGTGACCGGGAGCCGGACGCCCGCCTCCGACCTCGACGTCGTGGTCGTCGCCGACGGGCTCGCCGAGCCGTACCGCGCGTGCCTGCGCCGGCACGGATGGCCGGTCGACCTGCTCGCGCACAGCCGCACCAGCCTCGGCGCCTGGCTGGAGCGCGACTTCGCGCGGCGGCGGCCCGTGCTGGCCCGGCTCGTCGCCGAGGGGGTCGTGCTCGCCGACCGCAGCGGAGGAGAGCTGGAACGGCTCCGCGAGGAGCTGACGGCACGGCTGGAGCGCGGCCCGGGGGCTCTGGGCGGCGCCGCGCTCGACCGGGCCCGCTACGTGCTCTCCGACCTGCTGGACGACCTGTCCGGCGCGGCCGACCCGGGCGAGCGGGCGTTCATCGGGTGGAACGTCGTCCAGGAGACCGCGCGGCTGGCGCTGTCGCTGGGCGGGCGCTGGGAGGGCGGCGGGAAGTGGCTGCTGCGCGAGCTGCGCGCGCACGACCCCGAGCTGGCCGAGGCGCTGCTGGCGGCGCGGGAGACGCCCGGCGAGCTGGCCGCGGTGGCCGGCGGCGTGCTGGAGCGGGCCGGCGGCCGCCTGTGGGAGGGCTACCGCGTGGCCGGTGACGTCTTCCACCGCCCGCTGCGGCACATCACGCCAGCGGACCTGTCCGGGGCGACCGCGCAGAGCTCCGGGATGCGCCGGCTGGCGGCGGTCAGCGAGGCCACCACCGGCTCCTCCCGGCTGTGGATGGGACAGACGCACGTGCCGCCCGCGACCCGCTCGGCCGACCACCACCACGGCGAGTCGGAGACGGCCATCCACGTGGTGAGCGGCAACCCCGTCTTCGTGTTCCTGGAGGGCGGCGAGGAGCGGCGGATCGAGACCGGGCCCGGCGACTACGTGTTCGTGCCGCCGTTCGTCCCCCACCGCGAGGAGAACCCGGACCCGGAGCGGGAGGCGGTCGTGGTCATCGCCCGCAGCACGCAGGAGGCCATCGTGGTCAACCTGCCGGACCTGCGGATGCGGTGACGGCTCAGCCGCCCGCGCCGCTGACGCGGTAGACGTCGTAGACGCCCTGGATGCCGCGCACGGCCTTCAGGACGTGACCCAGGTGCTTGGGGTCGCCCATCTCGAACGTGAACTTGCTGACGGCCACCCGGTCCCTGGAGGTCGTCACGGACGCGCTGAGGATGTTGACGTGCTGGTCGGAGAGCGTACGGGTGACGTCCGACAGCAGCCGGGGCCGGTCGAGCGCCTCCACCTGGATGGCCACCAGGAACACGCTGTCGTCGCTCGGCGACCAGCTGACCTCCACCAGCCGGTCGGGCTGCGCCCTGAGCTGCTGGATGTTGGTGCAGTCGGAGCGGTGGACCGAGACGCCGTGGCCGCGCGTGACGAACCCGACGATCTCGTCGCCGGGCACGGGGGTGCAGCACTTGGAGAGCCGCACCCACACGTCGGCGTCGCCCGCCACCACCACGCCGGCGCCGCCACCGCCCCGGGGGCGGCCGTGCAGCCGGGTCGGCACCGAGGTCTCGGCGATGTCCTCCTCGGCGCTCTCCACGCCGCCGATGGAGGCCACCAGCTTCTGCACGACCGTCTGCGCGGCCACATGGCCCTCGCCGACCGCCGCGTACAGCGCCGACACGTCGGCGTAGCGCAGGTCGCGGGCGAGCGCCAGCAGCGCCTCGCCGGACATCAGCCGCTGCAGCGGCAGGCCCTGCTTGCGCATGGCCCGCCCGATGGCCTCCTTGCCCGCCTCGATCGCGGTCTCGCGGCGCTCCTTGGAGAACCACTGCCGGATCTTGTTGCGGGCGCGGCCGGACTTGACGAACTTCAGCCAGTCGCGGGACGGCCCGGCGTCGGGCGACTTGGAGGTGAAGATCTCGACCGTGTCACCGTTGCTCAGCCGCGACTCCAGCGGGACCAGCCGGCCGTTGACTCGCGCGCCGATACATCGGTGGCCCACCTCGGTGTGGACCGCGTAGGCGAAGTCGACCGGGGTCGCGCCCTCGGGCAGGGCGATGACCTGGCCCTTCGGGGTGAAGACGTAGACCTCCGACACCGACAGGTCGAACCTGAGCGACTCCAGGAACTCGCCCGGGTCGGACGTCTCCTTCTGCCAGTCGAGGAGCTGGCGCAGCCAGGCCATGTCGCTGCCGGGTTTGACCTTGCCGACGGGGCCGGGGCCGCCGACCTCCTCCTTGTACTTCCAGTGCGCGGCCACGCCGTACTCGGCCCGGTGGTGCATGGCGTGGGTGCGGATCTGCAGCTCCACGGGCTTGCCCTCGGGACCGATCACCGTGGTGTGCAGCGACTGGTACATGTTGAACTTGGGCATCGCGATGTAGTCCTTGAACCGGCCGGGGACCGGGTTCCATCGCGCGTGGATCGTTCCGAGCGCCGCATAACAGTCGCGCACGGTGTCGACCAGGACCCGGATGCCCACCAGGTCGTAGATGTCGTCGAAGGCCACATCGCGGGCGATCATCTTCTGGTAGACCGAGTAGTAGTGCTTCGGCCTGCCCTTGACCACCGCCCTGATCTTGGCTTCGCGCAGGTCGCCGGAGACCTTCTCGATGACCTCCTGGAGGAACAGGTCGCGCCGGGGCGCCCGCTCCGACACCATGCGCGCGATCTCGTCGTAGCGCTTGGGGTAGAGCATCGCGAAGGCCAGGTCTTCCAGCTCCCACTTGATCGTGTTCATGCCCAGGCGGTGGGCGAGCGGGGCGAAGATCTCCAGCGTCTCGCGCGACTTCTGGTGGCGTTTGTGCTCCGGCAGGTAGCGCATCGTGCGCATGTTGTGGAGCCGGTCGGCCAGCTTGATGATCAGCACGCGGATGTCGCGGGACATCGCCACGACCATCTTGCGCACGGTCTCGGCCTGCGCCGCGTCGCCGAACTTGACCTTGTCGAGCTTGGTGACGCCGTCGACCAGCGATGCGATCGTGTCGCCGAAGTCGGCGCGCAGCTCGTCGAGGCCGTAGGCGGTGTCCTCGACCGTGTCGTGCAGCAGGGCCGCGCAGAGCGTCTCGTCGTCGGTGCCGAGCTCGGCCAGGATCGTCGCCACGGCCAGCGGGTGGGTGATGTACGGGTCGCCGCTCTTGCGCTTCTGATCGCGGTGGTGGTGAGCGGCCATGTCGTACGCGCGCTCGATCAGGCGCAGGTCGGCCTTGGGGTGGGTGGCGCGGACGGTGCGGAACAGCGGCTCCAGCACCGGATTCATGGCTCCACCCCCAAACCGCCGCCGCCGCGCTGCGGGCGCGGCGGGCGCGGCCTCGGCATGCGCGGCGGCGCCACTCGCGTCCGTTACGTCGGGCACGACCACCTCACGGGGCACTCAGACTCCTTACGTTCGAGTCCAGGTCCCCAGTGTATCCAGGCGACGCACCCGGACCGCCCCGGGTCCTCTCCTCAGACGATCACCAGGGAGCGGACGTCCACGCCCTTCAGGCGCTCACGTCCCTTCAGGAAGGCCAGCTCCATGAGCACGGAGACGCCGGCCACCTCGCCGCCCGCCCTGCGCACCAGATCCACGGCCGCCGCCGCCGTGCCGCCCGTGGCCAGCACGTCGTCGACGATGAGCACCCGGTCGCCGGGCGAGAACGCGTCGTCGTGCACCTCGATGGTCGCCGACCCGTACTCCAGATCGTAGGACTCTTCGAGCACGGCGGCAGGCAGTTTGCCCTTCTTGCGTACCGGTACGAAACCCGCACCCCGGTGATAGGCCACCGGAGCGGCGAAGATGAAGCCGCGCGCCTCGATGCCCACGATCTTGTCGACCTGGAACCCGGTGGCGAGCGAGTCCACCACGGCGTTGAACGCGGCGTGGTCGGCCAGCAGCGGGGTGATGTCCTTGAACGTCACGCCGGGCTTGGGATAGTCGGGCACGTCCCGGATGCGCTCCAGGATCAAGGTGCTGAGGTCGGTCATGCCGTGCTCCTCGGGGTCGGCGGGGAAGGTCGGCGGGGAGTGGTCCGCGTCTGCCGGGCTTCATGATGGCGCACCCGCCCGGCAGCCACGCTCCCGCCCCCGCCGCTCTTCGGGCATCGCGATTCGGAGCATACGACGGCGCCGGCGGTGAGGGATCTCGCTGCTTGCCGTCCATGCCGGGCCTCAGGAACCTCCGGAGGGAGGACGGCGCCGGGTCGCTCAGCGCCTCACCGATGGGCTTGCGGCGCCACCCACAGCGCGACTCCGCGGCGCAGGGAGGTGGCAGGCCGGGGCCGACCCGGCTGCGTCAGTGAGACCGGCGCCGACGGGGCTGCCGTCGGCGCCGGCGGGAGGCGTCAGGGCGAGGCGTCCCGCCGCCGGCGCGGTGAAGAGACGCGGCTGCCGGTGCCTCGGGCCAGAGTTCAGGTGGTCAGGACTTGTTGCCCTGGCCGCCGTCGTGGTCCGCGGTGTCCGCCTCGTCGGCCTTCTCGTCGGCGACGGGCTCACCCGGGGTCACCACACGGCCGATGGCGGCCTTCACCCAGCGCGTCTCGATGTTGGGCGCGATCTCCAGGATCACGTCCTCGTTGTCGATGGCGGTGACGGTGCCGAAAAGCCCGGTGGTCGTCATGACCCGGGTGCCCGGCGTCAACGAGTTCTGCATCTGGATCGCCTCCTGCTGCCGCTTGCGCTGCGGGCGGATCAACAGGAAGTAGAACACCACCACCAGAAGAATCAGCGGCGCGATGCTCATGATCTGGTCCATCAGGGGCGACCTTTCGTCGTACAGAGAGTTGACACCGGCTTCCCGCCGGAAATCCGCGGTATGCGGGCGGCGCCGCTCAGCGCATCAGCCTACACAGCAAGCCAAGCCCCGGAGTGTAGGCGCATGTTGCGAAACGCGGCAACGAGGCAGCGCTCCGGCGCGCGGGGAAGTTCCCGATTCGCAATAGTTGCAATCGATCTGTGATCAGTCCGCGGCGCCGAAGGCGTCCGGCGGCGGCGTCATGCCGAGGTGCGTCCACGCGGCGGCGGTGGCGACCCGGCCGCGCGGCGTGCGCGCGATCAGGCCCTGCCGCACCAGGAACGGTTCGGCCACCACTTCCACTGTCTCAGGCTCCTCCCCCACAGCCACCGCCAGGGTGGACAGCCCGACGGGGCCGCCGCCGAACTTGCGCAGCAGCGCGCCGAGCACCGCCCGGTCGAGCCGGTCCAGCCCCTCGCCGTCGACCTCGTACAGCTCCAGAGCCCTGGCCGCGACCTCGCGGTCGATGACGCCGCCGGCCCGCACGTCGGCGTAGTCGCGCACGCGGCGCAGCAGCCGGTTGGCGATGCGCGGGGTGCCGCGGGACCGCCGGGCGATCTCGTTGGCGGCGTCGCCGGGCAACTCGACGGCGAGCAGCGCGGCCGAGCGGCTCAGCACCTGCTCCAGCTCGGCGGTCTCGTAGAAGTCCATGTGGGCGGTGAACCCGAACCGGTCACGCAGCGGCGCCGGCAGCAGGCCCGCCCGGGTGGTGGCGCCGACGAGGGTGAACGGGGCGATGTCGAGCGGGATGGCGGTGGCGCCGGGGCCCTTGCCGACCACGATGTCGACCCGGTAGTCCTCCATCGCCATGTAGAGCATCTCCTCGGCGGGGCGGGCCATCCGGTGGATCTCGTCGATGAACAGCACCTCGCCCTCGGCCAGCGTCGACAGGATGGCCGCCAGGTCGCCCGCCCGCTCCAGCGCCGGGCCCGACGTGATGCGCAGCGGCGCGCCCAGCTCCGCCGCGATGATCATGGCCAGCGTCGTCTTGCCCAGGCCGGGCGATCCGCTCATCAGCACGTGGTCGGGCGGGCTCTGCCGTCTCAGCGCGCTCTCCAGCACCAGCGACAGCTGCTCCCGCACCCGGGCCTGACCGATGAACTCGGCCAGCCGTTTGGGCCGCAGCGCCGCCTCGATCTGCCGTTCCTCGCCGTCGGCGTCCGGCGAGACGAGCTCCCGTTCGAAACTCACGCTCCCACCTCCGCCCCGCGGCAGTTCGCGGACGTAGAGACCACCTCAGAGGGAACGGCACCCTCACGAACCGCCACGCACCAACTCCCGAGTCCGCGGACCATCCAGGACGTGTCCCTACGCTCCCGCACGACCTGACACTCGAAGGCCGCCCTACGGAGGATCTCAGGCACACGCACCGCTACAGGCGCAACCAGAGACTCGCGGACTGCCGGGCACCGGCTCGTGCGGGCGCGGACCACCGACCAGCCGGACAAGCGGTCCGCGCCTTCGTGAGGCCTCCCTGCGAGCGCACAGCACTCCGGATGATGCCCGCCGTCGCGAGATCCCCGTACGAGCTCGTAGCACTTCCGACGATGTCCGTGATCGCAAGATGCTCGTACGAACGCAGGGTGCTCCCGACGGTGCCCGCCGTCGCAGGACCCTCCTACGACCGCGCAGCTCCCGCGAAGACCCTCGCCGATGGTTGACGGGCGCCGCGAGGCGGTGGGGAGAGGGGGACGGTGGGGGCGGGTCATCGGACGCTCAGCGCTCGGAGGGCGGCCTTGAGGAGGGCGGCGACCTGCGGGGTGCGGCCGGCGGCCAGGTCGGCTTCGGCCTGGGGTTCGACGGCGGCGACGGCCTCGTCGGCGTCCTTGCCGGAGTATCCGAGCCCGACCAGCCCCGAGTGGACCTGTTCCCGCCAGATGTGGTCCTGGCGGGGGCCGTTGAGCGCGGCGTCGACGGCTTCGGGAGAGGCGCCGAGGCGGTCCTTCAGCTCCAGGACGATGCGCTGGGCGCCCTTCTGGCCGATGCCGGGGACCTGGGTGAGGGCCTTGAGGTCGGCTCCGGCGACGGCGACGCGCAGGGCCTGCGGGGTGTGGACGGCGAGCATGGCGAGGGCGAGCTTGGGCCCGACGCCGCTGGCGGTCTGGAGCAGTTCGAAGACGGTCCGCTCGTCGTCGGTGGCGAACCCGTACAGCGTGAGCGACTCCTCGCGCACCACGAGCGAGGTGGCCAGGCGCGTCTCCTGCCCCGTCTTGAGGGTGGCGAGGGTGCCGGGGGTGCAGTGGACGAGGACGCCGACGCCGCCGACCTCGACGACGGCCGCGTCGGGGGTGATCGCGGTCACCCGGCCGGTCAGGGAGGCGATCACGGCCGTGCTCCCTTCCGCGCGCGGGCGACGGCTTCGGCGAGCCGGTGCTGGGCGCCGCCCCGCCAGACGTGGCAGATGGCCAGGGCCAGCGCGTCGGCGGCGTCGGCGGGTTTGGGCATCTCGCTCAGCCGCAGCAGCCGGGTGACCATGGCGCCGATCTGCTTCTTGTCGGCGGTGCCGCTGCCGGTGATGGCGGCCTTGACCTCCGACGGGGTGTGGAGGGCGACGGGCAGGCCGCGGCGGGCGGCGCAGAGCACGGCGATGCCGGCGGCCTGGGCGGTGCCCATGACGGTGCGGACGTTGTGCTGGCTGAAGACCCGTTCGACGGCGACGGCGTCGGGCCGCACGTCGTCGAGCCACTGCTCGATGCCGGCCTCGATGCCGACGAGCCGGGCGCCCAGCTCGTCGCCTGCGGCGGTGCGCACCACCCCGGCGGCGATCAGCCCGAGCGGCGCGCCGGGCCGCCCTTCGACGGCTCCCAGGCCGCACCGGGTCAGCCCCGGATCGACGCCCATCACCCGCACCGGTCTGCCTCCCACTCGCCGAACACCTGTTCGGCACGAGACTCTACCCCGCCCGGCCCCGCCCTCGCACCGGGAAACGCCCGATCAGAAGTAGTCGAGCGTGTACGGGCGGGCGGCGAATGCGGCGTCGAGCGTCTCGTCATGCCGTCCGGAGCCGGTCATGAGCCCGCTGCGCCGCAGGGTGGCGGTGGGGACGCCGGCGTAGAGCGCCGAGAACCCGTTCACGCTGAGCTCCGGCGCCTCGGACGACGCATCCTGGCGGGTGGCGGCCCCGGAGCCACCGGAGAACTCCAGGCGCCACGTCCCCGTGTTCCCCGTACGCAGCGGGTCGTCCACGCGGACCACGGCGGAGGCGCCGACGACGGCGGGGTAGCCCCTGCGCGCCACCGCCTCGGCCAGGTCGATCACCCGGAACATCCAGCGCACCTGCTCGGCCGTGTCCTTGGACCGCTCGCGCAGCAGCCACAGCACCGGGTCGTCGGGCGCGACCGCGGCCGTGACCCGCTCGGCGATCGACGAGGACGTGCCGACCAGGCTCCACAGCGTCCGGGCGGTCTCGGCGGAGCCGGCGACCAGGGTGTCGACCTCGATGTCCAGGCCGTCCCACCGGTAGACGGCCAGCCCGTCGTCGGCGAGGTAGAGGAAGTCGTCCTCCGCGGCGAGCCGGAGCCGCCAGACGTCCTCGTCGTAGGAGATCGGGCCGCTGGCGCGGGCGGCGGCGTGCACCCGGTGCAGCAGGGCGATCACCTCGGCGGCGTCGCCCGGCCCCATCCGGCGGAGCTTGACGTCCTTGGCGGGCCGGATGGTCATCAGCGCGTCGGCGGGCAGGGTGACCCGGTGCTGGGCGCCCGCGTGCTCGTAGCCGAGCGAGCGGTAGATGGGGGTGGTGGCGGGGAAGAGCGTGGAGACGGCGTCGCCGAGCGCGGCGGCCCGCTCGATCAGCGCCCGCATGAGGAGGGTGCCGACGCCGCGCCCGCGGTCCTCCGGGCTGACGGTCACCCCGGCGACGCCGGACATGGGCTGCGGCCTGCCGTGCCACCACTGGGTGAAGGGCCGCAGCCGGGCGGCGGCCGCCATCCGGCCGCCGTCGAAGGCGCCCAGGTAGCGGCCGGCGGCGAGCGTCGGCCGCACCATCTTGCGGAAGGTCTCCACGTCGGCGGTGCGGGCGGGGCCGAAGGCGCGCTTGCGTAGGTCGATCACGGCGTCGAGGTCGTCGGCCGTCAGGTCACGGATGTCCACAGCCGTCCAACCTACGCATCGCGCCTGCGCCGCCGCGCACCGGTGCCGCGCCCGACGGTGAGGGCGAGCCGGTCCAGGTACAGCAGCTGCGCGGCTACGGCGGCGGCCAGCGCGAGCACGATCGCGACCAGCGGCGTGGCGAGAGCGGCGTCGACGGCGGCCCCGTCGAACTGGCCGGCGGCCGTCATCTGCGCGACCGGCGCGGTGGCCAGGTCGGTCCGCTGGGCGACCAGGAGGGGCCAGAGCAGGTCCTGGGCGTTCACCAGGGTGACGGCGACGACCAGGATGCCGGCCATCGGGAGAGAGGGCCGCACGACGCCGGTGAGCAGGTCGCCGGTGTTCCGCTCGGCCAGGCCCTTGCAGAGCAGGGTGAGGACGACCAGCGCGGGCACGCTGACGAGCAGCGGCGGTACGAGGGCGGCGAAGGTGTCGACGAGACCGAGGCCGCGCATGGTGTTCCAGTTGGCGATGCTGAGCGGGCCGGTGCCGGCGAACAGCCAGGGGGCGAACGGCAGCAGCAGCCATTCGCTCCGCCGCCCCAGCGGGCGCAGGGCGCCGATGCCCAGCGCGGCGAGGTAGGCGACGCCGACGGAGACGAGGGCGCCGGCGAGGGCGGGCAGCCAGGTGTTCAGGTGCACGGACGGGCCCGCGGCGGTCCGTCCCGGAGTCAGCAGGGCCGACAGCCAGGGCCAGGTGGTCACCAGGATGGCGGCGGCGGCGACGGCCAGCGCGACCACCCCGACGGCCACACCCGCTCCCGAGGCCCTGCGGGGAACGGTCCCGGCGTCGTACGTGAGGCGCATGCGGGAGACGATCGCCACGACGGTGGCGGCGACGCCGAGCACGCCGAGGACCACGCCCGTCACGGTGGCGATCGAGGCCCCCATGCCCAGCCGGGCCGCCCGGAAGGTGTACGTGTACTGCAGCAGCGCGAGCGTCTGGGTGGAGTCCATCGGCCCTCCCCCGGTCAGCACCAGGCCGAGCGTGAAGAGCTGTAACCCGGCCGCCACGGTGGCGAGCGCGACGATGACGCCCACCGTGAGCATGGCCGGGGTGACGGTGCCGCCGCGCAGCGCGGGCAGGAACGCCATGACGGCCAGCGCGCACACCACGCCGAACGTGGCGGCGGCGGCGATGAGCCGGAACGCTCCCGGCGCGCTCTGCGCCTCGCCGAGCTGGCGTGCCAGGGCCGCGAGCCCGCCGGCGTCCGGCTGCAGGCCGCGCAGCCACGAGACGGCCACGGCGGCCGGTGAGAAGGCCACCAGGGACAGCGACAGCAGGACCCGCCCCGCCCGTCTGACCACGGTGCCGCCCCGGTCGAGCGCGAACGCCAGCAGCGGCGCGACCACCAGGGCGACGAGCAGCGGCAGGATCGTCGCCGACAGGGTGAAGCCGAGCGCCGGCCAGAACGTGGCGTCGGTGAGCAGCCGGCCGTAGTTGTCCAGGCCGACGAACTCGCTCGGCCCGACGAGCTCGCCCGCGCGCAGGCTGAAGGCGGCCGTCAGGACCGTGGGCAGGAGCAGGGTGATCAGCATGCCCAGCGCGGCCGGCATGAGGAGCAGCCAGCCCACCGCCGGGGACTCTTGGGTGCGGGAGGTCACGACGCCAGACCCTACGCCGAGTTCCGGCCGCCTTGCCACGTGGCGGAGAACGGCCCCCGGGCACCGCCGGCGCGGCTCCCGGGCAGGCGGAAGGCCCGCCTGGCGGCAGCGGCACCCACGAGCCGGCCTCGTGCGGCCGGTCGTCGCGGGTCGGGAGGATCCGGCGGGCCGCCGGGGAGCGGGGGCGCTCCGTCAGGCGTCGATCTTCTCCATGATCTCGTCGGAGACGTCGAAGTTGGAGTAGACGTTCTGCACGTCGTCGCTGTCTTCGAGCGCTTCGATGAGCCGGAACACCTTCCTGGCGGTGTCCTCGTCGAGGGGGACGCTCATCGTCGGCAGGAAGCTGGACTCGGCCGAGTCGTAGTCGATCCCGGCGTCCTGGAGGGCCTTGCGGACCGGCACCAGGTCGCCCGCCTCGCACACCACCTCGAACGCCTCGCCCAGGTCGTTGACCTCCTCGGCGCCCGCGTCGAGGACGGCCATGAGCACGGTGTCCTCGTCGAGCCCGTCCTTGGGCACGATCACGACGCCCTTGCGGTTGAACATGTAGGACACCGAGCCGGGGTCGGCCAGCGAGCCGCCGTTGCGCGTGAGCGCGACCCGGACCTCGGAGGCGGCGCGGTTGCGGTTGTCGGTGAGGCACTCGATGAGCAGCGCCACACCGCCCGGCGCGTAACCCTCGTACATGATCACCTGGTAGTCGGCGCCGCCGGCCTCCAGGCCGCCGCCGCGCTTGCGGGCCCGCTCGATGTTGTCGTTCGGGACCGAGTTCTTCTTCGCCTTGAAGATCGCGTCGAACAGCGTGGGGTTGGCCTCCGGGTCAGGCCCGCCCGTTCTTGCCGCCACCTCGACGTTCTTGATGAGCTTCGCGAACAGCTTCCCGCGCTTGGCGTCGAGCGCGGCCTTCTTGTGCTTCGTCGTCGCCCATTTGGAGTGGCCGGCCATCCCCTATAGCTCCCTCACCATGTCTACGAAGTATCGGTGCACGCGTGTGTCTCCCGTCAGCTCCGGATGGAAGGACGTCGCGAGCAACGGCCCCTGTCGGACCGCGACGATCCTATCCCCAGGCTCGGCCCGCCCCAGCACGTCTACTCCCGGCCCCACGGATTCGACCCAGGGGGCGCGGATGAAGACGGCGTGCACGGGGGCCCCGGCGAAGTCGAGGTTCGTCTCGAAGGAGTCGACCTGGCGGCCGAAGGCGTTGCGCCTGACCACCATGTCGATGCCGCCGATCGTCTGCTGGCCCGCCGCGCCGTCGACGATGCGGTCGGCCAGCATGATCATGCCGGCGCACGAGCCGTAGGCGGGCATGCCTTCCTTGATCCGCATCCGCAGCGGTTCGAGCAGGTCGAAGGCGTCGGCGAGCTTCCACATGGCGGTCGACTCGCCGCCGGGGACGATCAAAGCCTGGACGGCGTCGAGCTCGGCGGGCCGGCGCACGGGGCGGGCCCCGGCGCCGGCCTCCCGGAGCATGCGCAGGTGCTCGCGCACGTCGCCCTGCAGAGCGAGAACTCCGATCTCGGGCACGGTCGTCCTTCCGTCAGGTCCACGGGTGTCGATGTGTATCAACGTCACGCGTGCCTGACATCTTCCTACACGGCGGAGCCGGGCGCCTCGGTCACGGGCGTTCGGTCTCCCAGCGGACGGTGTCCTCGACGGACATCCGGCTGCGGAGGCGGGCCGCCTGGTCGAGCGGGCGCAGGTAGGTCTGGCGCACGCCGGGCACCCGGTCCTCGATGACGAAGGTGGCCTTGGTGTACGCCTCGGCGCCGGGCTCGCGTACGGTCGGCACCACCTTGAAGTCGGCGGTGAGCTTGTCGCGCTCGACGCGGGTGATCACGTAGCCGCGCTGGTTGTTGTAGAAGCGCAGGTGCGGGTTGATGGCCAGGAAGGGGTGGGCGGCGGGGTCGGAGTCGGCGCCGTCGCCACCGCTGGTGATGGAGGTGGCGACCAGTTCGGAGCCGACGGTGGGCCCGGTGGGGTCGTCGTAGTCGAGCTTGAGGTCGGCGGCCCAGTGGGCGTGCACGTCGCCGGTGAGCACGACGGGGTTGCGCACCCCGGCGTCGATCCAGCCCTGGGTGATGCGCCGCCGGGAGGCGACGTAGCCGTCCCAGGCGTCCTGGCTGGTGACCTTGGCGGGCCCGGCGTCGTTGTCGCGCTGGGCGAAGAACACCTGCTGGCCGAGGATGTCCCAGCGGGCGCGGGAGCGGCGGAAGCCGTCGAGCAGCCACGCCTCCTGCCGCGCCCCGGTGATCGACCGGGCGGGGTCGGCGGCGTCGGGGCAGTCGCGGTAGCCGTCGCCGCAGCCCTGGTCGTCGCGGTACTGGCGGGTGTCGAGCATGTGGAAGGAGGCCATCCGGCCCCACCGGATCCGCCGGAAGAGCTGCATGTCGACGCCATGCGGGACGGAGGTGCGGCGCAGCGGCATGTTCTCGTAGTACGCGCGGAAGGCGGCCTCGCGCCTGACCGGGAAGTCCGGCTGGGGGCGGTCGGGGCGCTCGGGGATGTCCCCGGCCCAGTTGTTGTCCAGCTCGTGGTCGTCCCAGACGACCAGCCACGGCGCCGCGGCGTGCGCGGCCCGCAGGTCGGGGTCGGTCTTGTACTGGGCGTGCCGCTGGCGGTAGCCGGCCAGGGTCTCGGTCTCGGGGCCCTCGTGGTCGCGGACGTTGCCGCCGGGGGCGACGTAACTGTTCTTGGTGTACTCGTACTGGTAGTCGCCCAGGTGCAGGATGAGGTCGGGGTGCTCCTCGGCGAGCCTGCGGTAGGCGGTGAAGTAGCCGTGCTCGTACTGGCTGCAGGAGACGAAGGCCATCGCCAGCGGGCCGCCGTAGGAGAGCGGGTGCGGCGCGGTGCGGGTGCGGCCGACCGGGGAGACGTACGGTCCGACGCGGAAGCGGTACCAGTAGTCGCGGTCGGCGCTGAGGCCGTCCAGTTCGACGTGGACGCTGTGGCCCCATTCGGGGGCGGCGACGGCGGCGCCGGCGCGGACCAGGCGGCGGCAGCGCTCGTCGGCGTACACCTGCCAGCGCACGGTGAACGGGCGTGGCGGCATGCCGCCGAGGCCGTCCTCGGCGAGCGGCTCCTGGGCGAGCCTGGTCCAGAGCACGAAGCCGTCGCTGCCGGGGTCGCCGGAGGCGACGCCGAGGGTGAAGGGGTCGGTGCGCAGTTCGCGTGAGGCGAGGGCGGGGGCGGGGATCGTCAGGGCGGCGCCGGCGGCCAGGCCGGTGACGAGGAAGTGCCGGCGGTCGAGCTCGGGCATGGACGCTCCTCAGGCGATCTTGGCGGGGGACCACCGTATCCTGACTCGCGGCCATGACTCCGGAGTGAACGCCGGTCAACACGAAAATGGCGACATCCTTCGCGGATGTCGCCATTTCGACAATGAGCGTCGCCGTAGGCGTACGGCGACGCCCGCTGGTTACCAGCCGCGCTCGGCCAGGCGGTGCGGCTGCGGGATCTCGTCGACGTTGATGCCCACCATGGCCTCGCCCAGGCCGCGCGAGACCTTGGCGATGACGTCCGGGTCGTCGTGGAAGGTGGTGGCCTTGACGATGGCGGCGGCGCGCTTGGCCGGGTCGCCCGACTTGAAGATGCCGGAGCCGACGAAGACGCCCTCGGCGCCGAGCTGCATCATCATCGCGGCGTCGGCCGGGGTGGCGATGCCGCCCGCGGTGAACAGCACGACCGGCAGCTTGCCGGTGCGGGCCACCTCGGCGACCAGCTCGTAGGGGGCCTGCAGCTCCTTGGCGGCCACGTACAGCTCGTCCTCGGGCAGCGACGCGAGGCGCTTGATCTCGGCGCGGATGGTGCGCATGTGGGTGACGGCGTTGGAGACGTCGCCGGTGCCGGCCTCGCCCTTGGAGCGGATCATGGCCGCGCCCTCGGTGATGCGGCGCAGGGCCTCGCCCAGGTTGGTGGCGCCGCACACGAACGGCACCGTGAACTGCCACTTGTCGATGTGGTTGGCGTAGTCGGCCGGGGTGAGCACCTCGGACTCGTCGATGTAGTCGACGCCGAGCGACTGCAGCACCCGCGCCTCGACGAAGTGGCCGATGCGGACCTTGGCCATGACCGGGATCGACACGGCGTTGACGATGCCGTCGATCATGTCGGGGTCGCTCATCCTGGAGACGCCGCCCTGCGCGCGGATGTCGGCGGGCACGCGCTCCAGGGCCATGACGGCGACGGCGCCGGCGTCCTCGGCGATCTTCGCCTGCTCGGGGGTGACGACGTCCATGATGACGCCACCCTTGAGCATCTCAGCCATGCCGCGCTTGACGCGGGCGGTGCCGGTGCCGGTGGTCGACGGGTTCTCGGGCGTGCTGGTGGACAACGGTCTTCCTCACGAGCTAGGGGGGAACGGTAAGTTATCAAGCCCATCGTAGGTGGTGAGGCACTCCGCCCCGCATGCCACCATGTCAGTAATGGCGCGAAGTTTTGTACGTCACGGCGTCACGGGCTTGCGGCTGGCGAGCGCCACCCACACCTGTCCGGGCGCGAAGTTCATCGGCTCACCGCTCTGTGTGGTGAACGTCGTGCCGCCCTCTTCCGATTCCCGCTCCCACCTGGCCTTGTACGCCATGCCGTCGCGCAGCACGATGGCCGAGCCCTTGCCGACGGTCTTCACCAGCGGCGTGTAGCTCTGGTTGGAGTCGTGGAACTGCGAGCGCTCGGTCTTGGTGTACTGGATCACGACCGTGGAGGCGCTGAGCTGGCCGCCCTCCGCGGCGATGTCCTTCTTGCCGTCCTGCCAGATCAGCCACCGCTGCTTGTCCTCCGACCAGCGGAAGGTGAAGCGGGCGGCGGGCCATTTGACGGTGTACGACTTACGCTCGACCCCGCCCTCGGCCGGCGGGTCGCCGAAGGTGAAGCCGATGTCCTTGGCCTTGCTCGCCTTGGGCGCGGCGGCCAGCAGCTTCTTGGGCGTGGCGAACAGGTTGTAGGGGGCGTAGCGGCCGGGCTCGCGGAAGTAGGCGCCCGGCACCCGGCTGTCGGAGACGTCGTGCAGCGAGGCCTCGGCGATGAACGGCAGCATCTTGGTCTGCGCGCCGGAGTAGGCGAACGCGGGCTTGCCGAACATGGGCGCCACGTGCAGGTCGGTGATGCGGGCGCTGCGGATCGGGCCGATCTTGGGCGGGATCTTCGAGGAGAAGACCGCGATCAGGCGGGTCAGGCCGGCCTCGACCTGGGTGACGTAGACGATGTCGGCGCTCTTGAGACCCATCTGCGGCTTGCCCGCGGCGGTGTTCTCGATCTTCACGGCGAGCACCGGCCGGAGGCGGTTGGCGGGCTTGCCGGTGAAGGGGTGGAGGTTCTCCGGCGTCGGCTCCTCTGTGGGCACGGCCTCCTCGCTGGCCTGCGGGGGCGGGGCGGTCGGGGCCCCTCCCGACGAGCAGGCCGTGACAGGGAGCAGGACGGCCAGTCCGGCCATCGTCACGGTGATCATCCGGGGTAGCCGCACCTGTACACTCCTCCGCTTTTGCCCAGAACGGATGGAAGCTTACCGGTCTCCCACAAAAGGGGTCATTCGGTTGCCATGGTCGCGGGCGGATTGTCATCGATCTCGAAGAATCGCGGATATTCCGTATGACCGGCCAGCCGCAACGTGCGGGCCAGCCAGCGCCGCTGCGCCGTCCGGGTGACCGCGACCGCGTTGTTGTAGAAGCGGCGCGAGTAGACCACCTTGGCCACCGCCGCGTCCAGCTCCTCCAGCAGGTCGCGCCCGCCGGGCGACTCGGCCAGCTTCTCGCGGAACCTCTCCTGGTCGACCACCGCCCGCAGCGCCCTGGACAGGTCGCTCTCGGCGTGCTCGCGCTCCTCCGGGCCGGCCATCCGCGCCTCGTGCGCGGCCGCCGCCAGCACCAGCGAGGTCGCCGGGTCGAGCAGCCGCGACCCGGCCAGCTCCAGCACCACCGCGCGCCGCCGCACCAGGGCCGCCTCCAGCGCCTCCCGGGCCAGCTCCAGCCGGATGTGCAGCCGGTCGAGGCGGCCCGCCCGCCAGGAGATGTAGACGGCCGTGAGCACCACGACGATGCCCACGATCAGCACGATCGTCGCGGTCGTCACAGGTCTTCCTCCACCCCCGCGCCCGCGGCCGTGACCGTCTCGTAGACCCGCACCACGTCACGCGCCACCGTCGACCAGTCGTACTTCATGACCGCCACCCTGGCCTCCTCGGCGAGCTTGGCCCGCCGCTCCGGCGAGTCGAGCAGCGCGCCCGCCTCCCGCGCCAGCGAGGCCGGGTCGCCGTTGGCGAACAGCGCGCCCGCCTGCCCGTCGCCGAGCACCTTGCGGAAGGCCGGGATGTCGCTGGCCAGCACGGCCGCGCCGGAGGCCATCGCCTCGGCGAGCACGATGCCGAAGCTCTCGCCCCGGGTGTTGGGCGCGCAGAACACGTCGACCGAGTGGTAGGCGCGGATCTTGTCGGCCTCGCTCACCATGCCGAGCACGGTCACCCGGTCGCGGAACTCCTCGCGCACCCGGTCGTAGACGTCGCCGGCGTCGCCGGGCCCGGCGATCAGCAGCTTGACGTCCGGCCGCTCGGGCGCCAGCAGGTTGAAGGCGTCGAGCAGGATGGGCAGCCCCTTGCGCTCCTCGTCCATGCGGCCCAGGAAGCCGATCGTGGCGCCGTCGGGGCCGTGTCCGCCGAGCGGCTCGGCGTGGGTGTAACGGCTGACGGTCACGCCGTTGGGGATCAGTACGGTGTCGCCGCCGAACTGCTCGACCAGGCTCTTGCGGGCGGCGTCGGAGACCGCGATGCGGGCGCTCAGCTTCTCCAGGGCGCTCTGCAGCAGCGGCTCGGCCATCGCGATCGCCCGGGAGCGCGTGAAGGAGGCGTGGAAGGTGGCCACGATCGGGCCCTTGGCCGCCCAGCAGGCCAGCACGCCCAGGCTGGGGATCAGCGGCTCGTGGATGTGGAGCACGTCGAAGCGGCCGTTGCGCACCCAGCGGCGCACCCGGGCCGCCGACAGGAAGCCGAACGACATCCGGGCCACCGACCCGTTGTAGGGCACCGGCACCGCCCGGCCGGCGCCCGTCACGTACGCGGGAAGCTCGTCGTCGTCGCTAGCCGGAGCGATGACGGAGACCTCGTGGCCCTGCTCCATGAGCGCCTGGGCCAGGTCGTCGACGTGCTGCTTGACGCCGCCCGGCACGTCCCACGAGTAGGGGCAGACGATGCCGACCCTCATGACCGCGCGTCCTCCAGCCACAGGCGCTGCAGCATGTGCCAGTCTTCGGGGTGGGCGGCGATGCCCTTCTCGAACACGTCGGCCATCGCCTGCGCCACCGCCGCGACCTTCTCCTGGCGGGTGCCCTCCGCGGGCACCGGGATCTCCTCGTGGATGTGGATGCCCCAGTCGTCGCCCTCGAAGTAGACGACGGCGGGCAGCAGCGCCGCGCCGGTCTGCACGGCCAGCAGCGGCGGCCCGGCGGGCACCTTGGTCTCGGCGCCGAAGAACCGCACCGGGATGCCGTTCTTGGTGAGGTCGCGCTCGGCGGGCAGGCAGACCACGCCGCCCTTGCGCACCCGGGAGGCGAGCGTGCCGAAGTTGTGGCCGTCGCCGCCGGTCAGCGGCAGCACCTCCATGCCGAGCCCTTCGCGGAAGCGCACGTAACGGCGGAACAGCGACTCGGGCCGCAGCCGCTCGGCCACCGTGGTGAACGGGTGGCCGACGCCGACCAGCCAGGCGCCGGCGGCGTCCCAGTTGCCCATGTGGGGCAGCGCCAGCACCACGCCGCGGCCCGCGGCGACGTTGCCGTGGATGTGCTCGGCGCCGGTCACGCGGGTGCGCCGGATGATCTCCGCGCGGTCGATCGAGGGCAGCCGGAAGATCTCGTGGAAGTAGCGGAAGTAGGAGCGCATGCCGGCCCTGGTGAGCTCGTCCAGCTCGGGGCTGCCGGGCCGCAGCCCGGTCACCCTGGCGAGGTTGGACTCCAGGCGGCGCACCGACCGGCCGCGCCGCCGCCACACCCGGTCGGCCAGGAGCCGGAACGCCGCGGCGGTGGGGCGCTCGGGAAGGTAGGGGACCAGCGTCCAGCCCGCCGCGAAACCCGCGGCGACGACGCGATCGGTGACTGACGGCTTGCCGCTCATCGCTCCCTCGTCTGCCGGTGGACATGGACCACGCGCTGTACAACGGTGACGGCCCCGGCCGCGGCGAGCAACCACATGCCGGCCGCCAGGACGTAGGGCACCCCCAGCCCGGAGAGGCAGGCGGCCACCAGGACCACCACCAGCCGCTCGGGCCGCTCGGCCAGCCCCACGTCGCAGGTCAGCCCGAGCCCCTCGGCACGCGCCTTGGCGTAGGAGACCAGCACGCCCGCCACCAGGGCGAAGAGCGTCACCGCCGCCAGCAGGGCGTCGCCTGTGGCGATGAAGTGGAGGATCAGCCCGGAGAAGATCGCCGCGTCGGCGACCCGGTCGAGCGTGGAGTCGAGGAACGCCCCCCACGTGCTGCCCCCTCCCCCGCCGAGCCGCGCCACCACCCCGTCGAGCAGGTCGAACAGCACGAAAACGGTGATCACCAGGGCCCCGGCGGTGAGCATCCCCTGAGGGAAGAAGAACAGGGCGGAGACCACCGTGCCGAGAGTGCCGATCGCCGTGACGGCGTCCGGACCGATCCCGCGGCGGACCAGGGCCCTGCCCAGCGGGGTGAGTATCCGGGTCATGGCCGGGCGCAGGAGTTTGAGCATCGCGCCCTCGATCGTAGGGCATCGCGGCGCCGGTGACTTTCTTTGCCCCGGCCCCCTTGTGATCTGCGCCACATGGGTATTTGGTGAACACACCGCGTCCACGCGGTTTCTCACTCCCCGCGCGGGCGCGGCGTTGGCACGCACACCGACGACGCGGGAGGCGAAATGGCGGACAAGAGCGGGGCCATGGGAGCCGCGGGCAGGGCACCAACGGCCGACAAGGCGGATGCGGTACGCAATGTCGTCCTGGTCGGCCATTCGGGAGCGGGCAAGACGACCCTGGTCGAGCAGTTGCTGGCGGCCACCGGCACCATCCAGCGGGCCGGCCGGGTCGAAGACGGCAACACGGTCAGCGACTTCGACGAGGTGGAGGTACGCCAGCAACGGTCGGTCAACCTGACCTCGGCGCCGCTGACCTTCAACGACATAAAGATCAACCTTCTCGACACCCCCGGCTACGCCGACTTCGTGGGCGACCTGCGCGCCGGGCTGCGCGCCGCCGACGCGGCGCTGTTCGTGGTCTCCGCCACCGACGGGATCGACGGGCTGACCCAGCTGCTGTGGGAGGAGTGCGCCCAGGTCCGGATGCCCCGGGCCGTCGTCATCACCAAGCTCGACCACCAGCGGGCCGACTTCGACGCGGCGCTCGCCTCCTGCCAGGACGTCTTCGGCGACGGCGTCGCCCCGCTCTACCTGCCGGTCGTCTCCGGCGGGACCGTGCAGGGCCTCATCGGCCTGCTGACCCAGAAGTTCTACGACTACTCGAGCGGCACCCGTACCGAGAAGGAGCCCGGCGCGGAGCACGAGCCGCGCATCGAGGAGCACCGCGGCCCGCTCATCGAGGGCATCATCCAGGAGAGCGAGGACGAGTCGCTCATGGACCGCTACCTGGAGGGCGAGCCCATCGACGTCAAGGTCCTCGTCCAGGACCTGGAGAAGGCGGTCTGCGCGGGCGACTTCCACCCCGTGCTCTGCACCGGCCTCGGCGTCGGCGCGGCCGAGCTGCTGGAGCTCGTCACCCAGGGCTTCCCCGCGCCGCACGAGCACCCGATGCCGGAGATCACCACGCTCGACGGCAAGCCGGTCCAGGGCATCGCCTGCGACCCCGACGGGCCCCTGGTGGCCGAGGTCGTCAAGACCACCAGCGACCCGTACGTGGGCCGCATCAGCCTGGTGCGCGTCTTCTCCGGCACGCTGCGGCCCGACATGACCGTGCACGTCTCCGGGCACGGCCTGGCCGAGCGCGGCCACGAGGACCACGACGTGGACGAGCGCATCGGCGCCCTGAGCTGCCCGCTCGGCAAGCAGCAGCGCCAGGTGGGCAAGGCGGTCGCGGGCGACATCGTGGCGGTGGCGAAGCTGTCGCGGGCCGAGACCGGCGACACGCTGTCGGAGGTGGACCGGCCGCTGCTGATGACGCCCTGGACCATGCCGGAGCCGCTGCTGCCGGTGGCGATCCGCGCCAAGTCCAAGGCGGACGAGGACAAGCTGGGGCAGGCGCTGGGCCGCCTGGTCGCCGAGGACCCGACGCTGCGCCTGGAGAACAACGCCGAGACCCGCCAGCTCGTGCTGTGGTGCATGGGCGAGGCGCACACCGACGTGCTGCTGGACCGGCTGGCCAACCGGCACGGCGTCGAGGTCGAGCGCGTCCCCCTGCGGGTGCCGCTGCGCGAGACGTTCGGCGGGCGCACGCAGGCGATGGGCCGCAACGTCAAGCAGACCGGCGGCCACGGCCAGTACGCCATCTGCCACCTGGAGGTGGAGCCGCTCCCGTCCGGCGGCGGGTTCGAGTTCGTCGACAAGATCGTCGGCGGCGTGGTGCCGCGCCAGTTCATCCCGTCGGTGGAGAAGGGCGTGCGCGCGCAGATGGAGCGCGGGGTCCGCGCCGGCTACCCCGTCGTGGACATCAGGGTCACGCTGTACGACGGGAAGGCGCACTCGGTCGACTCCTCCGACATGGCGTTCCAGATCGCCGGGCAGATCGCGCTGAAGGAGGCCGCCTCGAAGGTGCCGGCGCTCCTGCTGGAGCCGGTGGACGAGCTGTCGGTGCTGGTCAGCGACGAGCACGTGGGCGCGGTGATGTCCGACCTGTCGTCGCGGCGCGGGCGCGTGCTCGGCACCGAGCCGGTGGGCCGGGGCCGCACCCTGGTCAAAGCCGAGGTGCCGCAGCTGGAGATCACCCGGTACGCGATCGACCTGCGGTCGATGTCGCACGGCACCGGCACCTTCCAGCGCTCGTTCCTGCGCTACGAGCCGCTGCCCGCGCACCTGGCCGACAAGCTGGCCGACAAGGCGGCCGCGGAGGTCGGCTGAGGACCGGTCGCCGGGAGGCCGGCCCCTCCCGGCCCACCGGTCACCTCTCCCGGCCCACTGGTCACCCCTCCTGACCCAGCGGTCACCCCACCCGGCCCATTGGTCACCCCTCCTGACCCAGCGGTCACCCCACCCGGCCCATTGGTCACCCCTCCTGACCCAGCGGTCACCCCACTCGACCCACGGGTCACCCCTCCTGGCCCAGCGGTCACAGGAACATCACGAGTTGATTTCTTTTTTCGGGGCGAAGCAGGTCGGCACCGATGCGAGACTGTTGCCCTATGCGAACCGGACGCCCACTCCTCGCCGCCACCGCTCTCGCCGCCGTGGCCGTCGCCGCCGCCTACACCTTCGGGCCAGGCGCAGAGGCCGGCCAGCGCAAGCAGGGGCAGGCCAAGAAGAAGACGACCGAGAGCGAGGCGGTCACCGCCGCGTGCACCCCCGACCCGCGCCACCCCAAGCGCCAGCTGCGCGGGGTGTGGATCGCCACGGTCAACAACATCGACTGGCCCTCGCGCTCGGGGCTCTCCCCCGCCCGGCAACGGGCCGAGTACGCCAGGCTGCTCGACGCCGCCGCCAAGCGGAACTTCAACGCGGTGTTCGTCCAGGTCAGACCGGCGTCCGACGCGCTCTACAAGTCGTCGATCGAGCCGTGGTCCCGCTTCCTCACCGGCACCGCCGGCAAGAACCCCGGCTGGGACCCGCTGCCGTTCCTCATCGAGGAGGCGCACAAGCGCGGCCTGGAGTTCCACGCCTGGTTCAACCCCTACCGCGCCGCCTACGACGCCGACGTCTCCAAGCTGCCCGCCTCCCACCCGGCGCGCCGCCACCCGGGCTGGACGGTCAAGTACGGCGACCGCCTCTACTACAACCCGGGCCTGCCTCAGGTGCGCCGGCACGTCGTCAAGGTCGTCACCGACGTGGTGAACCGCTACGACGTCGACGGCGTCCACTTCGACGACTACTTCTACCCGTACCCGGGGCCGGGCGGCACGTTCGACGACCGTGCCGCCTTCCGCAAGCACGGCAAGGGCATGAAGCTGGCCGACTGGCGGCGGCAGAACGTCGACAGGCTCGTGGCGGAGGTGGGCGAGGCCGTCCACGCCACCAAGCGGCACGTCAAGTTCGGCATCAGCCCGTTCGGCATCTGGCGCAACAAGGCGCAGGACCCGTCGGGCTCCGACACCTCCGGCATGTCCGCGTACGACACGATCTACGCCGACGCGAAGGCGTGGATCAAGGACGGCACGGTCGACTACATCATGCCCCAGCTCTACTGGTCGCGCTCGCACAAGCTGGCCCCCTACGGCAAGCTCGCGCCGTGGTGGGCCCGCGCGGTCGAGGGCAGCGACGTCCACCTCTACATCGGCCAGGGCCTCTACCGCGTCGGCGCCAAGGACGAGGCCGCCTGGCGCAAGCCGGGCGAGCTGTCGGCGCACCTCACGCTCAACCGCAAGCACGAGGCGATCCGCGGCGACGTCTACTTCAGCGCCAAGCAGCTGCTGAGCAACCCGCTGGGCGCCATGGACCGGGTGGCCAAGAATCACTACGCCCGCCCGGCGCTGCTGCCGCTGATGGAGGCGCGCGGCGGCGCCGCCCCGGCCAAGCCGTCGAAGGTCAAGGCGGCCGGCACCGCGGTATCGTGGGCGCCGGTGCAGGGGGCTCGCGCGTACGCGGTCTACCGGGTGCCGAAGCCGGGCGGCGACTGCCACACCACCGACGCCCGCAACCTGGTGGCCGTGGTGTCGGACCCGTCGTTCACCGCGAAGTCGGCGGGCACCTATCTGGTGACCGCGCTGGACCGGCTCCACAACGAGAGCGGCGCGGCCCGGGTGAAGGTCGAGGACGCCTGATCAGCCGGGCCAGGCGCCCGCGAGCAGCCGGCGGGTCTCGCTGAGCAGCTGCGGGAGCACCTTCGTGCGCGCCACCACGGGCATGAAGTTGGTGTCGCCGCCCCACCTCGGCACCACGTGCTGGTGCAGGTGGGCGGCGATGCCCGCGCCGGCGACCTGGCCGAGGTTCATGCCGACGTTGAAGCCCTGGGCGCCGCTGGCCTCGCGCAGCGTGCGCAGCGCCCGCTGGGTGAACTCGCCCAGCTCGACGATCTCGTCCGGAGTCAGCTCGTCGTAGCCGGAGACGTGCCGGTAGGGCACGACCATCAGGTGGCCGGAGTTGTAGGGGTAGAGGTTCAGCACCGCGTAGACGACCTCGCCCCTGGCGACGATCAGGCCGTCCTCGTCGCTCATGCGGGGGATGGCGTCGAACGGGCACCCCTCGGGGCCGTCGCCGACGGGCTTGTTCTCGCCCTTGATGTAGGCCATGCGATGCGGGGTCCACAGCCGCTCGAAGTTGTCGGGCTCCCCTGCCCCTCCCTGATCGTGCATATGAAGCAGCATAGGGCCACCGCCGGGCGGGTCATCCGGCACGATCCGGGCGCTCTGTCAGCGGGCCCGCCGGATGCGGCCGGCCAGGTCGGCGACGGCGCCGACGACCTCCGGCCCGGTCAGGAACACCGGATCGTTGTGTCCTGCCCCGTCGATCTCGATGACCGTGACCGGCCCGGCGGCGGCCTCGGCGACCGCGCGGCTCTGCCCTGCCGGCACGATCGAGTCCGCGGTCCCGTACACCACGACGACCGGCGCCCGGACGGCCCCGATCCGCTCCGCGACCGGGAAACGGTCGCGGAGCAGCGCCCGTACGGGCAGAAAGGGGTAGTTGGCCTGCCCCGCCGCCGCCAGGTCGGTGAACGGCGAGCGGAGCACCAGCCCGTCCGGCGGGCGCTCGGCGGCCAGCCCGGTCACCACGGCGGCGCCGAGGCTCTCCCCGAAGTAGATCACCGGCCCGTCGCCGAGCCAGTCGCGGGCCGCCCGCACGTCGAGCCGGAGCCCCTCCTCGGTGGGGCTGCCGGGGTTGCCGCCGTAACCCCGGTAGTCCATGAGCAGCACCGGCAGCCCGCGGGCCGCCAGCGCGCGGGCCAGCGGCGCCCGGTACAGCCGGTTGCTGGCGTTGCCGCCCGCGATCAGCACCCGCACCGGATGGTCACCCGGCACGTACCAGGCGCCCAGCCGCAGCCCGTCGGCGGTGGTGAGCGTCACCTCGCGCGCCCCGGGCACGACCTCGGCGGCGGGCGGCACCGGGGCGGCGTCGGGCAGGTAGATCAGCCGCCGCTGGAAGACCCAGAGCAGCCCGACCAGCAGCACGATCACCGCGAGGACCACGAGGGCGGGGCGGACTCCGGGCAGGTTCACGGGGCCAGTCCACCACAGGGCGGGCGGTCAGTTCACCCGGGTCATCCGCGACTCGTAGCCGCCCCCGCCCGGGTAGACCCAGGCGCCGGAGACCGCGTCGCCGTCGAACGTGCCCCGGTAATAGGCGGGCGAGCCCTTCTCGCCGCCCCAGATGGTGAGCGTGTCGCCGTCGATCTCGTACACGTAGTCGAAGGTCTCGCCCTGGCTGCCGTAGTAGCGGGACGTGACGTCCTCGCCCGGCCCGGCGCCGAAGGGCCGCTCCCGGCCGATCACCTCCATGCCCTTGACCGGCCGTCCGTCCTGCACCAAGTCGATCTCCTGGATGAGGAAGAAGCCGCCGTCGAGCCAGCGGTAGGTGACGGTGCCCTCGGCGCCGCCGGTCACCCGCCAGGTGCCGGCCAGGCGGTCCAGGGCGCGGAGCTGCTTGTCGTCGATGTTCATGTCGCCGTCCTTCGTCGTCGTCGGTGCCCGTATGACGGCGGGGGCGGGCGGAAGGAATCGGTGGACCTCAGAATTTCTCCGGCAGCCCGAACGCGGCCAGCACCTCCGGGCCGGACAGCAGGTCGAGGCAGGCGTTGGTGGCGATCCGGGTAGAGCCAGGCGCGCGGGGTGGCGCGCCCCTCGAACGTCTCGCGCCGCCGCCAGGCCCGCAGCAGCGTCTCCTGCACCACGTCCTCGGCGTCGCTGTACGAGCCGAGCATGCGATAACAGTGGACCTCCAGCTCATGCCGGTGACGCCCCGCCAGCTCGGCGAACCGCTCCCGGTCACCCGCCCGGATCGCCTCCGCCACCTCGTCCACTCGCCGCTCCCCTCCTCGCGCGAGCAAACGTACGCGACGGCACCGACAATCCGGCCGCCCGGACCACCTCCATCACGTCGCTCACCCGCCCCTCGTCGCGAGGCGACGTCCGTGGCGACGCCGGCCATCCGGCCACCCGGACCGCCTCCCCACCTCATCCACCCGCCACCCCCTTCGTCATGCGAGGCAACGTACGCTGCGGCACCGGACAGTCCGGGTGTCCGGCGTCTAGGGTGGCGGGCATGGCTGATCAACTCGAACCCATGCCCACCGACTGGCAGCGGGCGCTCGCCGTGGTCGCCCACCCCGACGACCTGGAGTACGGGTGCGCCGCCGCCGTCGCGACCTGGACCGCGGCGGGACGCGAGGTCGCCTACCTGATCGCCACCCGCGGCGAGGCGGGCATCGACACGCTCGACCCGGCCGAGGCGGGGCCGCTGCGCGAGCGGGAGGAGCGGGCCAGCGCCGCCGTCGTGGGCGTGAGCACGGTGGAGTTCCTCGACCACGCCGACGGGGTGATCGAGTACGGGCCGGCGCTGCGCCGCGACATCGCCGCGGCGATCCGCCGTCACCGCCCCGAACTCCTGGTCACGCTCAACTTCGACGACACCTGGGACGGCGGCGGCTACTGGAACACCCCCGACCACAAGGCGGTGGGCCGGGCGGTGCTGGACGCCGCCGCCGACGCCGGCAACCGCTGGATCTTCCCGGACGCGGGCGAGCCGTGGCAGGGCGTGCGCTGGGTGGCGGTGGCCGGCGCCGACTCCCCCACGCACGCCGTCGACGTCACCGGCGGGCTGGAGCAGGGGGTGCGCTCCCTGCTGGAGCACCGCGCCTACATCGAGGCGCTCACCGAGGACGACCCGGAGACGTACGCGCGCGGGATCGTCGAGGGCTACGCCCGCGAGAGCGCGGCCCGGTTCGGCGGCCGGCCCGCGATCCCGTTCCGCGTGTTCACCTTCTGAACCCCGGCGCGGCACGGCCGCGCCGGGATCCGCACCCGTCAGACCTGGACGCGGTGCTCGACGGCGTCGGCGATCTCGGCGACCGCCTGGTCGACCGGGACGCCGTTCTTCTGCTCGCCGCTGCGGTAGCGGAAGGAGACCGCGCCGTTGGCGATGTCCTCGTCGCCCGCCAGCAGCATGTAGGGCACCTTGGCCTTCTGCGCGTTGCGGATCTTCTTCTGCATCCGGTCGTCGGAGGCGTCGACCTCGACCCGGATGCCGCGCTCGCGCAGCTTCTTCGCCACGTCCTGCAAGTAGGGCACGTGCGCGTCGGCGATCGGGATGCCGACCACCTGGACGGGCGCGAGCCAGGGCGGGAAGGCGCCCGCGTAGTGCTCGGTCAGCACGCCGAGGAAGCGCTCGATCGAGCCGAACAGCGCCCGGTGGATCATGACCGGGGTCTGGCGGCTGCCGTCGGCGGCCTGGTACTCGAGCCCGAACCGCTGCGGCTGGTTGAGGTCGAGCTGGATGGTCGACAGCTGCCAGGTGCGCCCGATCGCGTCCTTGGCCTGCACGGAGATCTTGGGGCCGTAGAAGGCCGCGCCGCCCGGGTCGTCGACCAGCTCCAGGCCCGACTCCTCGGCCGTCTCGCGCAGCGCCTGGGTGGCCTCGGCCCAGTCGGCGGGGTCGCCGATGAACTTGTCGGAGTCGTCGCGGGTGGACAGCTCCAGGTAGAACTCCGACAGGCCGAAGTCGCGCAGCACGCTGAGCACGAACGTGAGCAGGCTCTTGATCTCGCCCGGCATCTGCTCGCGGGTGCAGTAGATGTGCGAGTCGTCCTGCGTCATGCCGCGCACCCGGGTCAGGCCGTGGACCACGCCCGACTTCTCGTAGCGGTAGACGCTGCCGAACTCGCAGAGCCGCAGCGGCAGCTCGCGGTAGGAACGCCCGCGTGCCCGGTAGATCAGGTTGTGCATCGGGCAGTTCATCGGCTTGACGCGGTACTCGACGCCTTCCAGCTCGAACGGCGGGAACATGTCGTCGGCGTACCACGGCAGGTGGCCGGAGGTCTCGAACAGCGTCGACTTGGTGATGTGGGGCGTGTTGACGAACTCGTAGCCCGCCTCGGCCTGGCGGCGGCGCATGTAGTCTTCCATCTCCTTGCGGATGATGCCGCCCTTGGGGTGGAAGACGGGCAGGCCGCTGCCCAGCTCCGGCGGGAAGCTGAACAGGTCGAGCTCGACGCCGAGCTTGCGGTGGTCGCGCTTCTCGGCCTCCTCCAGGAGCTTGAGGTATTCGTCCTGCTTGTCGCGGGACTCCCAGGCGGTGCCGTAGATGCGCTGGAGCTGCGGGTTCTTCTCGCTGCCGCGCCAGTAGGCGCCGCCGGAGCGCATGAGCTTGAACGCGGGGATGGACCGGGTGGTCGGCACGTGCGGGCCGCGGCACAGGTCCTTCCAGCGCAGCTCGCCGGTCTTGGCGTCGAGGTTGTCGTAGATGGTGAGCTGCCCGGCGCCGACCTCGACCGACTCCTCGGCGTCCGCGCCGCCCTTGAGGCCGATGAGCTCCAGCTTGTACGGCTCGCCGGCGAGCTCTTCGCGGGCCTCGTCGTCGCTGACGGGGCGGCGGGAGAACCGCTGTCCCTGCTTGACGATCTCGCGCATGCGCTTCTCGATGCGCTTGAGGTCGTCGGGCTGGAACGCCTCGGCCACGTCGAAGTCGTAGTAGAAGCCGTTCTCGACGGGCGGGCCGATGCCCAGCTTGGCCTCGGGGAACAGCTCCTGCACGGCCTGGGCCAGGACGTGCGCGGTGGAGTGGCGGACGATCGCCCGGCCTTCCTCGCTGGAGATTTCGATCGGCTCGACCACGTCGCCGTCGGCGAGCGGGTGGTCCAGGTCGCGCGCCTCGCCGTTGACGCGGGCGGCGACGACGGTGCGCCCGTCGGCTTCGAGCGCGTCGCCGGCCGTCGTGCCGGCCGCGACCACACGCTCGGCTCCGGCGAGGGTGATGCGTAGCTCGGCTGACACGGTGGGCTCCCTCGGGTAGCGCTCGGTTGGTGACGGAAACCGATGCTATCGCGGGTCGTACCCCATCCTGGTCAGTCTTTTGCGCCCGCCCCTGAACAGGTTCCGGTCGACGGGGCGGCTGGCGTACTGGTGGATGGTCCAGTCGCGCCACGGCGGCGGCACGACCGGCCGGCCGGGATCGCGGTGCGGGCTGGCGATCCAGAGCGGGTATTCGCCCAGGCCGGCGCAGTGGCCCTTCTCGGCGAAGTGCTGGTAGGTGTAGACGAACGGGCGGATCCCGGTGCGCCGCTCCACGAAGCCGCACCAGTAGCGGGCGAAGCGGGCGACGCGGCCGGGTTTCGCCCCGTCGCTGGTCTCGAGGTCGAGCGCGATCAGGTCGCCGCGGCGCAGCCCGCCCGCCGCCCTGATCGTGCGCAGGAAGTGGCGCGCCTGTTCTTCGGGGTCGCCTTTGGGGCGGGCGAAGTGGTAGGCGCCGCAGACGATCCAGTTCTCCCGCATCCGGTCCCAGTTGCGGGCGAACCAGCGGTCGGTCCAGTCGCCGCCCTCGGTCGCCTTGGCGAAGGCGAACGCCACGCCGCGGCGGGCGTGCTGGGCCCAGTCGACGGACTTCTGCCAGTTGGACACGTCGATGCCGTGCAGTACGCGATCGTCCCTGTCGGAGTACACCCTGCCGAATGTAAGGCGGCCCCTCCGCTTATCACCCCTTCGACGCGCCGATGAGCAGCTTGTGAGCGCGTTCGCGGTCGCCGAACACCGCCGCCACGAAGTCGGTGACGCCGGCCTGGGCCAGCGCGTCGAGCTGGGCCCGCACCGCGTCCTCGTCGCCGACGACGGCCACGCCGCCGGGGCCCTCGACCCCTTCCCTGTCGAGCATGGCCCGGTAGGACGGGAGCTGACCGTACATCGCGTACATCTCGCCGGCCCTGGTCCGGGCGGCCTCGGGGTCGTCGGTGACGCAGAGCGGCAGCGCGCAGACCACGCGCGGCGCGGGACGGCCGGCCTCCGCGGCGGCGGAGGCGATGCCGGGCGCGATGTGCTCGGCGACGGTCTTGCGGCCGGTCATCCAGAGCACGGTGCCGTCGGCGACGGTGCCGGCCAGCTTGAGCATGCGGGGGCCGAGCGCGGCGATCAGCACCGGCAGGCCCGTTCCCGGCGTGCTGAGCCGCAGGTTCGCCTTGACCGTCTCGCCGGTGTAGCCGGCCTGCTCGCCGCGGGTGAGGGGCAGCAGCACGTCCAGGTACTCCCGCATGTGCCGGGCGGGCCTGTCGTAGCTGTAGCCGTACATGTCCTCGACGACGATCTTGTGGGACAGGCCGATGCCGAGGGTCAGCCGCCCGCCGAGCGCGGCGTTGGCGGTCATGGCCTGCTGGGCGAGCGCGGCGGGGTGGCGGGGGTAGGTCGGCACGACCGCGGTGCCCAGCTCGATGTCGCGGCCGGCGGCGCTGCCCGCGACGGCGAGCGCGGTGAGCGCGTCCAGCCCGAAGATGTGGGACATCCACGCCGAGTCGAAGCCCTCGTCGGCGGCGCGGGCGATCCGGTCGCGCAGCTCGGGGAAGGGGTCCGGGCCGGAGGGCTCGTTGAGAAGAAGGCCGAATCGCATGCTGACAGAACTCCATTCTAGTCGGCTGGGGCGAGTGTATCCCCGCCCGCGCCGGGTGGCGGCGAAGCCGGGCCGGGCCCCGTTTGTAAAGTGGCCCCATGACCCACGAACGTGCGGGGCAGCCCGCTCAGCCCGCGGATCTGGTGGACGTGCCCCGGCTGGTGACCGCCTACTACGCGACGCGGCCCGACCCAGGTGATCCGGGGCAGCGGGTGGCGTTCGGCACCTCGGGCCACCGCGGCTCCTCGCTGAAGGCGTCCTTCAACGAGGCCCACATCCTCGCCACCAGCCAGGCCATCTGCGAGTACCGGCTGATGCAGGGCACCGACGGCCCTCTCTACCTCGGCATCGACACGCACGCGCTGTCGGAGCCGGCGCGGGTGTCGGCGCTGGAGGTGTTCGCGGCCAACGACGTGCGGGTGCTGATCGACTCACGCGACGGCTACACACCGACGCCCGCCGTCTCGCACGCGATCCTCACCTACAACCGCGGCCGGAAGTCGGGGCTGGCCGACGGGGTGGTCATCACGCCGTCGCACAACCCGCCCTCCGACGGCGGCTTCAAGTACAACCCGCCGAGCGGCGGCCCGGCCGACACCGAGGCCACCTCGTGGATCCAGGACCGCGCCAACCGGCTGCTCGCGCAGGACCTCGACGGCGTGCGCCGGGTGCCCTACGCCAGGGCGCTGGAGGCGGCCGGCCGCTATGACTTCCTCGGCTCGTACGTGGACGACCTGCCCTCGGTCGTCGACCTGGACGCGATCCGGGCGGCCGGGGTGCGGATCGGCGCCGACCCGCTGGGCGGGGCGAGCGTGGCCTACTGGGCCGAGATCGCCGAGCGGCACCGCCTCGACCTGACCGTGGTCAACCCGCTGGTCGACCCGGCGTGGCGGTTCATGACGCTCGACTGGGACGGCAAGATCCGGATGGACTGCTCGTCCCCGTACGCGATGGCCTCGCTCATCGACGGCCGCGACCGCTTCCAGATCGCCACCGGCAACGACGCCGACGCCGACCGCCACGGCATCGTCACCCCCGACGGCGGGCTGGTGAACCCCAACCACTACCTCGCGGTCGCGATCTCCTACCTGTACGAGCACCGCGACGGGTGGCCGCAGGACGCGGGCGTCGGCAAGACGATGGTGAGCAGCGGCATCATCGACCGGGTGGCCGGGGCGCTGGGGCGGCGGCTCTACGAGGTGCCGGTCGGCTTCAAGTGGTTCGTGCCCGGGCTGCTCGACGGGTCGCTCGGGTTCGGCGGCGAGGAGAGCGCGGGCGCGTCGTTCCTGCGCCGTGACGGCTCGGTCTGGACCACCGACAAGGACGGCGTCATCCTGGCGCTGCTGGCCGCCGAGATCCAGGCGGTCACGGGCCGCTCGCCGAGCGAGCTCTACCGCGAGCTGACCGGGAGGTTCGGCGAGCCCGCCTACGCGCGCGTGGACGCGCCCGCGACGCGCGAGGAGAAGGCGGTGCTGGGCAAGCTCTCGGCCGCCCAGGTGACGGCCGACAGCCTGGCGGGCGAGCCGATCACCGCGGTGCAGACGGCCGCGCCGGGCAACGGGGAGTCGCTGGGCGGCGTCAAGGTCGCCACGGAGAGCGCCTGGTTCGCCGCCCGCCCGTCGGGCACCGAGGACGTCTACAAGATCTACGCCGAGTCCTTCCGCGGCCCGGACCACCTCGCCAAGGTGCAGGAGGAGGCCCGGTCGCTGGTCGCCGCGGCGCTCGCCCAGGGCTCCTAGGACTTCGCGAGCACCCGGCCGTCGTCGCCGATGGCCGGGAACGCTCCGGTGTCGACGATGCCGTGCTGGTGGTAGAGCTGCTCGATGAGGGCGTGGGCGGCGGGCTCCAGCTTCCACAGCGCGCGCCACTCGCGGGCGACGGAGAGCGGGATGCCGATCTCCTGGGCGATGTCGACGGTGCGCGGCACGATCCCCTTGGCGATCTGCCGGTCCCAGTAGGCGCGGGCCCGGCGCATGAGGGCCGCGCGCTGGGCGGTGTCGACGACCTGCGGGGTCGGGTCGATGACGGGGATTTCCTCGTCGTCCTCCTCCCGCACCAGCTCGGCGAGCGCGGGCGGCAGCTCGGGCCGGGCGGGCACCGGCTGGTGGTCGTGCTCGGGCTCCCAGGGCACCCGCGGGTCGGCGTCGATGAGGGCGGAGGTGTTGTAGAGCGCGGCGATCTGCGCGAGCAGCGCCTCCTGGCGGGCCGGGTCGACGGCCAGCCCGGTGTGCTCGACGGCCTGGTCCATGGCCTTGTCGAGCTTGGCCAGCGCGGCGCGCATCTTGCGGTCGGAGGCGCCGGCCTCGCGCAGCGCCTTGGCCCGCTTGGCGGCCAGCGCGACCCGGGTGAGCCGGCGGTGCGCGTCGACCTCGCTGGCGGTGCGGTCGCTGACCTCGGCCAGGCCGAGCCGGACCAGCAGCCGCTCGGGGGTGAGCCGCCAGTTGATGCGGCCGGTGCCGCGGATGCGGTGCCGCTCGATCGCCATGCCCCGCTCCCACAGCCAGGCGGCCACCAGCGGGGCGGCGAGCCGGAACACCGCCTCGGGGAAGCTGCTCGCGTCCATGCTGGACAGCACCGCGGTCAGGCAGGTCAGCGCCCACACGGCGATGCCGTCGATGCCCGCGGAGAAGTTCTCCCGCATGTTGCGGCGGGCGCGGACGGCCGAGGTGATGATGGCGACCTCGATGAAGGCGAACAGCAGCAGCCTCAGCGGGCCGTCCAGGCCCAGCACGTCACCGGAGAAGCGCCACATGCCCTGGGCCGAGACGCCGGTCGCGATGGACGCGGCCACGATGGTGAGGACGTCCTCGACGGGACGGGGGGCGACGTAGCGGGCGAACAGCCAGACGACGGCCCGCCATACGGCGCGCAGGGTCACGTAGGCCAGGGCGAGCCCGGCCAGGGTCAGCAGGGCGATGATCGCGGTCGCGAGCGGCTGCTCGGTGATGAAAGCGGTGATTTCCTCGAATGTGGGCATCAGTGGCATCCGTGAGGTGAATCTCGGGGGGCGACGACGAGATCATTGCAGACCGTAGCCACCTTGTACGCAGAACTTCGGCTGCTGCCCTGGTTTGCCCCTGATTCCCCATTCGTCCCACCTGCATCAAAGCAGTAACGGAACGCGCCAAAAATCCCACGGCCGGTGCTCACGGAACGCGCACGCTATCGGCCCGGTTCTTCCCGGCGGTCGGGGCTCCGCCCGCGAACCCTCCCGTCTACGCTCATCACCGGACGGTTCCGCCCGCGGCGAGGTGACCAGGGCTCTTACCGGAGGCTGAGACGAAATCTCGTCCTTTGGTAGGTCACCAGCACGCCATCCGGGTGGGACCATCTACGAGGGATTTATCCCAACATGATGCGATGTATCCCAACGGACGGATTACATGTCAGAGTCAGAAGAGTTTCCTCTCGTCCAGTTCATGCGGGAGAGGTTCGACCCGGCGGAGGAACTCCTCCGCATCCAGGCGGAACACCCCGTCTACCCGATGGAGATCCCGGGCGGGCAGACGGTCTATCTCGTCACCCGCTGGAACGACGTCCGCGCTGTGCTCGGCGACCACGAGCGGTTCAGCAACGACTTCGCCGGCGTCATCGGCCTCGGCTCGAACCAGGAGGACCCGGGCGGCCTGGGCTTCCGGGACCCGCCCGAGCACACCCGGCTGCGCAAGTTCCTGACGCCCGAGTTCACCATGCGCCGGCTGCGGCGGCTGGAACCGCGCATCGAGGCGCTGGTCGCCGAGTGCCTGGACAAGATCGAGGCCAAGGGCTCCCCCGCGGACCTGATGGAGGACTTCGCCCTCCCCATCCCGTCCCTGGTGATCTCCGAACTGCTCGGCGTCCCGTACGAGGAGCAGGCCGACTTCGTCAAGGTGAGCACGGACCGGTTCGACTTCACCGCCGGGCCGGAGGCGTCGCTGCAGGCGGTCAACGAGGCGATGACCTACCTCACCGGCCTGGTCGCCCGCGAGCGGCAGAACCCCGGCGAGGGGCTGCTCGGCCAGCTGCTGCGCGACCACGGCGACGAGCTCGACGACCGGACCCTGGCCAGCATGGCCGACGGCATGCTGACCGGCGGCCACGACACCAGCACGAGCATGCTGGCGCTCGGCTCCCTCTGGCTGCTGGAGAACCCCGACCAGGCCGCCAAGGTGCGCGAGGTCGACGGCTACGTCGACGAGGTGATCGAGGAGCTGCTGCGCTACATGACCGTGGTGCAGGTGGCCTTCCCCCGCTTCGCCCGCGACGACCTGGAGCTGCACGGGCAGCAGATCAAGAAGGGCGAGCTGGTGCTCTGCTCGCTGGCCGCCGCGAACCGGGACCCGAGCCTGGGCCCCGACATGGACCAGGTCAAGCCGGGCCGCCAGACCGCCGGCTCCCATCTGGCGTTCGGCCACGGCATCCACCGCTGCATCGGCGCGCCGCTGGCGCAGATGGAGCTGCGCATCGCGTACCCCATGCTGCTGCGCCGCTTCCCGACGCTCCGCCTGGCCGGCGAGGTCCCCTGGCGCAAGCTCGCCATCGTCTACGGCGTGGAGAAGCTGCCCGTCGCGTGGTGAAGCGGCTACGTTCGCAGGGTGAGCGAGCCTGTCATCGATCTGAGCGGGATCGGGGCCGTCGTGTTCGACACCGACGGCACGGTCACCGACACCGCGCGCGGGCACGCGGCCGCCTGGAAGCACGTGTTCGACGGGTTCCTGCGCGGCCGCTCGGCGCCGTTCGACGTGCGCGAGGACTACCTGCGCTACGTCCACGGGCGGCCGCGCCTCGACGGCGTGCGGGAGTTCCTGGCCTCGCGCGGCCTCACCGCGCCGGAGGGCGAGCCCGGCGACGGGCCGGACGCGCCCACCGTGCACGGCCTCGGCCGCGCCAAGGAGCTGCTCTTCATGGAGCAGGTGGAGCGCCACGGGGTGGCCGCGTTCCCGGCGGCGGTGGCGCTCCTGCACGAGCTGCGCAACCGCGGCGCCCGCACCGGCGGGGTGTCGGCCAGCTTGCACGGGCGCCGGGTGGTCACGGCAGCGGGGGTGCTGCACCTGTTCGACACGCTGGTCGACGGGGGCGACGCGGCGCTGATGAACCTGCCCGGCAAACCGGACCCGGCGCTGCCGCTGGAGGCCGCCCGCCGGCTGGGGGTGCCACCCGTACGGACCGCCGTGGTGGAGTCGTCCCCGGCGGGCGTCGAGGCGGGCAGGAAGGGCGGCTTCGCCCTGGTGATCGCCCTCGCTCCGGTCAGCGAGGGGGCCGGCCTGGCGGTGCGCGACCTGGGTGAGCTGGTGGTGCGGGGCAGGGTCCTACCCTTGTCTCCGTGACGGTGCTCATCGATCCCCCGCAGTGGCCCGGCCCGCGCGGCCTGATGTGGTCGCATCTGGTCAGCGACACCTCCCTGGACGAACTGCACGTCTTCGCCGCGCGGCTGGGCGTGCCCGACCGGGCTTTCGACCGGGACCACTACGACGTGCCCGAGACCCTGCACGCCCTGGCGGTGTCGCTGGGCGCGCAGGCGGTCTCCTCCCGCGAGCTACTGCGGCGGCTGATCGACTCCGGGCTCCGCCGCCGAAAAGTACACGCTGGGCATGCGCGCGGGTGACCATCTGCCGGGGCGCGGCCCGTAGGAGCCGGGCTCGTCGTCCGGCATCAGGTCCTCCGGCTCCTCCCCCGACCCCAGCAGGGTGCGGGTGAGGGCCTCGCGCTCGTGCAGCATGTCGTCGAGCGCCCGGTTCAGGTGGTCGCCGGTGATCTCGGGCCGGTCGCCGTCGCGGGTCAGCGCGTCCAGCACCGCCCGCCGCAGCAGCTCCTTGAAGAACGAGGCGGTCGCGCCCTCGGTACGGGCCACGACCTGATCGAGGTCGGCCCGGAGCGGCAGGCCGCGGGCGTAGAGGCGGAGCAGCGCCGCCCGCCCGGCGGCGTCGGGCCGGGGGATCTCCACGGCCAGGTCCACCCGGCCGGGGCGGTCGGCCAGCGCGCGTTCGAGCACGTCGGCCCGGTTGGTGGTGAGCACGAACGTCACGTCGGCGTCGGCCCCCACCCCGTCCATGGCGTCGAGCAGCGCGAACAGCAGCGGGTTGCCGTCGTCGGTGAACGACCGGTCGCGCGCCACCAGGTCGACGTCCTCCAGCACCACGATCGCCGGCTGCAGCCTGCGGGCGAGCCCGGCCGCCTGCGACACGAACTGGATCGCCGTCCCCGTCATCACGATCACCGTGCAGCCCGTCATCCTGGCCATGAGGTAGCGGACCGTGTGGGTCTTGCCGGTGCCGGGCGGGCCGTGCAGCAGCAGGCCGCGCTTGAGGTGCTGGCCGTGCGCGCGCAGCCGGTCGGCCTGCTCGGCGACGCCGGCGATGTGCCGCTCGATCGTCTCCAGCACGCCGCCGGGCAGCACCACCTGCTCCGGCCGCACCTCGGGGCGGGGCAGGAAGGTGACCAGGTCGTTGCCGCGGTGCTCGCTCCACGCGAACGACAGCACCTGGCCGCGGTAGACGTCGTGCTCGCGCATCAGCCGCTCGATCTCGTCGCGGGCGCTCTTGGCGGCGGCCCGGCCGGGCGCCAGCACGACCACCTGGCAGTTCGGCGACATGTGCTCCTGCGGGCCGCGCAGCGCCAGCACGACGGGCGTCCCGCCGGGGGCCCGGGTGAGCACCAGGCCGAGCGACACCACCTCCGTGGTCTCGTCGGGCCCGATCGCCACGGCCTCGTAGTCGACCGCGCCCGGCTCGTACCGCTCCCACCCGCGGGCGGCGGCGGCGAGCATGTTGACGACGTCGTCGTGCTCGCGGCCCTGCCCGGCGATGCCGAACCACTCGGCGTCCGGGCTGTGCGCGGCCAGGTAGGCGTCGACGCCGCGCTGCAGGTTGACGTGCTCCCAGCCGGGGAACGCCGCCACCACGTTGACCACGTGTTTCAGCTCGCAGCCCAGGTGGCCGGTGACGCGGGTCACCAGCTCGGGCTGCTCGTCGCGGACGAGGGCGCGGTGGGCGTCCTCGATCAGGTCTTTCAGCGACCGGGCCAGTGACCGGGCGTCGGCGGTGTCCATGACCTCCACCTTGACAGGCGGACCGGCCGCGCGCCGCCGATTATCGCTCCAGCGCGTCGAGCTCCGCTCTCATGGCCTCCCTGGCGCGCGCCTCCCACAACTCGCGCGCGGGCGCCGTCCGGTAGAGGCTCGGTACGGCGAGCAGCCGGCGCAGCACCTGGGCCCGGCCTTCCCTGAACAGCTCGCCGGGTACGTGCGCGTACTCCTGCCTGACCTTGGCCGCGTACTCCGCGTACCCGTCCCCGCCCAGCACCGCCAGATCGGCGTCGCACAGCACCGCCCCGTTACGGTCGCCCTCGGCCAGCGTGTCGTGCGCCGCGGTCACCCGTACCAGCCTGGCCACCTCGGCGACCCTCGCGGCGGGCACCCCGCACCGGGGCAGGCGGGCCTGCGCGAGCTGCGCGCTGCGCTCCTCGTCCCACCCGGGCCGGCCGTCGTAGACGGCGTCGTGGAACCAGACGGCCAGCCGCACTGCGGCGGGATCGTCGGCCCACTCCTCGATCAGATCCACGGCCGCCAGCACGGCTCTCAGATGGTCGAGGTCGTGATAGCGCCGATGCTTCTCAGACCACCTGGCCACCAGCTCGGCCCCGACAGCCTCCCCGGCCGCCGACTCCCCCACCAGCTTCCGCCACCCGTCCAGCATATGATCGAGCGTAGCCCTCGGCTCCGGGGCCGTGCTCCGCGTCAGATACCGGGCGGGGCGCCCCCGGGCTCGCAGCCGAACATCTCCGCGAACCGCCGCTGCGCTATCCGCATGAGCTGGACGAGATCGTGGTCCTGGTCGCGGACCGGGTTCTTCTTTGGTGGTCTCGGGGGCGTGGATGGGGTGGAAGCGCCGCCCGGAGGGCCGCCTGGGCGCGCCGGCCCGGCCGGTGGACAGGCGCGCCGCGTACGGAGTGACGGCGATCATGGTGGTTGTTCCCGCTGGCGGGTGTGACGATGCCGGCGGTGCTGCTGCTGGACCGGCTGGTGCTGCGCAGGTTGCCGCGGCTGGCCGGGTTCGCCGGCTGAGGGTCAGGCCCGGGTGATCGGCACGTCCAGCCGGGCGGCCAGTTCGTCGAAGCCGATGCCGTAGGTCTCCGCCACCTTGACGCCGTCGGGGCCGAGGTGGAAGACGGCCAGGTCGGTGTAGAGGCGGCTCACGCAGGCCAGGCCGGTCAGCGGGTAGGTGCACTCGGGGACGAGCTTGGGGGTGCCGTCCTTGGTGAAGAGCGTCATCATGACGAACACCTGCTTGGCCCCGATGGCCAGGTCCATCGCGCCGCCGACGGCGGGGATGGCGCCGGGGGCGCCGGTGTGCCAGTTGGCCAGGTCGCCGCGCTGCGACACCTGGTACGCGCCGAGCACGCACACGTCGAGGTGGCCGCCGCGCATCATGGCGAAGGAGTCGGCGTGGTGGAAGTAGGCCGCGCCGGGCAGTTCGGTGACCGGCTGTTTGCCGGCGTTGATGAGGTCGGGGTCGATCTCGTCGCCTTCGGCGGCCGGGCCCATGCCGAGCATGCCGTTCTCGGTGTGCAGGGTGACGCCGGAGTCGGCCGGCAGGTGGTCGGCGACCGTGGTGGGCTGGCCGATGCCGAGGTTGACGAACGCGCCGCGCGGGATGTCGCGGGCGACGACGGCGGCCAGTTCCGCGCGGCCGAGCGGCTTGCGGTCCAGATGCTCGACTGTGCTCATCTCGACGGTGCTCATGCGGCCTCCTCCGCCTTCAGGTCCAGGATCCGGTCGACGTAGATGCCCGGGGTGACGACGGCCTCGGGGTCCAGCTCGCCGGCCTCGGCCACGTGGCGGACCTGCGCGATCGTCAGGGTGGCCGCGGTGGCCATGACCGGGCCGAAGTTCCGCGCGGTCTTGCGGTAGACGAGGTTGCCGAGCCGGTCGCCGGCGTGCGCGGAGATGAGCGCCACGTCGCCCTTGATCGGGTACTCCAGCACGTACTCGCGGCCGTCGATGGTGCGCGTCTCCTTCCCCTCGGCCAGCGGCGTGCCCACCCCGGTGGGGCAGTAGAACGCGCCGATGCCGGCCCCGGCGGCGCGCATCCGCTCGGCGAGCGTGCCCTGCGGCACCAGTTCCAGCTCGATCTCGCCGGCCCGGTAGAGGCCGTCGAACACCCACGAGTCGCTCTGGCGGGGGAACGAGCAGATCATCTTGCGTACCCGCCGGGCGGCGAGCAGCGCCGCCAGGCCGGTGTCGCCGTTGCCCGCGTTGTTGCTGACCACGGTCAGGTCCTTGGCGCCCTGCCGGATCAGCGCGTCGATGAGGGTGACGGGCATGCCGGCCATGCCGAAGCCGCCGATCAGTACGGTCGAGCCGTCCTGGACGCCGGCCAGCGCCTCGTCGGGGTCGGTGTGGAGGGTGGTCATGCGGCCTTCACATCCTCGCTCACGTTCTCCAGGACGACGGCCAGGCCCTGGCCGACGCCGATGCAGATGGCGGCGACGCCCCACCGCTGGCGCCGCTCGCGCAGCACGTGGGCGAGGGTGCCGAGGACGCGCCCGCCGGAGGCGCCCAGCGGGTGGCCGACGGCGATGGCGCCGCCCTTGACGTTGACGATCTCCGGGTCGATCCCCCAGGCGTCCACGCAGGCCAGCGACTGCACGGCGAAGGCCTCGTTCAGCTCGACCGCGCCGACGTCGGACCAGCCGATGCCGGCCCGGCGCAGCGCCTGGTTGGCGGCCTCGACCGGCGCGTAGCCGAACTCCTGGGGTTCGAGGGCGGCGGCGCCGCGCCCGGCGACGCGGGCGATCGGCGCGGTGCCGAGGCGCTCGGCGGCCTGTTCGGAGCCGAGCACGAGCGCGGAGGCGCCGTCGCTGAGCGGGGAGGCGTTGCCGGCGGTGATCGTGCCGCCGGGCCGGAACGCGGGCTTGAGCCCGGCCAGCACCTCGGGGGTGGAGCCCGGCCTGATGCCTTCGTCGCGGGCCAGGTCGGCGCCTTCGACCGGCACCGCCAGGTCGTCGTAGAAGCCGGCCTCCCAGGCGGCGTGGGCCAGCGCGTGCGAGCGGGCCGCGAACGCGTCCTGCCGCTCCCGGGAGATGGAGAACTTCTCCTGGAGCTGCTCGTTGGCCTCGCCGAGCGAGACCGTCCACTCCTTGGGCATGCGCGGGTTGACCAGCCGCCAGCCGAGTGTGGTCGACACGGCGGTGGTGTCGCCCGCGGGGAAGGCGCGCGACGGTTTGGGCAGCACCCACGGGGCCCGGGTCATCGACTCGACGCCGCCCGCCACCACCACGTCGGCGTCGCCGGTCTCGATCGTACGCGAGGCGATCATGGCGGCGTCGAGGCTCGATCCGCAGAGCCGGTTGACGGTGGTGGCCGGGATCGTCACCGGCAGCCCCGCGAGCAGCACGGCCATCCGGCCCACGTTGCGGTTGTCCTCGCCGGCGCCGTTGGCGTTGCCCCATACGACGTCGCCGATGTCCGCCGGGTCCAGCGCGGGCGCCTTGGCCAGCACGCCGCGCAGGGCCGCGGCGGCCAGGTCGTCCGGGCGGACGCCGGCCAGCGCGCCGCCGAACTTGCCGAACGGCGTGCGCGCGGCCGCGTAGACGAAGGCCGAGCCCATGACGTCCCCTCCTTCTGTTCGCATAGCGAACACACGTTCTTTCTACGAACACCATGCAGCTTAGCCCAGCACCGTCACCGGCCGAAGAGGGGAACCGGTCGTCACCCGGGGTCGGCGCCCAGGATCAGGCCGCTGGTGGGGACTCCGGTGCCCGCCGTGACGAGCACGTGCCGTACGGAGTCGGGCTGGTTGACGGAGGTGCCACGGACCAGCCGGACGCCCTCGGCGATGCCGTTCATGCCGTGGATGTAGGCCTCGCCGAGCTGGCCGCCGTGGGTGTTGACCGGCAGCCTGCCCCCCACCTCCAGGTGGCCGTCGGCGATGAAGTGGCGGGCCTCTCCCCTGGCGCAGAAGCCCAGCTCCTCCAGCTGCGGCAGCACCAGCGGGGTGAAGTGGTCGTACAGGACGGCCGCGTCCACGTCGTCCGGGCCCAGCCCGCTCTGCGCGTAGAGCTGCCGGGCGACCAGGCCCATCTCCGGAATGCCGGTGATCTCCGGCCGGTAGTAGCTGGTCATCATGTGCTGGTCGTCGCCGGAGCCCTGGCCGGCGGCGAGGATCAGGGCGGGCGGGTGCGGCAGGTCGCGCGCCCGTTCGGCGGAGACCACGACCAGGGCCTGGCCGCCGTCGCTCTCCTGGCAGCAGTCGAGCAGCCGCAAGGGCTCGGCGATCCAGCGGGAGGCCTGGTGGTCGGCCAGGGTGATCGGCCGCCCGTGGAACCACGCCGCCGGATTGACGGCGGCGTGCTTGCGGTCGACCACGGCGACCCGGCCGAAGTCCTCGCTGGTGGCCCCGTACTCGTGCATGTAGCGGCGGGCGAACATGGCCACCCACTGGGCCGGGGTGAACAGCCCGAACGGGCTGAGCCAGGCGAAGGCGGCGTCGTCGGCCCCGGCCCCGGAGGGCGCGTCCGCCCGGCCGAGCCCGAAGCGGTGCCCGGACCGCTCGTTGAAGGCCCGGTAGCAGACCACCACCTCGGCCACGCCGGTCGCCACCGCCATCGCGGCCTGCTGGACGGTGGCGCAGGCCGCCCCGCCGCCGTGCGGGATACGGGAGAAGAACCGCAGCTCGCCGATGCCGGTGCTGCGGGCGATGTGGATCTCGGAGCTGGAGTCGGCGGTGAACGTCACCATCCCGTCCACGTCGGACGGCCGCAGCCCGGCGTCGGCGACGGCGGCGAGCACCGCCTCGCAGGCCAGCCGGAGCTCGCTGCGGCCGGAGTCCTTGGAGAACTCGGTGGCGCCGATCCCGGCGATCGCCGCCCGCCCGGACAGGCCGCTCACGACGCCTCCCCGCCGCGGGGCAGCCGCACGGCGACGGTGCCGGTGACGTGCGCGCCGAGGCGGTTGACGCCGCGCACGGCGATCTCCACCCGGCCGTCGTCGTCGTGCTTGGCGGTGACGGTGCCGGTCAGCGTCATGGTGTCGCCGGGGTAGTTGGGCGCGCCGAGCCTGATGCTGATCGCTTTGACCTCGGCGGCCGGTCCCGTCCATTCGGTGACGTACCGGTCGATGAGGCCGTTGGTGGTCAGGATGTTCATGAAGATGTCCGGCGCGCCGCGCTCGACGGCCAGGGCGGGGTCGTGGTGCACGTCCTGGTAGTCGCGGCTCGCGATCGCCGTCGCCACGATGAGCGTGCGGGTGAGCGGGATCGGCAGTTCGGGCAGCGTCTCGCCGATCGTCACGTCCTCGTACGTACGACTCCTCATGCCGTCACCGGCCGGAACACCGGGAGCGACAGATCCGGATCCGGGTCGAGCCATTCGAGGGTCACCGGCATGTCGATGCGGACCTCCTCAGGGGTGACGCCGACCAGGTTGGCGACGAGCCGGGTGCCTTCCTCCAGCTCGACGAGCGCGACGAGGTACGGGGGGTCGAAGGCGGGATGGCGGGGGTGGTGGCTGACCACGTAGCTGTAGACGCGGCCCCGGCCGGACGCCTCGGCGGCGTCCCACTCGTACGAGCCGCAGCGGGGGCAGCAGGGGCCGGGCGGGTGGCGCAGGCGGCCGCAGCCGGTGCAGCGCTGGATGACCAGGCGGTGCTCCTTGGCGGCCTCGAACCAGAACGCGTTGTCCCGGTTGACGGCGGACCGCGGCCGCGGCGCCGGGGGCGGCTTCTCCTGCTTCGGGCGGAACCAGAGCATGCGCCAGCGCTGCGTCGCCACCGTCTCGCCGTGCTGGTCGAGGTAGGTGCGCCCGGTGGTGACGAAGCGCCCGGCGCCGAGGGCGGTCCGTTTCTCGGGCGAGACCGACTCGACGACCTCGCGCACCGCCACGTGGTCGCCGACGGTCAGCTCGCGGTGGAAGGCGAACTCCGAGTCGGTCGCCACCACCGAGGTGTAGCCGCCCTCGGCCAGCAGCGCGATCAGCCCGCCCAGGCCTTCGCCGTCGCCGCCCCCGGCTGCGGCGGCATAGCCGCGCATGGTCCAGGCCTGCGTCATCGAGGCCGGGGCGACGATCCCGGGGCGGCCGGTCGCGCGGGCGGCCTCCTCGTCGAGGTGGACGGGGTTGCGGTCCCCCATCGCCTCCACCCAGTGGCGGATCATCGGCACGTTGACCGGGTCGGGGCCGGGCGTCGGCGGGAGGACCTCCCGGCCGGCGAACTCCATCAGCCGCTTCTCGTAGCCGTCCTGCTCTGTCTGGGCCAACGCGGGTCCTCCCCTGAGCACGCCTGCCCTCCGACGGTAGTCACGCGGCGGCTCCGGCAGGAGGGCGAATCCCGCTGAACGGGAGCGATCACGCGTTCGAGCGCCGGGCGAGCAGGAGCCGGCAGGCGATGCGCAGGTCGCTCTCCATCTCGGGGATGGCCAGCCGGCCGTTGAGCCCCGACTGCAGCACCCCGTACCAGCACTGCACGAGCAGCCGGACCAGCGTCACGTCCATCGGGGTCGGCTCGTCGATGGCCAGCACCCGCAGGATCAGGTCGCGCGAGGTGTCCTCGATCCGGGCGGCGTCGGCGACCACGGCCGGGTTGGCGGTGCTGGCCGACTGGAGCATCGCGGCGGCGAGCGCGGGCCGCCCCAGCAGATGGCGGCTGGCCCGCACGAGCACGTCGGCGACCGCGTCCTCGGGCGCCCCGGCGCTCTCCGGCCGGCCGATGCTCCTGCTGAACCCGTCGATCCGCTCGGCCAGCACGGCGGTGAACAGGTGGGTCTTGGACGGGAAGTAGCGGTAGAGAGTGGCGATGGCCACCCCGGCCTCCTTGGCCACCTCGTGCATCTGCACGCGCTCCAGCCCGCGCTCCGCCCCGATGCGCGCGGCGGCCCGCAGGATGCGCAGGTGGCGTGCCCGCTGCTCCGGAGAGCTGGGCTCGGCCGGCATCCTGGCCTCGGCGATCCTCGGCACGTTCGCTCCCGCTCGCTCGGTGGGATGGGGACGACGATACACATCACCGCCGCGCCGGGCTCCCGATCATTCCGCTCATCGGGACCGGTGGCGGAATGCCCGATGGGTGTTTGTAGGTTCGGATTGGTCGGGAGCGCGTGAGAGGAAGCGATGACGGCCGAGTTCGCCGATGACGAACCCGTGATGGATCCGCCTGCCCCGGCGGAGTTCCGCAGGGCTATGGGCATGTTCGCCAGCGGGGTGACCGTGATCACCGGTCTCGACGGCGCCGAACCGGTCGGCTTCGCCTGCCAGTCGTTCGCCTCGGTGTCTTTGGAGCCGCCGCTGATTTTGTTCTGCGCCGACCACCGGGGCCGTTCCTGGCCGCGCATCAGGAAGAGCGGCCGGTTCTGCGTGAACGTGCTCGGCGAGGACCAGGCCGACCTGTGCCGCCGGTTCGGCTCCAGCACCGGCGCCAAGTTCGACGGCCTCGGCTGGGACCTGTCGCGGTGGGGCGTCCCGGCGCTGCCCGACGTGCTGCTGCGGGTCCACGCCGAGGTGCGCGACGTGCACGTCGCGGGTGACCACGACGTGGTCATCGGTCTCGTACGGGAGCTCGAACCGGTCAAGGAGCAGCGGCCGATGCTGTTCTTCCGCGGCCGGTTCGGCATCGGCGAGCGTCAGCCTGGCGAGCCGGGCGCCAACCTGTGGAGCTGGGGCGACTACTGACACCCCGTCACGAGAGCCTGCCCCGACTGCTGACGCCTGGTCACGGAAGCCCGCCCTCGACCAGCGGGCTCTGCGCGGCCCGTACGCCGAACAGCGCGTGCGAGGCCTGCCGCGCGGCCTCCCCCACCAGCGGCGCCACCCGTTCCAGCGGCGCGCGGACGTCCCCCGCCAGTGAGAGGCCCGCCACCGGCCCGTCGGGGCCGCGGATCGCCGCCGCGACCGCGCACACGCCGTGCCCGCCGCGCTGGAAGGCCAGCCCGCGCCGCTCGCGGACGCGCCGCAGCTCCTGGTGCAGCGGGCCCGCCTCGCCGACCAGCGCCTCGACCTGCTCCGGCTCCAGCCAGGCCAGGATCGCCCGCCCGAGCGCGGTGGCACGCACGGGCGCCCGGCCGCCGACCCGCGTCGGCACCGACCGGGCGAGCGGCCCGCCCGCCTTGTCCAGGTAGTACACGTCGGCCCCGTCGAGCACCCCGAGGTGGGCGACCAGGCCGGTGGCGAGCTGGAGCTCGTGCAGCAGCGGCGCCGCCGCCGCGCGGATCTCGCCGTGGCCGCCGTCCGCGCCGCCGAGCCCGAGCGCCCGCCGGCCCAGCCGGTAGCCGGACGAGCTGTGCTCCAGCCAGTCGTGCCGGACGAGCTGGTCGAGGATGCGGTGCGCGGTCGAGCGCGGCAGCCGGGTGCGGCGGGCGACATGCTCCAGGGTGAGCCGGGCGGAGCGGCCGGAGAACGCGTCCATGATGAGCGTCATCCGCTCGACCATCGACGGCGGCGGCCCGGAGCCGAGAGGGGGCATCGCACCTCCCGAACCTGAAATGAATTCTCGTCTGGACCCTAACAACGGGACGCACCCCTGAAAAGACCGCTGATTCCCTGCCGGTCGCCGTCGATCGCCGTCAAAAGGTCACGCTCCGCCTGTCCCGCAACCCCGGCCGGTCTTTCGGCGATGATCCGCACGCAGGTATTGCCGTGACGTGACGCACACGACACTATAAGTCGCTATACGCCTAACTACGGGCGCCTGGCTCCATGGGAGGTGGCCTGTGACGACGATCGGCTCGGCAGTACCACGCAAGGAGGACGCCGCGCTGCTGAGGGGGCGCGGCACGTTCGTGGACGACATTCACCGTCCTGGACTGGTCCACATGGTCTACGTGCACAGCACCGAGGCCCACGCGCTCATCACCGGCATCGACGCCGAGGAGGCCCGGTCCCTGCCGGGCGTGCTCGGCGTCTGGACCGCACAGGACTTCGCCGGGCTCCCGCCCCGCCCGTCCGTGCCCGGGCTGGACCGCGGCTACCTGGCCGGCGACAAGGTGCACTACGTCGGCGAGCCGCTGGCCGTGGTCGTCGCCGCCGACCGGTACACGGCCGCGGACGCGGCGCGTGCCGTGCGCGTGTCGTACGAGCCGCTGCCGGTGATGGCCACGGTGGAGGACGCCCTCGCGCCGGACGCGGTGCCCATCTTCGCGCCGCTGCCCGGCAACCTCGCCCTGGAGCAGCAGGTGACGCCGGACGACGTGACGGCAGACCTGGAGGCCGCGCCGCACCGCCTGCGCGCCCGCCTGGTCAACCAGCGCTGCGCCGGCGCCCCGATCGAACCGTACGGGGTCCTCGCCGACTGGACCGGGGCCGGGCCGACCGTGTGGGCCACGGTGCAGGCGCCGCACCGGGTCCGCGCGGAGATCGCCGAACGGTTCGGGCTGGCCAGGCACCTGGTCCGGGTGGTCGCGCCCGACGTGGGCGGCGCCTTCGGGGTGAAGTCCTCGTTCATGCCCGAGCTGTTCCTCGCGCCGGAGCTGTCGCGCAGGCTCGGCAGGCCGGTCAAGTACGTCGAGACCCGCAGCCAGCACATGGTGCACACCTACCACGGCCGCGACCAGATCCAGGACGTCGAGGTGGGCTTCGACGACGAGGGCCGCATCCTCGCCCTGGACGCGACGATCACCGTCAACGTGGGCGGCGTGCCCGACCCGGTGGGCATCGGGCTGCCCACGCTCACCTCGTACATGCTCAGCGGCTGCTACAAGATCCCGAAGATCGCCGCCCGCTTCCGGAGCGTCGTTACGAATACGACGCCTACCGCCTCCTATCGGGGCGCGGGACGGCCGGAGGCGAGCTTCCTGATCGAGCGGGTGGTGGACCTGGTCGCCCGTGAGCTCGGCCGGGATCCGGCCGACGTCCGCAGGGTGAACCTGATCCAGCCGGACGAGATGCCCTACCAGACCCCGTTCGAGGGGATCGTGTACGACGAGGCGGACTACCCGGCCGCGCTGGACCTCCTGCTGGACGAGCTGGACTACGCAGGGCTGCGCCAGGAGCAGGCGCGGCGGCTCGCGGACCCCCGGGCTCCGCTGCTCGGCGTCGGGCTGTCGACGTTCGTGGAGATGGGCGGGTTCGGCCCCACGCCGCTGTTCGAGATGTTCGGCTACCTCGGCGGCTGGGAGTCGGCGAACGTCCGGATGCAGCCGGACGGCTCGGTGATCGTGCTGGTCGGCACGGCCCCGCACGGGCAGGGGCACCAGACCGCGCTGGCCCAGATCGTCGCCGACCAGCTCGGCGTGGCCTTCGAGGACGTCACGGTGCTGTACGGCGACACCGCCGTGGTGCAGGAGGGCACCGGCACCATGGGCAGCCGCGGCATGCCCGTGGCGGGCAACGCCGTGCGGCAGGCCGCGGAGGAGGTGGCCGCCAAGGTCAAGGCCGTCGCCGCGCACATGCTGGAGGCCGACCCGGACGACGTGGTGCCGACCGAGGGCGGATTCCAGGTCAAGGGGGTACCCGAGGCGACGGTGACCCTGGCCGAGGTGGCCGAGCGTGCCTTCAAGCCGCACCTGCTGCCCGAGGGCACCGAGCTCGGCCTGGAGAAGACCGCCTATTACGAGCCGAAGAACCTCAGCTACCCGAGCGGCGCGCACGGCTGTGTGGTGGAGATCGACCGGGACACCGGGCGGGTGTCGGTCCTGCGCTACGTCTGCGTGGACGACTGCGGCACCGTCATCAACCCGCTGACCGCCCGCGGGCAGGTCCACGGCGGCGTCGCCCAGGGCATCGCGCAGGCGCTCTACGAGAAGGTCGCCTTCGACGCCGGAGGCCGGCCGCTGGCCGCCTCGTTCGAGGACTACATGGTGCCCGGCCCGCTCGACCTGCCCTCGTACGAGACCCACCACATCGAGACCAGGTCCAGCTTCAACCCGCTCGGCGTCAAGGGGCTCGGCGAGGCGGGGGCGACGGCCGCGCCGCAGGCCGTCGTCAACGCCGTGGTGGACGCGCTGGCCCACCTCGGGGTGCGCGACGTGGAGATGCCCTGTACGCCGGAACGAGTCTGGAAGGTCATGCACGATGCGAGTTGAGATCACCGTCAACGGGCAGCCGCACAGCCGGGAGATCGAACCCCGGCTGCTGCTCGTCCACTTCCTGCGTGACACGCTGTCCCTGACCGGCACCCACATCGGCTGCGACACCTCCAGCTGCGGCGCGTGCACGGTCCTGCTCGACGGCGTGGCCGTGAAGTCCTGCACCGTCCTGGCCGCCCAGGCCGACGGCTGCGCGGTCACCACGATCGAAGGGCTGGCCGGGGAGGACGGGCTCTCGCCCGTGCAGGAGGGCTTCCGGCAGTGTCACGGCCTGCAGTGCGGGTTCTGCACGCCGGGCATGGTCATGGCGGCCACCGCGCTGCTCGCCGAGCAGCCCGACCCGACGGAGCAGGAGATCCGCGACGGGCTCAAGGGCAATATGTGCCGGTGCACCGGCTACCAGATGATCGTCGAGTCGGTCCAGTGGGCGGCCGCGAACGGAGGGGCACGATGATCCCGGCCGGTTTCTCCTACGTGCGCGCGGGCTCCCTCGAGGAGGCGCTCGGCGAGCTCTCCCGGCACGGCGACGCCGCCAGAGTGCTGGCCGGAGGCCACTCGCTGCTGCCCGCGATGAAGCTGCGGCGGGCCGAGCCGGGCGTCCTGGTCGACATCGGCCGGCTCCGCGCCCTGTCGTACGTCAGGGCGGAGGGCGGCCAGGTCGCGGTCGGCGCGCTCACCACCCACCGGACACTGGAGCGCGACCCGGTGGTGGCGGAGCAGGTGCCGCTGCTGGCCGCCGCCGCGGCCCGGATCGGCGACCCGCAGGTGCGCAACCGGGGCACGATCGGCGGCTCGCTGGCCAACGCCGACCCGGCGGCCGACCTGGCCGGGGCGGTGCTGGCGCTGGACGGCGTGCTGGTGGCGCGCGGCCCGGCGGGCGTGCGCGAAATCCCGGGGCGGGAGTTCTTCACCGGCCCGTACCGCACCGCGCTGGCACCCGGTGAGCTGCTCACCGAGATCCGGCTGCCGGCCGCGCCCGGCAGGTCGTACGCGTTCGAGAAGTTCAGCCGCCGCGCCCTGGACTGGGCCGTGGTCGGGGTCGCCGCCCAGGCTCGGCCCGGCGGCGGCGTGGCGATCGCGCTGCTCGGCATGGGGCCGGCGCCGCTGCGGGCCACCGGGGTGGAGGAGGCCCTGGCCGCCGGCGTCCCGGCCGCCGAGGCGGTGCGGCTCGCCACCCGGGGATCCGAGCCGCCGGACAACGCGGTCGCCAGCGCGTCCTACCGCGCCCACCTCGCCGAGGTGCTGGTGGGCCGCGCCCTGGCGGCGCTGTAAGAGCTCCTAACAAAATGATCACTCTGGTCTCTCATGAGACGGTTTGCCGGTTGGATCACGTCGTGTGAGGAAGGGTGAGCAGCCGCCCTGGATCGTGCGCGACAGTCTGTGGGAGCGGATCGAGCCGCTGCTGCCGAAGGTCGAGCGGCGCACGCGTCATCCGGGTCGTAAGCGGCTGGACGATCGCAAGGTGTTGTGCGGGATCTTGTTCGTGCTCTACACCGGGATCCCGTGGGA
>NZ_JBFAOH010000025.1:0-83585 GCF_040675175.1 Nonomuraea sp. NPDC049649
TCGATCTCGGCGCGGATGGCCTGAACGGGCGGTAGTGTGCGTGCCACGAGCGTAGGTCCTTGCGTAGTGCGAACTTTGGTCGGTTCAGCACGGCACCCTACGCTCGTTCACTTTTACACCGCATCTCGGACGCGACCTGGTGTGGGCTGCTGTACAGCAGCGCCGTACAGCAACACCGCCTTACGCGATCACACGACACCGACCCCCATTTACCGCCAGTGCAGGGCAGAGCCTCATCGACATGAGGCCTGCCCTTCTCTCGTAATGAAGGGGTCTGGGGTTCGAATCCCCAAGGCGGCTCCAGCTCAAAAGGCCCTTCCGGATGATCCGGGAGGGCCTTTTGCTAACACCCTTGCTAACAGAGTTCACATCCGCTTCGGTCGCTGTGAGGCTGTGGGCGTCTTCCTCTTGCGACTCCCCCCGCACTGCTAGGGAACCGTAGGCGCGCTTGGCTTGTACATGGCGACCCCGTGAGGACGATCACTGTGGTGTCGTCGATGGTCGGGGCGGCCATATGGCAGCAGGCGTGGAGTGAGTGTGTATGGGACGGGACGGTGAACGTGCGTCGATGGCTGCGGATCTGATCGTGCCGGGGCCATCGAGGTCTGCTCGTCGACTAGTCAGCCGGCCCAGAGGATGTCGATGATTCGCAAGGTCTGCGTCTCCTCATTGAGGATGAACGTCAGCATCCCTTGGCTGTTGTCTCCGAAGAAGGCATGCCTCACTACGGACTGTCCGGGACGCTCTACGACTGCGTCCCACGGGTTGTGAAGAAGTTCGATGAGTTGCTCCAGCAACGGGCCGTCGCGAACCTCTTCGGGAAGACCGTTCAGCTCGTACAGGGCGCGCCCGTGGAAACCATCGAACTTGTAGCTCACAGCCGGCCTTCCCACTCCGGCGGGGTGTAGCGGGTGAACATCTCGGTACGCCCCTGAAGAGCGTCGTCGACGGCCTCCTCGTAACCAGGGCGGGCGTAGGCGATCGCACGCAGGCGCCACCGGCGCAGCAGCGTCTGTATCTGCTTGAAGCGGGCCAGATCGTGTGCGGCTTCCAAGGCCTCGTCGTACTCTGCTCGGAACTGGGCCCTATGCGATGGCGGAAGGGCCTCATAGATCGCGGCCGGGTCCTCCCCAGGGTCACGGGGCGCGGCAGGTTCCAGAGGCTGAGCAGTCATACGGCCAATCTATCCTCTGCAGCTGGGCGTCGCCGTGGATGGAAGTAAGCCTGCCGGTCCTGGTTGATCGGTCCAGCAGCAAGGGCACGATATCTGCGTCACCTCGCCCGGGGACTCGCCAGCGGTTGCGGCAGATCCATCTCCGGCGGCAGCGGACGTGACGCAGGTCCTTCCCGCGGACTGTCCAGTTCATCGCGATATCCAGCAGAGTCCTCAGCATGCGCTCCCCCTTCAGCGCGGTCCACCTTCGCTCTGGAACCTGCGTCGGCGAGCGAGTCGGCCAGGTGTCGGCAGCCCGCTACCGAAGTCCAGGAACCGTGAAGGAAATCGCATCCGATCACGAGTCGCAGGTGCGGGCAGTGGATCGGCGCTTCTTGGGGGTGTCGGTCTTGGAGGCTTTGGTCTGCCGGCCCTTGCGTAGAAGCAGCGCGGAGGCGGCTTCGGCCAGTGGATAGGTTTTCGGACTTCGGCCGGGGATCTCTTTACCCTTGAGGATATTGCGAATTTGTTGATCCTTAAGAGGACCCTTGGCCAGGTAGGCGGCAAGCTCGGCAGCCGTTGCTACGGCTCCATCGGACGGTGTGCTGCTGCCGGGCAATGCAGGCTGCTGCGCGCTGTCGTCGACGGGGCGGGCAAGCGCAGGGTCGACGGACTGCGGTGCCGCCTCCAGTAATTCCCGCCGGACGGCCAGCAGCCATTGCTCGATGCGCCTGTCGATCAACGTGTAGATCTCGTTGGCGACCCGTGCTTTGACCTCGCTGTCGAGTCGATCCTGCAACTGGGCCACGAAATTCTGAACAAATCGCTCCCGGAAATCGTCCCCATCAGCCCATGTGTTGGCCCACACCGTGAAGAGATTGTCGAACCAGTGCGCGACCCAAGCGTCGAACTCTCTTTTTAGCTCGGAGTCTTTCCAGGCTGTGATCCGAGAATCGAACCCAGCGGTGAACAAGGGCTGGAACCTCTCCGGGAGTTGACTGTCGGCCCAGGCGTGCATGTGTTGGTCGAAGCCTTCGGCGAACAGAGTCTCGAACCTGTCCGGCAAGTGGTCATCAGTCCAGGCTTTCAGCCGTTTGTCGAACTCCCCGCCAAGTCGCGCATCGATCCACCGGTCGAATCGGGCTTCGAACCATGCCTCGAACCGTTTCTCGATCCAGCGCTCCATGAACACTTCTATGCAGCTCCCCTCGCCAGGAGCAGATATGGATCAGTTGACTGGAAGATACGAAGCGCCGCAGATGTGGGATAGGTGATGACGAGGCAGGGTTGGGTCTCTCTGGGGAGACCTAACTCAGCTGTTGACGTCGGCCCTGCTCGTCGCTCCTAGGGGGACTTTCGATCCCAAGCGGCTGACACTGGATAGATGGCGCGCTGTCAGCTCGGTACCTCGCCAGCTTTTAGTGCTGTGCTCAGAAACGCGGGTGGCCATGCTATCTGTGGCACCCTGTCCGCTCGCGGCCCACGCAGTACTAGCATCGATCGTCATGATCATATGGCTCAACGGTACCCACGGCGTGGGCAAGACGACGACCAGTGCCCTCGTACAGGAGCTGATCCCGGATTCGCGGGTTTTCGACGCCGAGAAGGTCGGGGAGACGCTTATGGACATCACGCCTGGGTTACCCGCGACAGATAACTTTCAGCACTGGCCACCGTGGCGGCCGCTCGTCGTAGAGACTGCCCGCCGCGTGCTCGACTACGCCGGCGGGATTTTGGTGATGCCCATGACTGTGCTGGTCGAGGAGTACTGGCGCGAGATCAGCTCGGGTCTTGCCCGCCATGACATTCCGGTACGGCACTTCGTCCTTCACGCTGACCAAGACACCATCCGCCGCCGTATCGAGGGGGACACTCTTCTTGGTCCCTCCCCCTTCCGTCTCAAGTACCTTGAGCCGTACGCCGAGGCGGCCCGCTTGTGGCTCCACGCTGAGGCGGAGGTGGTCGACACCACGCATCTCACTCCTGCTGAGGCCGCCGCGCAGATCGCAGAGGCCGTCAAGAGTCGCTAAGCAGAGGCCCAGTGGTCGCGGCCCTGGTTCTATTCGGCCTTCGGATCGAAGTCTCCCGGGCAATGACTTCAGAAGGCGCGCGAGATGATCACGATTCTGGCTCGTGAAGGGCGCAGTGGCGCGGACGATCTCGGCGGTGCGCGCCTGACACCCTGGTGAACGGCCGATGGGGACTACCAGGGGCCTGCTCAGGACGTCGTCTCGCCTGAGGTGCGCACGAACGGCTCCAGCAGGGTCCGCGCGGACTCCCAGGTGGTCTGCAGGTCGGTGCCGGACTCGATCAGCCGGGACCCGGCGAACACGATCGCGTTGATCATCTCCGCTGTCTCGGGCACTGCCCGGACGCCGAGGTGGTGCAGTGCCTCCACGAGCGGCTCCAGGAGCTGCTGGTGCATGGCACGGCTCTGCTCGGCGACGGTGTCGCCCGGCGCGACCTCCGCGAGGAGGCTGGCCAGCGCGTGCTCGCCCTCGGTGATGAGTTCGAAGTTGGTCAGCACGTAGGCGAGTACGCGGTCGGCGGGGGTCGCGGCAGCGTCCATCGCTGCGGCGACCCGGGCCGACCAGCGGGGGAAGACGTCCTCCACCACCGCGTTGAGCAGGTCTCCTGGTGACCGGAAGTACTGGTAGAGGCTGGGCCGGGCCAGCCCGGCGCGCGCGGCGACCTGGGTCAGCGTGGGTGGCCGGCCGGTCTCCGAGAGGATCTGTCTCGCCGCGTCGAGCAGTGCCCGGTGCTGGGCGGCCCGATGTTCGGCGACGGTCGGCGCCTGGATGCGTGGCACCTGCCCTCCTCCACCGTGGTCGGTCTACTCCGACAGTTTCCCATCCACCATCGACAGGACTCGGTCGCAGTGGCCGAGTACGTCGTGGTCGTGGGTGACCATGATCGTGGCGACGCCGAATTCGTGCGTCTCGTGCGCGAGCAACGTCACGATGTCGTCGCTGCGGGCGCGGTCGAGCGCCGCGGTCGGCTCGTCCACCAGCAGCACGGCTGGGCGGGTGACGAGCGCGCGGGCGATGCCCACCCGCTGCCGCTCGCCGCCGGACAACTGGTGGGGGCGGTGCCCGGCGCGGTGCCCCATCCCGACCCGGTCGAGGAGTTCTCGCGGGTCGTGACCGGCGCTCGCGCGTTTGCCCGCCACCTCGAGTGCGAAGCGGAGCTGGTCGAGCGCGGTGAGGGCCGGGATGAGGTTGCCGGATTGGAAGACGAACCCGATGCGTTCGCGGCGGTGGCGTGCCTTCTCGCGGGCACTCGCCTTGGAGATGTCGACGCTGTCCAGCAGGACCCGGCCGGTGTCGGGTGTGGTGAGCGCGCCGGCGACGGCGAGCAGGCTCGACTTGCCGGAGCCGGACGGCCCGACGATGGCGACGAACTCGCCGGGCGCCACGTCGAGGTGGACGTCGTCGAGCGCGGTGACCATGGCGTCGCCGTCGCCGAGTGACAGGGTGACGCCCTCGATCAGCAGGCCGCCGCGTTGCCGGGAGCCGGCGCGGCGGGAGTCCGGGCGCTGGGACGTGGAACTGCTGGTCATCTCTGCCCTCCCAGGGCTTCGAGCGGGTCGACGCGGACGATGCGGCCCACGGCCGCCGCGGCTCCGGCGAGACCGAGGCCGATGAGGAGCAGGGCGGCGAAGACGAGCGGTGCCGTCTCCAGCGCGAACGGCATGGGCGTTGTGGTGAGCAGCGCGCCGCCGCCCACTCCCATGAGGAAGCCCAGGGCGGTGGACACGGTCAGGATGACGGCCGCCTGGGTCATCGTGTCCCGCATGAGGTAGCCGGTCGAGGCTCCCATGGCCCGTACGACGGCGAGTTCGTGCTTGCGCTGGATCGTCCACACGGTGAAGAACGTGCCGACGACGAGCGCGGAGATCGCGTAGAGGAAGACCTGGATGAGCGTGAGCGTGGCGGTCTCGGCGGTGTAGCCGGGGGAGGCGCCGAAGGACTCTTCGAGCGTCATGCTGGTGGTGCCCACCACGGCGTCGCCGCCGGACAGGTCGATCCGGTTTCCGTCCCGGGCGCGCAGGGCGATGGCCGTGGCTTCCTCGTACGCTCCCTCACGTACCTCGTCGTCCGGCCCGGCGCCGGCGTGCACTTGCTGCCAGGAACGCAACGGCAGGTATGCCACGTCGACGTGCCCGAAGGTGCGCTGGTCGCCGGTGGTGCCGACGATCTTGAGGCGGGTTTCCAGGCGGTCGATGACGACGGTGTCGCCGATCGCCAGGCCCTCGTCCAGGATGGTCTGGCTGACGACGATGCCGTCGGGGTCTCCGAGCCCGGTGCCGTCGGAGACGGCGGGTGCGAGGAACGAGCCGGGGTCCACGCCGAACAGGGCCAGGTCGATCGGCATCTCGGCGCCCGCGGCGGTCGTGGCCTTGGCGTGGACCAGCACGTTGCCGAACGGCGTGGCGTCGGCGACGTCGTCGCGGCCCTTCCATGCCTCGGCCTGGTTCACGTTGACGATGCTGCGGGAGAAGGCGGAGTCGGTTCTGGTGCCCTCGGCGAAGGCGAACGCGTTGACGGGCAACCGCTGGAGCCCGGACACCCCGTCGTTGACGAGCCCGGAGGAGAGACCGGACAGCAGCACGACGAGGATTGCGATGAGGGCGACGACTCCGCCCATCAGGCCGAAACGTGCGCGGGCGAAGATCAGCTCGCGCCAGGCCAGGAACATGGCACTCCTTCACGGGGACGGATCACAGGGGTAGGCGGAGCGCCTCAACTTGCCGACGCACCGTTGGAAAGATACCAACACCCCGTCGGGAAGAGGGGAGCCACCCAGTGCGATCGGGCAGGCGCCATCGACGCGACTCACCCGAGGTGATTAGGGTTGCGCCGTGCTCGACAAGCCTCCCGGATGGCCCTTGCTGACGGCGTTTGCGCTCGCGGCGCTGGTCGCTCTGTGGTGGGCCAGTGCTCCCTATGTGTACGTCGAGTTCGTCATCTGGGTGGTCCTCGTCGGTGGTGGGCTTGGTCTCCTGTGGACGGTGCGGGCTGTCGTTCGTGGCTCGGAGCGGTGCCTTCTCGCGCGAGTGCCGGCAGGTGGGGCTTTATCCCGTCTGCTGGTCGGAGGCGACGCTCGGTGGTGGGGCGGTACGCGTACTCCGGCTGGGACAAGTGGTGATCAGCGTTGGGATTTGCGTTCGCGCCGGGTGCGGAGCGCCCAGTGTCCCAGTCCAAGGAGACCGGACATGGTCGGTTGCACGATCAGGGCGATCAGGAGCCATTCAGACCAGGATGTGACGGGACCATCGCTCTCTCTGGCCAGGGCGAATGCCGTACATGCGAGGCCGAATACCAACAGCCCCAGGCTCAGACGGAGGTGCTGGCCGCGAGGGAGCGCGCCGCCTCCGCGCCAGACAAGCACCGGGAGACCGAAGAGGACGAAGAACTGGACTCCTTGCCCCGCGAAGCTCCCCACGATCTGGCCGATGGAGGCGTCGAAGAACCCCCCGTGATCGGTCCAGTCGCTTAACTCGTACACCCATGACCCGGTCGTCCAGGCCAGCACGAGGAGGGCGAAGAGGGTCAAGAACTCGGCGGCTGTCGAGGGGAACGCAGGGTCCTGTTTCTCGGTCATGGGGGGCCTTGGGCGCGGGAGTGGTCTCGGATCTGGGTGAGGCGGTGGAAGCCGGCTGATTCGTAGGTGGCGATGGCGCCGGTGTTCGAGGTCGGGGTGCAGACGAGGGCGCTGGACGAGCCTAGCTCCTGGAGTGCGGCCGCGGCGGCGAGGGTGATCGCCGTGCCGTGGCCGTGGCCGCGGTGGTCCCGGTGGACGCCCATCGGTTCGAGCAGGCCGGGTCTGCCGGGGCGCGCCGACCATACTGTCGCCGCCGCGACCGCGTTCCCCTGGTCGTCGTACGAGACGAGGCAGCGGGCGGCGGTGTAGAGGGGTCCGGAGGCCATGGCGTGCCAGCGGGAGTCCGTGAACGTGGATCCGTCGAACGACGCCCGCTGGACGGCGGTGCGTACGTGGGCTCGCTCCGGGCCGATGACCTCGGTCCGTACGTCCGGGGTTTCAACCGGCTCGGTGAGGTCGCGGCGGAGCGGGGTCCACGGCTCGTCGGCGGTCCAGCCGCGTTCGGACAGCAGGTCTTGTACGAGGGGGCTCATCGAGGCGTCGGCCTGTGCCTTTCCTTCGGGCAGTACGGCACGACCGGTCATGTCGTCGGCCAGGCGCCGCGCCAGTTCCTCGTCCTGCCGGGCGTCGGGTGCGATCGCCAGTCGCACCAGACCGGGGCCGTCCAGCAGACCGACGGCGAGGATGCGCCCGGCCCGGCTCCACGTCCGGACCGCCGCGGCCGTCGCCTCCGCGCCGAACCGCCAGAACCAGCCGAGGTCCCCCGGGTGCAGCTGCACCGGCGCTCCCTCGTACTGCCACTCCCGCAGCACGCCCGCGACCCCGCCCAGCCCGTCGACGCCCGGGGCGCCCAGCACGATCGTCATGCACCCGATCAGACACCACCGCACCGCCGGACCGCACACTGTTTTCGACGGTCTCTCGCCGGGCGATCATGTAGGGGTGGAAATGCGCTGCTCACGCGCGAGCGTCCTTCGAGATCGTGGACTTCCACGTCGTCGGGACAGGCAAGCAACGCTTCCAGTCGCTGACGTTGCGACGAGGAAGCTGACGTTCCGCGATGGCTCCTAGCTTGGCCGCATGACCCACGTGACTGACGTCCAGCCGTATCGCATCCACATTCCGCAGGCCGATCTGGACGAGCTGCGTGACCGGCTGGCCCGTACCCGCTGGCCGAGCCGGCTGCCGGGCGCCGAGTGGAGCCGGGGTGTGCCGGTCTCGTATCTGAAAGAGCTGGTGAAGTACTGGGCGGACGGGTTCGACTGGCGGGCCCAGGAGGCGAAGCTCAACGCGTTCCCGCAGTTCACCACCGTGATCGACGGGCAGAGCGTGCATTTCTTCCATGTGCGGTCGGCCGATCCCGGGGCGCTGCCGCTGATCATCACGCACAGCTGGCCGGGCTCGGTCGTGGAGTTCACCGAGCTGCTCGGGCCGCTGTCCGAGAGCTTCCATGTGGTCGCGCCGTCGCTGCCGGGGTTCGGGTTCTCGCCGTTCCCCGAACCGGCGGACGAGCGGCCGTGGAGCATCGAGCGGGTGGCCCGTACGTGGGCGGAGCTGATGAGCAGGCTGGGCTATGAGCGCTACGGCGCGCACGGCAACGACGCGGGTGCGCTGGTGTCGCCGCAGCTCGCCGTGGTGGCGCCGGAGAAGGTGGTGGGGGTGCACATCACCGGCGGCATCGGACTGCCGGGCGGCCCGGACGACCTGGAGGGGCTGTCGGAGGAGGAGCACGCGGAGGTGGCGTGGGTGGCCGAGATGCTGGGCGGGGCGGGGGGGAAGCGGGTACGCGCCGTATCTGGCCGCCCGGCCGCAGACGCTCGCCTATGGCTGGGCGGATTCGCCGGTGGCGCAGCTCGCCTACCTGGTGGAGCGGTTCAAGGAGTTCGACGGCTGGCCCGAGGGGGAGGCGCCGCGGGAACCTGTCGACCGCGACCTGATCCTCGCCAACGCGAGCCTCTACTGGCTGACGGGCACCGGCGGGTCGTCGTCGTGGACCTACTACGAGGGTGCGGCGGGCCTGCCGATCGACCAGGAGGCGGTGCCGACGGGCGTCTCCCACGGCGGCCCGGAGGCCTTCCGGAAGATCGCCGAGCGGAAGAACACGATCGTCCACTGGGAGAACCACGAGCACCCCAGTCACCTGGTGGCCATGGCAGCCCCCGGCCCGCTCGCCGCCGATATCCGGATTTTCTTCGAAAAATCCGTCGATCTCGGCTGATGATCGGGCCTACGCTGCCCGTATGTCCCGCACCTCCTTCGTCTGCCTGCCGTGCCGCGCCTCGTACAAGCAGGTCTACGGCGAGCGCGAGCGGCCCTGCCCGCGCTGCGCGCGGCCGCTGATCCACGTGGGCTCCGCGTTCGCGGCCCCGCCCCGGCGGGACAAGGCGGCCTGGCGGGTGCTCACCCTGCTGCTGCACGCGGGCGTCCGCTTCCCCAAGGGCTGCTGCGGCGGGCCCGGCTACCGGCCGCGCACGCTCGCGGAGGTGCGGGCCAGGATGGCTTACGCGCGCAGGACCGGGGAGCCGTTCTCCAGGGCCCTCGTACGGAGCGAACTGCCATGAAAAAGGGCCGGCCCCCAGAGGGAGGCCGGCCCGGAAGGTGATCAGGAAAGGTCGAACCGGTCGAGGTTCATGACCTTGTCCCACGCCGAGACGAAGTCCTTCACGAACTTCTCCTTGGCGTCGTCACACGCGTACACCTCGGCGAGCGCCCGCAGCTCGGAGTTCGAGCCGAAGACGAGGTCCGCGCGGGTGGCGGTCCACTTGACCTCGCCGGTGTCGTAGTCGCGGCCCTCGAAGGTGCTCGAGTCGTCGGACGTCGGCGCCCACGTGGTGCCCATGTCGAGCAGGTTGACGAAGAAGTCGTTCGTCAGCTTGCCCGGGGTGTCGGTGAACACGCCGTACTGGGACTGGCCGCTGTTGGCGCCCAGGACGCGCAGGCCGCCGACGAGGACGGTCATCTCGGGGGCGCTCAGGTTGAGCAGGTTGGCCTTGTCGAGCAGCAGGTACTCGGCCGGCAGGCGGTTGCCCTTGCCGTAGTAGTTGCGGAACCCGTCGGCCTTCGGCTCCAGCACCGAGAACGACTCGACGTCGGTCAGCTCCTGGGTGGTGTCCACCCGGCCCGGCGTGAAGGGCACCTGGACGTCGAAGCCGGCGTCCTTGGCGGCCTTCTCGACGGCGGCGCAGCCGGCGAGCACGATCACGTCGGCGAGCGAGACCTGCTTGCCGCCGGTCTGGGAGCCGTTGAACTCCTTCTGGATGCCCTCCAGCGCGCCCAGCACCTTGGCGAGGCGGTCGGGGTCGTTGGCCTCCCAGCCGATCTGCGGCTGCAGGCGGATCCGGGCGCCGTTGGCGCCGCCGCGCTTGTCGCTGCCGCGGAAGGAGGAGGCGGACGCCCAGGCGGTGAACACCAGGTCGGAGACCGTCAGGCCCGAGGCGAGGATCTTCTCCTTGAGCACGGCGACGTCGCCGTCGTCGATCTGCTCGTAGGTGGCCTCAGGCAGCGGGTCCTGCCAGAGCAGCACCTCGTCCGGCACCTCGGGGCCGAGGTAGCGCGAGACCGGACCCAGGTCGCGGTGGGTCAGCTTGAACCAGGCGCGGGCGAACGCGTCGGCGAACTCGTCCGGGTTCTCGAAGAAGCGCCGGGCGATCGGGCCGTAGATCGGGTCCTCGCGGAGCGCGATGTCGGTCGTCAGCATGCTCGGCGCGTGACGCTTGTCCGGGTCGTGGGCGTCCGGGATGGAGCCCTCGCCCGCGCCGTGCTTCGGCCGCCACTGGTGCGCGCCGGCCGGGCTCTTGGTCAGCTCCCACTCGTAGCCGAACAGGTTCCACAGGAAGTTCGACGTCCACCGGGTCGGCGTCGAGGTCCAGGTGACCTCCAGGCCGCTGCCGATCGTGTCGCCGCCCTTGCCGGTGCCGTAGGTGTTCTTCCAGCCGAGGCCCATCTGCTCCATGGGGGCGGCCTCGGGGTCGGGGCCGACGTGGTGGGCCGGGCCGGCGCCGTGGGTCTTGCCGAAGGAGTGGCCGCCGGCGATCAGGGCGACGGTCTCCTCGTCGTTCATCGCCATCCGGCGGAACGTCTCGCGGATGTCGCGGGCCGCGGCGAGCGGGTCCGGGTTGCCGTTGGGGCCCTCCGGGTTGACGTAGATGAGGCCCATCTGGACCGCGGCGAGCGGGTCCTCCAGCTCACGGTCGCCGGTGTGGCGCTCGTCGTCGAGCCAGTTCTGCTCGGGACCCCAGTAGACGTCGTCGTCCGGCTCCCAGACGTCCTCACGGCCGCCGGCGAAGCCGAAGGTCTTGAAGCCCATCGACTCCAGGGCGACGTTGCCCGCGAGGATCATCAGGTCGGCCCAGGAGATCTTCCGGCCGTACTTCTTCTTGACCGGCCAGAGCAGGCGGCGCGCCTTGTCGAGGTTGACGTTGTCGGGCCAGCTGTTGAGCGGCGCGAAGCGCTGCTGGCCGGCGCCGGCGCCGCCGCGGCCGTCGTGGATGCGGTAGGTGCCGGCGGCGTGCCACGCCATGCGGACCATCAACGGGCCGTAGTGGCCGAAGTCGGCCGGCCACCAGTCCTGGGAGGTGGTCAGCAGCTCGGCGATGTCACGCTTGACGGCGGCGAGGTCGAGGCTCTTGAACTCCTCGGCGTAGTCGAAGTCCTTGCCCATGGGGTTGGCCACGTCGGGGTTCTTGGCAAGGATCTTCAGGTTGAGCCGGTCCGGCCACCACTGCCGGTTGTCGCCGCCCTGGGTGGGGTGGGGGGCCCGCCCGGTTACCGGGCAGCCGCCTCCGCCCTCCGTTTTGGAGTCGGTGACGATCGCATCATGGTTCTCGGTCATGTGAGTCCTTCTGATCAGGCGTTGGAACAGGTGGGGCAGAGACCCCAGAAGATGACCTCGGCCTCGTCTATCGCGAAGCCGTGGTCGTCGGACGCATTCAGGCAGGGCGCGTGCCCGGTCGTGCAGTCGACGTCGGCGACGGCTCCGCACGATCGGCAGACGATGTGGTGGTGGTTGTCCCCCACGCGCCCTTCGAACCGGGCCGCGCTTCCGGCCGGTTCGATGCGCCGTACGAGACCCGCCGCCGTGAGCGCGTGGAGGGCCTCGTACACGGCCTGGAGGGAGATATGGCCGACACGATCGCGCACCCCGGCGGCGATGCTCTCGACATCGAGATGATCGCCGTCGCGGACGGTTTCGAGGAGAGCCACACGGGCGGCCGTGACCCGCAGTCCGACTCCGCGCAGCTCCTCGGCGGTGGTCTTGGGCGCGCTCATGCGGGTAAACCTATCGCGCTAAACACGAATTAATCAAGTTAGCGAAGGACCCAAGCTATCTGTTAACCCCTGCGGAACTGCTCGATCATCGCCGCGTAACCGCTGCCGCCGTGCCCGTCGGCGACCGCGCGGTCCATCAGGTCCTTGACGAACCTCGGCAGTTCGGCGGCGACCCCGAGCGCCTCGCTCTCCTCGATGAGGGGCCGCGTCGCGGCCAGGTGGGTGTCGATGGTGGCGTCGGTGGCCGGGTACGCGCCGTCGTCGATCTGCTGCGCGTAGGCTCTTCAGGACCGGCTCGTACCGGTCGAAAGCCTCACGTGAGCCGCTGTAGAGGACGGCCGCGTCCGGCGTGCCGATGGCCTGGGGAACGGCCATGATCGCGCCGTCGAGGTAGGCGCCGCCCCGGCGCGTCACCCGCGCGGCGGTCTCGCGGGCCGCCGCCGGGGTGCCCGAGGTGAGGTTGACCAGGACCCGGCCGCCGAGGTCGTCGCCCAGCCGGTCGAGGAGCCCGAGCACCGCGTCGTGGTCCGAGACGCAGATCACCGTGAGCGGAGCGGCCGCGACCGCCTCGCCGGGCGACGCGGCGAGCCGCGCGCCCTGGCCGACGAGGTCGCCGGCCTTCTCCGCCGTACGGTTCCAGACGGTCGTCGGGTGCCCGTCGCGGAGGAACGCCCCGGCCAGTGCCCGGCCCATGAGGCCGAGACCGAGGACTGTTACGTCGTGGTTCATCATGCTCTCCCAGGGTTGGATGGGAGAATCGTCAAGGTTCATACCGGTATGAAGGTCAAGCTGGAGGGGCGTTGCTGATCGGGGAACTGGCGCGGCGGACCGGGGTCCGCGCGCATCAGCTGCGCTATTACGAGGCCCAAGGGCTGCTGCGGGCGGAGCGGGGCGCCAACGGGTATCGCGAGTACGGTGAGGACGCCGTCCTGACCGTGACCCAGATCCGGCGGCTGCTCGAAGCGGGGCTGACGACGCAGGAGATCGCCTACCTGCTGCCCTGCGCCACCGGCACGGCCCCCGAGCTCGAACCCTGCCCGGAGCTGCTGGAGACGCTGCGGGCCCGGCTGAACGGGCTGGACGAGCGGATCGACACGCTCACCCGGACCCGCCGGGTGCTCCGCGACTACATAGAGGTCACCGAGCGCTCAGTGCCGGCGTAGGTCACCGGTCATCGGGTCGAGGGTGTAGACGACGTCCCAGCCGTCGCGGACCCGGAGACGTCCCTGCTCGGTCCAGCCGAGGACGGCCTCGACGATCGTGTCGCCGCGGATGGCGGCCCTGGACACGCGCCTGCCGGGGCCCACGTCGAAGGTCTCGACCTGGGTCGCGTTCCGGAGGATCACCAGGCGGCGGCCGTCGGGGGAGAGGACGTACGTGTCGGGGATGACGTTCTCCGCGTACGTGCGGACGGGGAGGCTCAGGCGCTCGCGGCCCCGGTGGTCGAGGACGAGCACCTTCGACGGGGTAGTGGCGACGATGCCGCTCTCGTTGAGGTCGTGGACCTGCCGGGCCTCGGGGATCGACAGCGTCTTCCAGGTCTTGGTATCGAAGATCTGGGCGCCGTTCTTGGCCAGGGCGACATAGCGGTTCTGCCGGGCGAAGGTGACCTCCGGTACGGCGGAGCCGGCGAGGGGGTCGGTGAGGGGGTGGGTCTCGTCCTGCCTCTGGTACGTCATGCGGTGGTCATATCTGCTCAGGTAGACGACGGTTTTACGGTCGGGGCCGAGCTCGAAGGGCGCTACGCGGGGTGGTGCGCCGCCGACGATGACGTACGGGGCGGCCTGGGGGAACGGCTCGCCGTTGACCAGCCATGACTGACAGGGATCGGGCCGCACGACGTTGAAGGCGCAGGCGGGCCGGTCGTATTCAGTCACTTTCTCGAATTCCGCACTGCCCCCGTGGAAGGGCTGCGGCGGCGTGTATCCGGGGAGTTCCCGTTCCGACGCCTGGCCCGGGGTGAGCACCGCGGCCGATAGGACGTCAATTTGGTATCGCCACGCGGCGTGCTTACGTCGTGCGATTACGCGCCGCAATGGTGGCGGCGCTGTCACTCGCCGCGCTCGCCGCGGTTTTCTGGAGTTCGGGCGCGATAACGCCGCACATCCACTGGGGAGCGACCGGCCTCTTCACGTATGTGGACGAGAACGGGGAGCTGACCACCCACCTGACTATCGACGTTGAGAACGAGGGAATAACCCCCTTCGTTCTGACCGGCATATCAACGGATATCCCCGGCATGCGCTTCGCCGACACGGAGACGAAAGAGGTCACCGTGTCCCCGGGCGGGTTCGAGATGGTGAAAGCGACGGTGGTCATCACCGACTGCACGGCCGTACCGCACGAACCCCAGCCGCTCCGTTACACCTATCGCACGTGGTTGCACTCCGGCACGGCCGAGACGGTGTGGGACTCGCCGCGCATCGGCGGCGTCCCCATCGCCTGGCAGCAATGGCTCTCCACCGGGGCCTGCAGCGAGGCGGTGCGCGACGTATGGCCCTGACCCAGCCCTACCAGGGGAACCCCGTCGGAGTCCGCCCCCTCGCCAAGATCGCCGGCGGCCTGGCCGTGGTGTACTGCGGCTTCCGCATCAACAACTTCGACCTGCTGCTGAACCCCGTCGGATGGGCCCTGTGCGCCTCGGCGCTGGACCGCCTCCGAGGCCCCGTCGGAGAGCCCTTCGACCGCGCCCGAGCCGTCGCCCTCGTCATGGTCTGCGTCTCGGCGATCGACCAGCTCGCCGTCTTGAACGCGGGAGACCTCGAACCCACCGCCGCCGTGCAAGTGATCGGCTACACCGACAACCTGGGCGGCATCACGGCGGTCTGGCTGATCGCCGACGCCGTCGTCCGGCGGCTCCGCGCGGACGGGCACGGCTCCAGGGCGGCGGTCGTCGACGTGCTGCGCTGGACCGTGACCGGCCTCTCGGTGCTCGGCACGATGGCCGGGCTCGGCTACGCCGCCCTGGGACCCGCCCTCGCCGTCGTCTGGTTCATCAGCCTCGCCGCCCTGGTCGTGATCCTCTACGGCTCGGCCGACCTCATCACCGCCCCAGCCCGCACTGAAGACGTGCCGGCCCGTTCGGAGGACGCGCCGGAACCGCCTGCTCCGCCCTCCGACGGGCGGGCGACCAGCACGTAGCGCTCGTCGTCCACCCGGCGGCCCCACAGCGCCGGGTCGTCCAGCCGCTCATGGCGGACCACCCGCGCCATCGGGGCTAGCGCGCTGACCAGCCGGTCGGCGGGCACCCCGCCCATCCAGGGCAGCCGCGGAGATCCCGCCGCATAGGGGGTCCCGGCGGAAGCGCTCCACCGGCCCTCGACCAGCACCAGCCGCCCGCCCGGCCGGAGCAGGCCCAGCCAGCGGCGGAGCGCATCCTCGGGCGCGGGCAGCGTCCACAGCAGATGGCGTACGAGCACCGCGTCGAACCCCGGCTCGACGGGCGGATCGGCGGCGTCCCCCACCAGCAGGGGCACCTCGAAGCCCGCCTCCCCCAGCTTCCGCCCCGCCTGCTCGATCATGCGCGGGGAGAGGTCGACCCCGGTGGGCCGGTGACCCTGCTGAGCGAGGAGGAGAGTCAGCGAGCCCGTGCCGCAGCCCAGGTCGAGAACGTCGGAGGCGGCGGTGGGCAGCCACTCGGTGAGCCGCAGCCACCAGGCGGCGCGGACGTGCGGGCTGCGGAGACCGTGGTCGGGCTCCTGGTCGAAGGAGTCGGCGGAAGAGTCCCAGAAGGTGGCGATGGGAGCGAGATCGGATGTCGGCACCCGCGCAGTGTGGCAGCGGCCCCCGACAGTTTCGCGGCTCAGGAGGCCGGGACCGCCGCGGACCACCAGGTGTTCCAGCGCTCCTCCAGGCCCGCGAACTCCTCGTCCGTCAGACCGTACGTGGTCAAAATCATCATGGCCATGCCCTCGGGATGGACGGCGGAGGGCGGCAGGTGTGAGGCGATCAGCAGACCGTCCCCCCAGCCGTCCACGGTGAGGCCGAGTTGGTGCTCGGAGCGGAACCAGACGGTCCCGGAAAGGCGCTCCCCGGCGGCGGCGTGCTCGTAGGGCGCGCCGGGTTCGAGGGCGGCGAGCGGGTCCAGCCCAGCCGGCGTGGTGCCCTGACCCGAGAGGAAGACGGTGCGCCGATCGGCCCCCGGGTGGCGCTCCAGGGCGAACCTGAGCTGCTGGATGAAGGTGAGCCACCCCTCGTTGACGTCCTCGTAGTAGGCGTCCCACTCGGGGTCGCCGCTGAGCGGGGCGCGGGTCATGCGCAGCCGGGTCCGGCCCTCACCGGCGTCGGCCAGCTCGAACCTGTCGCCGCCCTGGACCTCCATCCAGCGCTCTTCGGGCGACTCGGTGACGTGCTGGGCGTAGATGAGGTCGATCTCCTGGTCGAGCCCGTCGGCCTGCCAGCCGTGCCAGTGCCGGATCTGCTCGGGGTCGCGCAGCGCCCGCCACACGTCCGCGACCGGCGCGGAGATGGTGACCTCCACGGTGAACTCCGTCATGAGCCTGGCTCCTCGCATGTCGAGTGTGCACTTTTCAGGACTACGCCCTGATACATCGGTGATGAACGACCCGCTGCCGCACCGTAAGCGACGGCGCTCGACCGAGCGTCGCAGAAATCTCTTACGGGGAGAACAGCATGAACAGCATCCTGCTCGGCGACCTGGCCGCCGGGCTGCGGGCCGCTACGGCCTTCGCCGACCAGGCCGACACCCCGCGAGGCTGCGAGACGATCAACCGCTACGTGAACTCCAGTACCGGGCTTCGTCACATGATCCATTGAGTCGCTATATTTCGTGCCCATGCTGTCCGAGGACGAGACGCACGACGAAGTTCTCCCGAACGTGGACGACCCGCCGGACGGGGAACGGTGGCTCGCCCCCGCGCTCCGGGAACAGCGCCTCTACGAGCTCTGCCGCGACGGCAGCGACGAGGCGCACCTGGACTACCTGCGGATCGTCGCCGCCGAAGGGCTCTACCGGCCGGTGGCGCTCGCGGACGCCGAGGGCAGCGACGGGGCGGCGCCGCTGCACGTGACGACGCTGCCGGACGGGCACCGGCTGGTGCAGGTCTACACGGCGGGCGTGCTGCCGAGACCGCATCCGGACGTGGTGTACGAGTTCATCACCCTGCGCGGCCTGGTCGCGCTCTGGCCGGAGGGCGTGCGCATCCTCATGGTGAACGGCGCGACACCGTGCGCCAGGGCCTTCCTCGCCGCCGAGGACGAATGGGACACCTGGCTCCGGCTGCACGACGAGCTGTTCGAACCGGACGGCACCTGCGACCGCGTGGAGACCCGCCGCACCGGCGTCCCCCAGGACGTGGACCTGCTGCGCGGCCTCGCCTGCGGAGCCCACCTCTGCTACGGCAACGGCGACGCCTGGAACACCCTCGACTGGCACGGCGCCGGCTACAGCAGCGAGGTCGAGCGGCTGGCCGGAAGCTGGGGGATCGAGGACCACGACACCTGGCTGGAGACCGTCGAACGGCTGCTCGCCGCCGAGCTCAGCCCCTGGGTGTGGGAGTACGTGCTCGGCGCCCGCCTCTGGCTGGCCCGCGAGACCGGCGAGCGGCGCGTCGACCCGGTGATGTGGCGCGACTGCGTGGAGCAGAGCATCCGCGAGCAGCTCAAGGGCGAGGTCTCCGGCGAGGAGCTGGACGACCTGTCGGTGAGCCTGCGCGGCCTGGTCGGCAAGATCATGCGGTACGAGTCACGTTTCCGGGCCGACGGCCTCCTCCCGCCCGACGGATACGTGCGCACCGTCGTCGCGTGGGACCTGGGCCGCGCCACGATGGTGGCCCGCTGGGGCCTGGGCGCCCGATACGCCACCGAGCAGGAGCTGCGCGGGGCGGTCGAGCGGGCGGGCAAGGCGGTGCAGGCCTCGTACCTCTCGTGGCCGGACTTCTCGGCCGGCTACGTGCTCGGCCGCTGCCTGCACTTCGACGCGGAGGCGTTCGGCGACTGGTACACCTCCGTGCTGGAAGCCCACCGCGCCCTCCTGGCCGCCCCCGACAGCCCCTGGAACACCGTCCCCCTGCACTAGCCGCGCACGCAGAGATTGGACTTCGTGGAGAACAGGCCGTAGTGCTTCCCCCAGTGGACGCGGCCCGTCGCCATGAGGCAGCCGCGGGAGACGGTCAGCCGGGCGGTGTCGGTACGGCCGGAGTACCAGCCGCGCTTGGCCGTCGACTGCAGCTGCCCGTCACACCGGCCGTAGCTGCCGCTGGGGCGGGCGCACTGCTTCAGCATGATCGTCATGTGCTTCCTGGTGCCCCAGGTGGCGTTCGTGGAGTTGAGGAACGCGCAGGCGGTCGCCGTGCGCGAGTCGTAGAAGACGTGGATGTACGCGGCCTTCAGCATCTGCCGGGTGTAGACCGCCTCCCGCATGACCCGCTTCCCTGAGCACTGCGGCAACTGGGCGGACTGGGCGGACTGGGCGGACTGTGCGGACTGGGCGGACGCAGTGGCAGGCAGACCGGCCAGGGTAATGGCGGCGACGAGCCCGACGATCAGCGATCGCACGAGGCCTCCTCTTCGGTTCCGGCTCGCACCGGTGTGCGAGCATGGGCGGCGTTTGCTGGAAGCAGGTTGGCCCGGTGCCGCCGGCGGATGCCAGGGGGTGCGACGTGTGCACACTTGCGCCCTCTTGCGCACCTGGCTTCACCTGCGGTTTCACGCTCTGATGTGCAATTGCGGGGAAGGGGCCGCACACAGGATGGGGACGTTCGAGGAGCTCGTCGACCGGCTCGCCGCGGCGCTGGACGAGGCGGCGGAGGGCATCCGGGAGGCGCTGCGCTCTCGGGGACGCCCGCAGAAATTCCTCGCGAACCGGGTCGCGGACGCCAGCCCCTCACTCATCTCCCGATGGCTGTCGGGAGCCCGCCAGCTGAGCGAGCGCAACCGCCTGCCCGGCGCGGAGGCGATGCGGCAGATCGCCGCCGTGCTCGAACTGCCCCCGCAGCGAGCCCGCGAGCTGGCCGCGCTCGGCGAGCGCATCGACGAGCTGCGCACCAGACTGGAGAGCGAGGAGCGCGGCTGGCGCGCCAAGGCCGCCGAGTACCGCGACCGCGCGGACACGCCCCCGTCGGGGTCGGATACGCCCCCGTCGGGGTCGGACGCGCTCCCGCCCCCGCCGCCGGACGCCCTCCCGCCCCCGCCGCGGCCGGGCGCGCTCCCTCCTCAGCCGCAGCAGGACGCGCTTCTTCCTCAGCCACGGCCAGACGCGCTCTCTGCTCAGCCGCGGCCGGATGCCCTCCCGCCCACGTCTGGGTCGGACGTCCCACCACCCCCGTCGCGGTCGGGCGCGCTCCCTCCTCAGTCGCGGCCGGTCGAGCGCAGGACGGTGCCGCTCATGACCGCGGCGATCGCCGCGGCGACCGCCGCGGTGATCTCCTTCCTGGGCGGGATGCTGGCGGGCCGGAGCTGGGCCGGGGAGCCGCCGCCCGCGACGACCGTCGCGGCGGCCGGGCAGGGTGCCGGAGAGCGGTGCAGTCCGTGGACCGACGCCGGGGACGGGGTCCAGCTGGAGGCGTGCGTCCGGGTCCGTGACGGCCGCATGCTGATCAGGAACCGGTTGCGCGGCCCGGCGGGCACCCGGGCGGACATGGTGGTGCAGGGGTACGACACGTTCCTGGAGAAGCCGGTCACCAAGGAGCTGAAGTGCCACCAGATGCACCTCACGGCCGAGGGGCAGGTCCAGACCTGCGGCTGGCACGAGATCAGACCGCCGTACGGGTCGGAGTACGCGACGCGGGCCGGGTGGCGGAAGGCCGGTGAGGGCCCGTTCGGCGGGCATGTGCTGAGCCCGGGCCTGCACTGGTGACCGCTTGACGGATCGGGCGGGTATGCCCAAACCTGGGAAGGTTTCTTACCGCATGCCCCAGGGGAGCGCCGGTGGGCCAGAACACTGCCGGGGTGGTGCCGCGCTGGCTGGCCGCCCTGGCGCTGCTGCTCGTGGCCGCCTGCGGCACGGGCGGATCCGGCGAGCCGCCGGTGAACGCCGACGACGTGATGTTCACCCAGATGATGGTGCAGCACCACCGGCAGGGCATCGAGATCGCCAAGGTCGGCGCGGAACGGGCCACCACGGAGGAGCTGAAGACCCTCGCCGCGGCGATCGCGAGCACGCAGCAGAGCGAGGTGGAGATGATGCTGCGCTGGCTGCACGCCTGGGGGCAGCCGCTCACGCCGCCCGACGGGGCGCACGATCATCATGGCGGGCTGCTGGAGACCGACCGGAAGAAGATCGCCGCCCTCAAGACGGCCGACCCGTTCGAGCCGGAGCTCCTCGCCATGCTCATGGCCCACCAGGAAGGCGCGGTCCAGATGGCCGCGACGGAGATCCGCGAGGGCGTGAACCCGGAGGCGACCCGCTGGGCGGGCAAGGTGCAGGAGTCACGCAAGTCCCAGATCGAGCAGCTACGGCAACTCCTCACCAAAATCACCAGCTAGCCACCCCAAGCGTCACCGCTCGGACACTCGTCGCCCGCCACACCCACCTCGTCTGTGACCCCGCTACGTCCCTCATCTGCGACCCCGGCCACGTCCCTCATCCGCGACCCCGGCCACCTCCACGCGACGAGGGCGGGCTGTTCTGTTCTGGCGCGGGCCCCGCCTATCCCGGGTGTTCTGGCGGGCCCGCCTATCCCTGGTGTTCTGGGCTCCGCTGGGGTTCGGTGGTGTCGGGGTGTGCGGCGTCTTTCTGTTTGGCGGAGCGGTGGCGTTCGAGGATGGCGGTGGCGCGCTGGACGCGTTCGTTCAGGTCGGTGCGGAGCAGGGCGAAGCGGCCCGCGTGCTTGTGGACCAGTTTGCGCTGCAGCGCGGCGTCGGCCGCGTGCCAGCGGGACACCAGCCCCGACGACCACTTGCAGGTGGCGTCGGCGACGGCGGTCCGCTTCTCGTCGTCGCTGATCGCGGGTTTCTCCAGGTCCCAGCGGGAGTCGCCGATCGCGGCCTCCGGTGACGGGTACGGGTGGCCCGCGGCTTTCATGCACTCCGCCCAGCGCGCCACGGCGTCGCGGACGCCGGGGCGTTCGGCGGAGCGTTCGAGGGTGCGGGCGTCGCGCCGGACCAGCCAGCGCCACGGCGCCCGGTCCGACGCTCCCAGCCGGGCCGCCGCCTGTTCCTCGCATCCGTCGGGCCCGTACAGCGCCCGTTCGATCTGCCCTTTCACCCGGCGGGCCTTCTTCGCACGTGAGGGCGTCTCGGTGGGGAGGTGGTAGCCGTAGAGGCGGGCCTGTTCGGGGTCGGCGACGCCGTAGCGGCGGGAGTTGCCGGGGTCGACGGGCGCGGCCGGGAGCGGTGTGCGGGGTTTGACGCCGCGGCGTTTCAGGCAGCGGGCGACCAGGGCGCGGTGGGCGGTGTTGAGCAGCGCCCGCTGGCCCGGCGCCGGTTTGTAGGCGTCGAACGGCAGCTTCAAATCGTCGACCGCGGCGACGTCGGGCTCTTCCGGCGGCGCGGTCGTACAGCCGGCCGCGACCGACACCACCAGCCCGAGGACGAGGAGCCTGATCATCGGCACCAGATGTCGATCGAGCTGACGCGGTTGTTGCCGATGGTGTTGTTGGCGAGGTAGCGGTCGCCGGAGCCGTGGCCGAAGGTGCTGTGGGCGCCGGTGAAGTGGGGCTTCTGCCAGAGTGTCACCGGGCAGCCGATCCGGTTCTTGATCGAGCTGGTCTCGTTGTTCATGCTCTGGAGTGAGTCGGTGTAGTCCCATCGCAGCCAGTTGTCGTCTGCCAGGTTGGCGTCGTCGCGGACGAAGTCGCGCCAGAGGTCGACCTGGCCGCGGTTGTACTGGAATCCCGCGTACAGGCAGACCCGGCCGTGGAAGCAGGCCGAGCGGGGGCTCGCCTCCGCCACCCCGGGGACGAGCAGGACGAGCAGGACGCCGGCCACGAAGGCGGACAGCCTCAACAGGAGCCTCCTTGTCGGTGCGCTGGGGGGATATCGCTAACCTAGCGTGTGCGTACGCATACTCCAGGTCATGGCGCGCGCCTCCGGGTAAAGCCGATGGCGTAATCCGCAATTCCCGTGTCATTGACGTCACCAGATGCCCCTGACCAGCATGGAAGTCATGAGAAGGCGGATCGTCCTGGTGGTCTACGACGGCTTCCAGCTGCTCGACCTCGCCGGTCCCGCCGACGTGTTCGCGGCGGCGGACCTGGTGGCGGAGGGCGGTTACGAGGTGGAGGTCACCGCGCCTCGGGTGGGTCAGGTGCCCGCGCAGCACGGTGTCGAGGTCGCTGTACGGACGCCGCTGCGCGAGGTCGGCGGCCCGATCGACACGCTGGTGGTCGTCGGCGGCCTGACCACGATGACGCACGCCCGTGACGCGGAGACGGTGTCGGAGATCGTCAGGCTGTCGCGGCTGGCGCGCCGGACCGCGTCCGTGTGCAGCGGCGCGTTCCTGCTGGCCGCGGCGGGGTTGCTGGACGGGCGGCGGGCCACCACGCACTGGCTGGTCGCCGAGAAGCTCGGCACGTGGTACCCGGGGGTCACGGTCGAGCCGGACGCGATCTACATCCGCGACGGCCACCTGTGGACCTCCGCCGGGGTCACCGCGGGCATCGACCTGGCGCTCGCGCTGGTGGCCGAGGACCACGGGCACGAGCTGGCCCGGCGGGTGGCCTGCGGGCTGGTCGTCTACCTGCACCGGCCGGGCGGGCAGAGCCAGTTCAGCACGGCGATGAGCGTCCCCGCCCCGCGCGGTGAGCCGCTGCGCGAGCTGCAGGCGTTCATCGACGCGAACCCGGCCGCCGACCTGAGCGTGCCCGCGCTGGCCAGGCGCGCCGGCATGAGCGAGCGGCACTTCTCCCGCGTCTTCACCGAGCAGACCGGGACGTCTCCGGGCAGGTACGTGGAGCGCAGCCGCGCCGACGCGGCCCGGCGGCTGCTGGAGATCACCGACCATCCGCTGGACCGCGTGGCCCGGGAGTCCGGGCTGGGCCGGCCCGAGACGCTCTACCGCGTCTTCCGCCGCCACCTGCGCGTCTCACCCGGCGACTACCGCCGCCGGTTCCACACCAAGGAGAGCTGATGCACGTCGCCATCCCCCTCTACGACCGGTTCACCGCGCTGGACGCGGTCGGCCCGTACACCGTGCTGGCGTTCGCGCCCGGCTGGACTGTGACGTTCGTCGCATCCGAGCCGGGGCCGGTGGTCGACGACCGGGGCAGCCTGAGCATCGCCGCCACCGCGAGCTACGAGGAGGTGCCCAGGCCGGACGTGATCGTGGTGCCCGGCGGCGTCGGCACCTTCGACGCGCTCGGCGACGAGGCCCTGGTCGGCTGGATCCGCGAGGCCGACGCGCACACCCGCTGGACGACCTCGGTGTGCAGCGGCTCGCTCCTGCTGGGCGCGGCGGGGCTGCTGCGCGGGCGCCGGGCGACCAGCCACTGGGCGGTGACCGGTTTCCTGGCCGGGGCCGGGGCGGAGGCGGTGACCGAGCGGGTGGTGGCCGACGGCAAGATCGTCACCGCGGCCGGGGTGTCGGCCGGCATCGACATGGCGCTCGACCTGCTCGGGCGGGCCTCCGGCGCCGACACCGCCGAGGCGGTGCAGCTGGTCATCGAGTACGACCCGGCTCCGCCGTACGACGCCGGTGCGATCGCGAAGGCCTCCGAGGGGCTGCGTGAACGGGCAGCAGCCCTGCTCGGGTAGTTTTCTACCGACCTGTCCGATACGGAGTCGTAATTGCGAAGGATTTGCAATTAGGAACTTCGGGCTTTAGCGTCACCTGCATGGGTCGTGGATTCGTACTGCTGGTGGCGATGCTCCTCGCGATCGCCGGATGCGCGGCGCCGACGGAGCCGGACGCCGCGGGTGTGAGCGAGGAGACCGTCGTCTTCGGGCTCAGCTCCGAGCCCGACACCCTCAACCCGGTGCTCGGATACTCGCCCGACGGCGGCTCGCTGATCTTCGACGGCCTCCTGCGCCGCACCCCTGACCTGAAGCTGCACCCCGCGCTCGCCGAGAGCGTCCCCGACGCCGTCGGCACCGAGATCACCTTCACCCTCCGCCAGGGCGTCACCTTCCACGACGGCAGGCCGCTGACCGCCGAGGACGTCGCGTACACCTACAACCAGGTGCTCGCGCCCGAGAACAACTCGCCCATCCGCGGCGACTACGCGGCCATCGAGAAGGTCGAGGCGAGCGACGAGCGGACCGTCGTCTTCCACCTCAAGCACCCGTACGCGCCCGTGCTCCAGCGCGCCACCCTCGGCGTCATCCCGGCGGGCTCCGACCTGGCCGCCCTGGGCAACGCCCCCGTCGGGACCGGCCCGTACACCTTCACCTCCTGGACCAAGGGCGACAAGATCGCGCTGACCGCCAACGAGAAGTACTGGAACGGCGCGCCCGCGATCCGCTCGCTGGTCCTCGCCTACACCTCGGACGACAACGCGCGCGCCACCCGGATGGCGGCCGGCGAGTTCACCGCCACCGAGCTGCCGCCCAAGGCCGCCGCCAGGTTCAAGGACCAGGAGGGCGTCACCGTCCACGAGACGCCCAGCGCCGACTACCGGGGCATCATGTTCCCGATGAAGCACCCGGTGACCGGCGACCGGGCCATCCGCAAGGCGCTCGACCTGGCCGTCGACCGGGAGGCGATGGTGTCGGCGATCCTCGCCGGCGCGGGCAGCCCCGCCTTCGGGCCCGTCGTGCCCGGCACCGACTGGCACAACCCGGCCGTGACCGGCTCCGCCCGCCCCGACACCGAGGCCGCCGGGAAGCTCCTCGACGAGGCCGGATGGAAGGCAGGGCCGGACGGCATCCGGGTCAAGGACGGCACCGCCGCGCGGTTCACGCTCATGTACCCGGCGGGCGACTCGCTGCGCAAGGAACTCGCCCTGGCCTTCGCCTCCGACGCCAAGCGGATCGGCATCGACATCCAACTCGCCGGGCTCGAATGGGAGGCCATCGACCCGCGCATGGACACCGACGCGCTGATCATGGGCTTCGGCACCCCGTACGACCCGGACCACACCAACTACGAGCTGTTCCACTCCGCGTACGCGGGCCAGGGCTACTTCAACCCCGGCCACTACGACAACCCCGAGGTGGACCGGCTCCTCGAAACCGGGCGCGAGACCGCCGACCAGGCCGCCCGGGAGAAGGCGTACCACGAGTTCCAGCAGGTCATCAGCGACGACGCGCCCTGGGTGTACCTGGTGTACCTCAAGCACGTCTACGTCGTGCGCGGAAGCTGGACCGGCCTGGAGACCGGCATCGAGGCACACGAGCACGCCACCGCCGGCCTGCTCGGCACGGTCACCGACTGGAAGCCCGCGCCGTGACCTGGCTGCGGATCATCGGCTGGCGGCTCGTCTTCTCCGTGCCGCTGCTGCTCGCGGTGACGTTCGGGATGTTCGTGCTGGCCAAGGCGTCCCCGTTCGACCCCGTACGGCAGTATCTGGGCGACCGGGCGATGGTGACCAGCCCGGAGATCATGGCCGAGATCCGCGCCAACTGGGGGGTGGACCGGCCGCTGCTGGAGCAGTACACCACCTGGCTCGGCAACCTGCTCCAGGGCGAGCTGGGCGAGTCCAGGTCTCTGCGGCTGCCCGTCACCCAGGTGATCGGCGAACGGCTCGGCTGGACGCTCCTCGTCGTCGGCTGCGCGCTGGTCGTCATGCTGGCCATCGGCCTGGTCCTCGGCACGCTGGCCGCCTGGCGGCGCGACTCCTGGCTGGACCGGGCGCTCACCGGCGGCGCCTTCGCCACCGAGGCGGCCCCGGTGTTCTGGGTCGGGCTGCTGGCCATCTGGGTGTTCGCGGTGTCGCTCGGCTGGCTGCCCGCCGGCGGCCTGACCGACGCCGCCGCCACCGAGGTCACCTTCACCGGCCTGCTGCGCCACCTCACGCTGCCGGTGCTCGTGCTCGCGGTCTCGCAGTCCTCGTGGCTGCTCCTGTACGTGCGAGAGTCCGTCATCGGCGTGCTCCGGGAGGACTTCGTGCTCGGCGCCCGGGCGAGAGGGCTGCGGGAGCGGACCGTGCTGGTACGGCACGCGCTCCGGTCGGCGCTGCTGCCGTTCATCACGATCATGGGAGCCCGGGTGCCCGAACTGGTGACCGGGGTGATCCTGGTCGAGGCGGTGTTCGCGCTGCCCGGCGTGGCGGGGACCACGATCAAGGCCGCGCTGGCGGTGGACTTCCCGCTGCTGGCGGCGCTCACCCTGCTGGCCACGATCGCCGTCGTGCTCGGCAACCTGCTGGCCGACCTCGCCTACACCCTGGCCGACCCGCGGGTCCGCGTGCTGGGGGTGAGCTGATGGCCGCCGTCGAAGCCACCGCCGGCCGGCGCCCGGGGCGGCGGCCCGTGCTGGCCGTCGCCACGCTGGCCGTGCTGGTGCTCGCCGCGCTCGTGGTGCCGCTGGTCGCCCAGCTCGACCAGCAGCTCGTGGACCTGCGCTCGGCCGGTCTGCCGCCGTCGCTCGCGCACCCGTTCGGCACCGACGAGGTCGGCCGTGACGTGCTGCTGCGCTCGATCTACGGGCTGCGCGTCTCGATGCTCGTCGGCCTGGTCGCTGCCGTGGTCAGCGTCGTGATCGGCGGCCTGGTCGGGCTCGTCGCCGGGACGCTCGGCGGGCTCGTGGACCGGCTGCTCATGCGGGTCGTGGACGGCTTCAACTCGCTGCCGCACCTGCTGTTCGGCGTCTTCATCGTGGCCATGTTCGCGCCCAGCCCGACCGCGGTGGTGGTGGCCGTGGCCGTCACCCACTGGACCACCGCCGCCCGCATCGTCCGCTCCGAGGTGCTGTCGCTGCGCGGCCGGCCGTTCGTGGACGCCGCCATCTCCGGCGGCTCCACCCGGGCCCGCGTCATCCGGCGGCACTTCCTGCCCAACCTGGCCCCGCACCTGCTGCTCGCCACCGTCCTGATGATCCCGCACGCCATCTGGCACGAGACCGCGCTCAGCTTCCTCGGCCTCGGCCTGCCGCCCCACATGGCCTCGCTCGGCAACATGATCAACGACGGGCAGCGGTCGCTGCTGGCCGGCGACTGGTGGTCCAGCCTCTTCCCCGGCCTGCTCATCCTGCTGCCGACGCTGGCCCTGTCGGCGCTCGCCCAGCACGTGCGCGATCGCGCCAACCCGCGCTGGAGATCGGAGCTGGTCCTGTGAAGCTGCGCGTGGACGGCCTGACCGTCAGATTCCGCATCCCGGGCGCGACCGTGCACGCGGTCACCGACGCCTCCTTCGAGCTGTCGGAGGGCCGCTGCCTGGCGCTCGTGGGCGAGTCCGGATGCGGCAAGTCCGTCATGGCCCACGCCCTGCTCGGCCTGCTCCCGGCCAACGCCACCGTGACCGGCCACGCCTGGCTCGACCCCACCGCCACCCGCACGGACTCTTCCGGGGAAGCCCTCGACCTGATCACGGCGCCGGAGAAGACGCTGGCCCGGCAGGTCAGAGGCCGCCGGATCGGCCTCATCCCGCAGAGCCCCGCCGCCCACCTCACCCCCGTCCGCACCGCCCGCGCCCACCTGGCCGAGACACTGCGCGAGCTCGGCCGTACCGAGACCCCGGACGCGCTCGCCGCCCGCGCCGGCCTGCGCCCCGAAGACCTCGACCGCTACCCGCACCAGCTCTCCGGCGGCATGGCGCAGCGCGTCGCCAACGCCCTCGCGCTCGCCGGAGACCCGCCGCTGATCATCGCCGACGAGCCCACCACCGGCCTGGACCGGCCGCTCGTCGACGCCACCATGACCGAGCTGCGGCGGCTGCGCGACGAGGGCCGTGCCGTCCTGCTCATCACCCACGACCTGCGCGCCGCCGAACAGGTCGCCGACGAGGTGGCCGTCATGTACGCGGGCCGCATCGTCGAGCTGGCCGAGGCGGAGAGCTTCTTCACCCGCCCCCGCCACCCGTACGCGCGAGGACTGCTCGACGCCCTCCCGACGCGCGCCTTCAAGCCCGTCCCCGGCCGTCCGCCGGAGCTCACCCGGCTCCCGGCGGGCTGCGCTTTCCAGCCCCGCTGCCCGCTCGCCACCCCGCTCTGCGACGAGCAGCCCAAGCTGAACGGAGTCGCCTGCCACCATGTCTGAGCCGACCAGCACCCTGACCGTCCCCGACACCCGTACCCAGCAGGCCCCGGGCCTGGAGGCCGAGGAGATCACCGTCTCCTTCGGCCGCCACCGCGTCCTCGACCGGGTCTCCATCGCGCTCCGCCCCGGCGAGACCCTGGGCCTGGCCGGGCCCAGCGGCTGCGGCAAATCCACCCTCGCCCGCGTGCTGGCTCTCCTGCTGCGACCCTCCCGCGGCACCGTACGGATGGACGGCCACCCGATCAGCCGCTGGCGCCACCGCGCCCCGCAGCGCACCCGCGTCGCCCTGATCTTCCAGCAGCCCCGGATGGCCGTGGACCCCCGCTTCACCCTGGAGGACGTCTTCACCGAACCCCTCCGCGCCACCCGCCGCCCCCTCGACCGCGCCTACGAGCTCGCCGAGGACCTGGGCCTCACCCGGGAGCTGTTCACCCGCCGCCCCCACGAGGTCTCCGACGGCCAGCTCCAGCGCGCCTGCGTGGCCCGCGCCCTCGCCCTGGAGCCCGCGTACCTGATCTGCGACGAGATGACCACCATGCTCGACGCCTCCACCCAGGCCCACCTGGTCTCCCGCATCGAGGCCTACCGCGAGCGGACCGGCGCCGCCGTCCTCGCCATCAGCCACGACACCGAACTCCTCGACCGCTGGACGGACGGCAACGTCCACTCGTGGCACGGAGCCGTGCCCGCTTAGCCGGGTCGGCGGCGGAAAAATCGGATGCTCGCTGCGTAACCGGCAGGTACCCTCCACGGAGATCGAGGAGGGGAAGTGTCGTGGGACACGTCGAGGTCGCTCATCTGACGTATGTGCTGCCCGACGGGCGGCCACTGCTCAACGACGTGTCGTTCCGCATCGGCGAAGGCGTCAAGGCCGCGCTGGTGGGGCCGAACGGGGCCGGGAAGACGACGCTGATGCGGCTGATCGCGGGTGACCTGCAGCCGGTCGAGGGGAACGCGGTGTCCTCCGGCGGGCTGGGCGTGATGCGGCAGTTCATCGGCAACGTGCGCGACGGCAGCAACGTCCACGACCTGCTGCTGAGCGTGGCGCCGCCCGCCGTGCGGCAGGCGGCCGGGCGGCTGGAGCAGGCCGAGCTGGCCATGATGGAGCGCGACGACGAGAAGACGCAGCTCCGCTACGCGCAGGCGATCAGCGACTACACCGACGCCGGCGGGTACGAGATCGAGGTGCTGTGGGACACGTGCACGGTCGCCGCGCTGGGTGTTCCGTACGATCGCGTGAAATATCGGGACGTGGCCACGCTCTCCGGCGGTGAGCAGAAACGGCTGGTGCTGGAGGCGCTGCTGCGCGGCCCCGACCAGACGCTGCTGCTCGACGAGCCCGACAACTACCTCGACGTGCCGGGCAAGGAGTGGCTGGAAGGGCAGCTCCGCGAGACCCCGAAGACCGTGCTGCTGGTCAGCCACGACCGCCAGCTCCTGGCCAACGCCGCCGACCGGATCGTCACCGTGGAGTCCGGCGGCGTCTGGATCCACGGCGGCGGCTTCGCCACGTACGCGGAGGCGCGCAAGGCCAGGAACGAACGCCTCGACGAGCTGCGGCGGCGCTGGGACGAGGAGCACGCCAAGCTCAAGGCCCTGGTCAACATGCTGAAGAACAAGGCCCGCTACAACGACGGCCTGGCCGCCGCCTACCACGCGGCCCAGACGCGGCTGCGCAAGTTCGAGGAGGCGGGGCCGCCGGAGACGCCGCCGGCCGACCAGAACATCAGCATGCGCCTGCGGGGCGGCCGCACCGGCAAGCGCGCGGTCATCTGCGAGCGGCTGGAGCTGACCGGCCTGATGAAGCCGTTCGACCTGGAGGTCTGGTACGGCGAGCGGGTCGCGGTGCTCGGCTCGAACGGCTCCGGCAAGTCGCACTTCCTGCGGCTGCTGGCGGGCGAGGAGGTCCGCCACACCGGCACGGCCCGGCTCGGCGCCCGTGTGGTGCCCGGCCACTTCGCCCAGACGCACGCCCGGCCCGACCTGCTCGGCCGCACCCCGGCCGAGATCGTGATGATCGAGCACGCCAAGCTCAAGAACGAGGCGATGAAGGCGCTGGCCCGCTACGAGCTGGCGGGCCTGGTCGCCGAGCAGCGGTTCGAGACGCTGTCGGGCGGCCAGCAGGCCAGGCTGCAGATCCTGCTGCTGGAGCTGTCCGGGGCCACGTTGCTGCTGCTCGACGAGCCGACGGACAACCTCGACCTGGCCAGCGCCGAGGCGCTGCAGGAAGGGCTGGAGGCGTTCGACGGCACGGTGCTCGCGGTCACCCACGACCGGTGGTTCGCGGCTGATTTCGATCGCTATTTGATATTCGGCGCGGATGGCGAGGTTTATGAAGCGGCGGAGCCGGTCTGGGATGAAAAGCGGGTCGTCCGCGCCCGATAAAAGAGCCTGATGGTAAATCAAAGAGTTGGTACGCCCGGCGCGTGTCAGGGGCCGGACGTGCCCATGCCCGGGTTATCACGGCAAAGTGATCCCGCGTAGCCGAATCGTCAGCCTCCTCGCACTCGGGGCGATCTGCCTCGCCGGCTGCTCGTCCGAGGAGCCGGCCCAGCAGCAGCTCAAACCGCTCACCCTTATGGAACAGGCGTCGAACGTCGTGAAGTCGGGCGACGCGTACGCCGTCACCTGGTCAGGCGTCCTGGCCAACGGAAACCCGTGGCACTTCGGCGAGCACGTCGTGGCCACCGTCGTGGGCAAGGACGCCGGAGGCCGCGAGGTCTTCCGGATGGACCAGCCGCTCGACGCCGTGCCGCCGGGCGGGTCGCTCGCCTTCACCGGCGAGACCACCGCGACCGCCAAACCCGCCAAGGTCAACGTCGAGTACCGGCCCGCGCAGTGGCGGCAGGCGTCCCGGGTGCCGTCGGCCTTCCGCCCGTTCCCGGTGTCGCGGGTGCAGACCATCCGTCAGAAGGACGGCTCGTACCTCGTCACCGGATACGTCGCGAACCCGTACCGGCTGCCCGCGAGCAGCCTGGTGGTGAGCGCGCTGCTGCGCGACGCAGGCGGCAAGCTGCTCGGCGGCGGCAGCACGTTCGTGGACGACGTGCAGGCGGGCCGGCCGCCGCGCTTCATCCTCACCGTCACCGGGCTGCCGGCCGGGTCGAAGGTGGGCAGGACCGAGGTGACGGCCCGCACCTGGGGGTCGACCGCGCGCCCGTACGAGGAACTGGCGATGGGCGGCGCGATGCCGATGCACACGGTCAAGCCGACGACCGAGCCGTTCCAGACGGACCGGGGGAGTGAACTCCTCTCAGGCTCGTCGGGGTAAACAAACCGGTAAATACCGGCGAAATGCCAAACGATTTTCTGGCTTGCTCGTGACAAGGGATGTGAATCGCGCGGAATCGGTAGAACTACAAGTTACGACTCCATTACCTTCGGTCACATGACTGACCGCGCTCTGGTCGACGCCCTGCGTGCCGGCGACTCCGGTGCCCTAGCCGCGCTCTACGACGCGTACGCCGAGAGCCTCTACCGCTACTGCTGGTCCCTGCTCCGCGAAGCCGACAGCGCCCAGGTGGCGCTGCGCGACGCGCTGATCGCGGCGGAGGCTCACGCCGGCTCGCTGGCGGACCCCGGCATGCTCCGCCCCTGGCTGTACGCGCTGGCCAGGAGCGAGTGCCGGCGCCGCCGGGCGGCCGGGCCGCAGGACGCGGGCGAGGCCCTGGCGGGCGCGCCCGAGCCCGACGACCCGGACGACGCCGACCTGCGCGTCATGGCCTGGCACGCGGTCCACAGCCTGCCCGCCGCCGACCGCGAGGTGCTGGAGCTCGACACCCGGCACGGGCTGACCACCGCCGGGCTCGCCGCCGTCCTCGGCGTCCCGGCGCGCCGCCTCGACGCCGTCCGCGAACAGGCGCGCGACCGGCTGCGCGACGCGATCACCGCCGAGATCCTCGCCATGAAAGGCCCGTACGACTGCCCGCAACGCGCCGCCATCCTCACCGGCTACACCGGGGAGCTGACGCCCGGGATGCGCGAGCAGCTCGTCCGCCACCTCGCCCGGTGCGAGACCTGCTCGCCGCACCGCAACCGGCAGGTGTCGGCGGCGAAGGTGTTCGAGCTGCTGCCCCAGGTCACGCTCCCGGAGGCGCTCCGGGTCCGGGTGCTGAGCTGCTTCGTCGACCCGGAGCTGTTCCTCTACCGCCGGTACGTCGCCCGGCGGTCGCAGACGCTGGACAGCGCCGGATTTCCCCTCGTCACCGAGCGGAAGGCGCGTACCTGGCCCCGGGCGGTGGCGTGCGCGGTGGCGGTCGTCGCGACCGTGGTGGCGGTAGCGGGCATCTTCGACTACTTCGGCAAGGAGGTCTCCGAGCCGCCGGGACTCGCCACCGCGGCGCTCCCCCCGGACGGGGAGCCTCCCAGCCTCCCCTGGCACCGCAGCGACGCCACCGCCGAGCCGCGCGTCGACAGCACCGGCATCCGGCCGCTCGACGTGGCCACCGCGGGTGAGACCACCCCGCCGGACGGGGTGGTCTCACCCGCCGCCGAGACGACCCGGGCCCTCGTCCCCACCACCCGGGGGTCGACCCCGGCCACCCGCGCCCCCCAGCCCGCGCCCACCACCCCCCAGAGCGGCGGCAGCCCTTCCTCCCTGGAACCCGGCGAGCCGACCGGCCCCCCTATCACCCGGACCCCCAAAACCCCCTGCCCCACGTCAACCCCCACCCGCCCGACCCACCGCCCCACCGATCGGCCCACTCGCCCGACCCACCGCCCCACCATCCGCCCGACCCGGCCGACGCCGACCCCGACCCCCACACAGGACCCGGTGCCGACGCCCTCGCCCCAGCCGACCCCGACCGCGTCTCCCGCACCCCCAACCCCGCCGCCGACTGCCGCGGGATAGGTGATCTCCTCTGAGACTCGGATCAGTGGAAACCCCGCTGGTGTGACTGGTGGGATAGGAGTGTGTATCGGTAACAGTAGGGAACTGTGTGCATAGAGTGACCGCGGGGGGATTCTATGCACGTCCGAGCCGGAATCCTGCTCGCCTGTCTGGCCGTCACGCTCAGCCCGCCGGTGCACGCCGAGCCGGCTCCCCCCTCCCGTGACATCGCCAAGGCGCGGCAGGACGTACGGGAAAGAGCGCAGGAGCTGGGCCGGGCCAGCGCCGCGCTGGCCGAGGCGCAGGCGCGCCTGGAGGAGCTGGCCGCCGAGGCCGAGCGGCGGGTGGAGGCGTACAACGGCGAGCTGGTCATGCTGCGGCGGGCGGAGGAGTCGCACGAGCGGGCGCTGGCCCGGCTGACGTCGGCGGAAGAGGAGGTCGAACGCGCCCGGGAGCCGGTGGCGGTGATGGCCGCGCAGGCGTACGGCGGGATGTGGCTGCCCGCCGTGATCCCCGGCTCCGACGCCGGCCACGACGACGGCTACCTGCACCGCGCCGGCACGCTGCGACAGCTCGGCAGGGAACGGGCCCAGGTGCTCTCCCGGATGCGCGACGCCCAGCAGGTGGCCGCGATCCTGCGCGCCCAGGCGGCCGAGGCGTACGACGCCCAGCAGGCGGCCGCCACCGCCGCCGCCGACGCCAAGGCCGCCGCGGAGAAGGCGCTGGCCAGGCAGAAACGCGAGACGAAGACGCTGACAGCGGAGCGCGACGCCCTGCGACGGCGGGTGGACGCGGCGCGCGACCGCGCGGACCGGCTGGCCAGGAGACAGGTCGCCGGGCGGTTCCGGGTGCCGCTCAGCCGCGGGTCGAGCAACGGCGACCGGGCCGCGAACTGGGCGCTCACCCAGCTCGGCAAGCCCTACCTGTGGGCCGCCGCCGGGCCGCGGAGCTACGACTGCTCAGGTCTGACGATGCGGGCGTGGGAACGGGCCGGGGTGCGGCTCGACCACTGGACCGGCACGCAGTGGACGTCCGGCCCGAACGTCCCGCTGAACCGGCTGCGCCGCGGCGACCTGCTCTTCTTCGGACACAACAAGCACGACCCGCGCACCATCCACCACGTGGGCATCTACGTCGGGCGCGGCCTGATGGTGCACGCCCCGCAGACCGGCGACGTGGTGCGCGTCGCCTCCATGTGGCGACGGGACCTGGTGGGCGCCACCAGGCCCCGTCCGTGAGTCAGTGTTTGGCCCGCTCGAAGGACCGCTGGATCTCGGCCTCGGCCTCGATGCGGCCCACCCAGTTGGCGCCCTCGACCGACTTGCCCGGCTCCAGGTCCTTGTAGACCTCGAAGAAGTGCTGTATCTCCAGGCGGTCGAACTCCGCCACGTGGTGGATGTCCTGGATGTGAGCCATCCGCGGGTCGGTGGCGGGGACGCACAGGACCTTGTCGTCGCCGCCCTTCTCGTCGGTCATGCGGAACATGCCGACCGCCCGGCAGGTGATGTAGCAGCCGGGGAAGGTCGGTTCCTGCAGCAGCACCAGCGCGTCGAGGGGGTCGCCGTCCTCACCGAGCGTGTTCTCGATGAATCCGTAGTCGGCGGGATACTGCGTGGAGGTGAACAACAGCCGGTCAAGCCTGATCTTGCCGGATTCGTGGTCCACTTCGTACTTGTTCCGTTGCCCCTTGGGAATCTCAACGACAACGTCGAACTCCACCGCGGTTCCTCCGCTCGCGCCCCCCGGAAACACCGGCCGGGCGTTAATGTCTCGTAGGCGAACTCCAGGATGAGAGGTCAGGACGACGTGGTACGGCACGAGCGGTGGGTGATGCTGGCCACGCTCGCCCTGCTGCAGGTCGTGACCATCGTCACCGGCTTCTATGCGGTTGACAACGATCTCACCCTGAGCGCGCTGACGAAGCAGCCGCCACCGGCCGAGACCGCGCCTCCCGAAGTCCCCGTGGTCACCGCGGGACCAGTGCTGGCCGGCCTGGCGGCGAGGCCAGGAGACGGACCTCTCCCGTCCAAGGGTACTTTGACCCGCAGGCTCACGGATGCGCTGGGTGACCAAGCGCTGGGCAGCAGGGTCGGCGCGGTCGTCATCGACACCTCCACCGGTGAGCGCGTCTTCGCCCACGACCCCGACACCGGCATCACCCCCGCCTCCACCACCAAGGTCGTCACCAGCGTCGCCGCGCTGGCCTCGCTCGGCCCCGACACCCGGCTGGCCACCCGCGTCGTGCAGGGCGCGACACCGGGCGCGATCGTCCTGGTCGGCGGCGGCGACCCCCTCCTCGCCGGGCCGAAGGCCAAGCCGACCCGCTATCCCGCCCAGGCGTCCATCGCCACGCTCGCCGCCCGTACCGCCGCCGCGCTCAAACGGCAGGGCACGACCCGGGTCACGCTCTCGTACGACACCTCGCTCTACACCGGACCCGACACCGGGCCCGGCTGGAAGCCGGGCTACATCCCCGACGGGCACGTCGCGCCCGTGCACGCGCTCGCGATCGACGAGGGGCGGGCCAACCCCGACCAGAACCAGCCGCGCGTCGCCGACCCCTCGCGCCACGCCGCGGACGCCTTCGCGGCCCTGCTGAAGAAGAGAGGGATCAAGGTCGCCGGGCCGGTCAAGCCGGGGCAGGCGCAGGCGGGCGCCGCCGAGCTGGCCAAGGTCGAGTCCGCGCCGGTCTACGCCCTGGTCGAGCACGCGCTCACGTACAGCGACAACGACCTGTCCGAGGCGCTGGCCCGGCACGTGGCGATCAAGGAGGGCCAGCCGGCGTCGTTCGCGGGCGTCGCCCGCGCCATCCCGCAGGTGCTGCGCCGCCTCGGCGCCGGCGACGGCATCCAGGTGTACGACGGAAGCGGCCTGTCGACCCGCAACCGGATCAGCGCCGCCGCGATGGCGGGCCTCATCGCCCTCTCCACCTCACCCGACCAGCCCGCGCTCAACACGGTCGCCTCCGGCATGCCGGTCGCCGGGTTCTCCGGCACCCTCGGCAACGGCCGCCGCTTCGTCGGCCCCGACAGCAAGGACCAGGTCGGCCTCGTCCGCGCCAAGACAGGCACCCTCAACAACGTCAACACCCTCGCCGGGCTCACCACCAGCAAGGACGGCCGCGTCCTCGCCTTCGCCTTCATGGCCGACCGCGTCCCGGTCTACGCCGAACCGGTCCTGGACCGCCTCGCCGCCATCGTCGCCCGAGCCTGATGATCACGCGCTGGTCGGTCCGGCACCGGCGCTCCTCGCTGCGTTCCCACCTTTCTCAGTCCGGACAACGGTGCTCCCCGCGGGCTCAGCCCAGGCCCGGCGCTCCTCGCCGCGTTCCCACCTTCCCCAATCCGGACAACGGCGCTCTTCGGGGGTCTTCGCGGGGCAGGCGAGAAGCACGTACGGTGATGGGTATGCAGGTGATCGACTGGGATCTGGCCGTCTCGACCGGCACGCGCCTGGTGCGCCCCGGTCCTCAAGTGACCCGCGAGGAGGCCAGGCAGGCCGTCGCCGAGCTCCGTACGCTCTCGCGTGAGGCCGAAGGGCACGTGCGCGAGTTCACCAAGATCGATACCGAGACCGCGCCGCAGGCGGCGACCGTCGTCGACCGCCCCGGCTGGATCAGGGCCAACGTCGAGGGCTTCCGCGTCGTGCTGGAGCCGCTCACCCAGCGCATGGCCGGCAGCGCCAACCAGCCTCCCGCCATCGTCACCGCCGTCGGCTCCCGCATCACCGGCGTCGAGGTGGGCGCCGTGCTCGCCTTCCTGGCCTCGCGGGTGCTGGGCCAGTACGAGCTGTTCCTGCCGCCCGACCCGACGGGCCGTGAGCCCACCGGCAGGCTGACGCTGGTCGCGCCCAACATCGTGCACGCCGAGCGCGAGATGAACGTCAACCCGCACGACTTCCGGCTCTGGGTGTGCCTGCACGAGGAGACGCACCGGGTGCAGTTCACTGGGGTGTCCTGGCTGCGCGAGTACGTGCGCTCGCAGATGACCGAGTTCCTGCTGGCCTCCGACCTCGACCTGCCGACCCTCGTCGACCGCCTGCGCAACGCGGCCGACACCATCACGGACGTGGTGCGGGGCGGCGAGGGCAACCTCATCGACGTCATCCAGTCGCCGCAGCAGAAGGAGATCCTCGACCGGCTCACCGCCGTGATGACCCTGGTGGAGGGCCACGGCGACTACGTGATGGACGCGGTGGGCCCGTCGGTCGTGCCGTCGGTCGCGGAGATCCGGTCCAAGTTCGCCCGCCGCCGTGAGGGCGGCACCAAGCTCGACAAGACGATCCGCCGCCTGCTGGGCATAGACCTGAAGATGAAGCAGTACGCGGAGGGTTCGGCGTTCGTCCGCCGGGTGGTGGAGAAGGCGGGCATGGACGGCTTCAACCGGGTGTGGACCTCGCCGAACACGCTGCCGACCCCCGCGGAGATCTCCGACCCGGACGCCTGGATCCGCCGCGTCATCGGCACCCCGGCCCTCCCGAGCTAGCCGCCCGGAGACCTTCCGAACAAGGGGCCGTGGTCCGGCCGGGAAGCCTTCCGAGCCGGACGGTCCGGGGCCGTGCTTCGGAAGGAGACCTCCGGGCTGGACGGTCCTGGGCAACGGGCTCGGCGGATCGGGGCAAGGGATTCGGCCGGGAGAATGGGGGCGTGGGACCGCATCCTGCCGTAGCCGACGTCCGCCGGGCCGTGCGTGAGTCGCTGGCCGATCTGGAGCGCGGGCGGCTGGTGCTGGCCGCCTGCAGCGGCGGCGCTGACTCGCTCGCGCTGGCCGCCGCACTGGGGTTCGTCGCGCCGCGCGCCGGGCTGCGCGCCGCCCTAGTCACGGTGGATCACCAACTGCAGGAAGGCTCGGACGTACGAGCGAGAAGGGTCGCGGAGCTGGCCGGGAAGCTGGGGCTGGAGTCCGGCGAGGTGCTGACCGTGACGGTGGGCACGGCCGGAGGGCCGGAGGCGGCGGCGCGTGAGGCCAGATACCGGGCGCTGGACGAGGCGGCGGGCCGGGCGGAGGCCGCGGCCGTGCTGCTCGGTCATACCCGGGACGATCAGGCCGAGACGGTGCTGCTGGGGCTGGCGAGGGGGAGCGGGCTGCGGTCGCTGGCCGGGATGGCGCCGGTGAGCGGGCTGTACCGGCGGCCGCTGCTGGGGATTCCGCGCCGGACGACCGTCGCCGCCTGTGCGGCGCTGGGCCTGGATCCGTGGGACGACCCGCACAACGAGGATCCCCGCTACACCCGGGTCAGGGTGCGGTCGCGGGTGCTTCCCGTACTGGAGAAGGAGCTCGGCCCGGGGGTGGCGGAGGCGCTGGCGCGGACGGCGGCGCTCGCCCGGGAGGACGCCGATGCGCTCGACGAGTGGGCGGACCGGGCCTACAAAAATTGCGCTCTAAGCGATATTCCGGGAAGAGTCACCCTGTCGGTGGAGGCTCTGGAACCGCTTCCAGGAGCCGTACGGCGACGGGTCCTCCGCCGCGCGGCCATCGCCGCCGGGGCGCCGTCCGGGGCGCTGTCGGCCACCCACGTGCACGCCGTGGAGAGGCTCGTCGTAGCCTGGCGCGGACAGAAGGCGGTTGACCTGCCAGGGGGTCTGTCCGCCGTCCGGCGATATGGCACCCTGATACTCGCCATCAGACCCATCGCGTAAGGAACCACAGGTGGACGCTGCCGACATGGGCGACGATCTGGAGAAGGTCCTCATCCCCGAGGACGAGCTCCAGAGCAAGATCAAGGAGCTGGCCGCCCGGATCGACGCCGACTACGCCGGCCGTGAGCTGCTGCTCGTGGGCGTGCTCAAGGGCGCCGTCATGGTGATGGCCGACCTGGCCAGGGCCCTGCACGTGCCGGTGCAGATGGACTGGATGGCCGTGTCGTCCTACGGCGCCGGCACCCGGTCGTCCGGTGTGGTGCGGGTGCTCAAGGACCTCGACACCGACATCATGAACCGCCACGTGCTGATCGTCGAGGACATCATCGACTCCGGCCTGACCCTCCACTGGCTGCTGGAGAACCTCAAGTCGCGCAACCCGGCCTCGCTGGAGGTCTGCGCCCTGCTGCGCAAGCCCGAGGCGGTCAAGGTGCCCATAGACGTCAAGTACATCGGGTTCGACATCCCCAACGAGTTCGTCATCGGCTTCGGCCTCGACTACGCCGAGCGTTACCGCAACCTCCCCTTCATCGGGACTCTCGCTCCGCACGTCTATACCTGAGACGATCCACAGATGGCCGGGAACGACCGGGAACACGGCGTGCCGTGACGTACGTTGGTAGGGCAAGGCCGGTTGTAGCGGGCGGTGTCTCCGCACGCTTGTCCGGTGTACCTTCTGACGACGGGAGGGTGACCCAGCGTCCCCTTCGGGTAGTCAGATTTCGCGGCGTCGGGATGCCGCGGCCCCGGGTCCTGCCCGGGGTTCCAGGCCATGGTCAGGGAAGGGACGGGCCCGCCAGGGGTTCCGCATCGGATGGATCTCAAGCGATTTACACGTGGGCCACTGCTGTGGATCCTGGGCATCGTCGTGCTGCTCCTGCTTGTCACCCAGTTGTGGAGCGGCGGGGGCAACTTCAAGCAGGCCGACACGTCCACGGTGCTCCAGCAGATTCGCACCGGCAACGTCAGCAACGCGAAGATCATTGACAAGGATCAGCGGATCGAGCTGACGCTCAAGAACGCTATCGAGGTCAGACCCGGCGACCAGCCCACCAAGATGATCCAGTCCGACTGGGTCTCCGGCTACGGCGCCAAGCTGACCGACGACCTGCAAGCCCAGGTCGACGCCAACCGGACCGACAGCTTCACCACCGAGGTGCCGCAGGAGAACATCCTGCTCAGCATCCTGGTGAGCTTCCTGCCGATCGTCATCATCGTGCTGCTCTTCCTGTTCATCATGAACCAGATGCAGGGCGGCGGCAGCCGGGTGATGAACTTCGGCAAGTCCAAGGCCAAGCTGATCACCAAGGACACCCCCAAGACCACCTTCGCCGACGTCGCGGGCGCCGACGAGGCCATCGAGGAGCTCCACGAGATCAAGGAGTTCCTCCAGGCCCCGGGCAAGTTCCAGGCGATCGGCGCGAAGATCCCCAAGGGCGTTCTGCTGTACGGCCCGCCCGGCACCGGCAAGACCCTGCTCGCCCGCGCGGTCGCGGGTGAGGCCGGCGTGCCGTTCTACTCGATCTCCGGCTCCGACTTCGTCGAGATGTTCGTCGGCGTCGGCGCCTCCCGCGTGCGCGACCTGTTCGAGCAGGCGAAGGCGAACGCCCCGGCGATCATCTTCATCGACGAGATCGACGCCGTCGGCCGCCACCGCGGCGCCGGCCTGGGCGGCGGTCACGACGAGCGCGAGCAGACGCTCAACCAGCTGCTGGTCGAGATGGACGGCTTCGACGTCAAGGGCGGCGTGATCCTCATCGCCGCGACCAACCGGCCCGACATCCTCGACCCGGCGCTGCTGCGCCCCGGGCGCTTCGACCGCCAGGTCACCGTCGACCGCCCCGACCTGGAGGGCCGCAAGGGCATCCTCAAGGTCCACGGCCGCGGCAAGCCGTTCGCGCCCGACGTCGACCTCGACGTCATCGCCCGCCGGACGCCCGGGTTCACCGGCGCCGACCTGGCGAACGTGATCAACGAGGCGGCGCTGCTCACCGCGCGCGCCGACGAGAAGCTGATCACGATGGACATGCTGGAGGAGTCGATCGACCGGGTCATGGCCGGGCCCGAGCGCAAGACCCGCGTCATGTCCGACAAGGAAAAGAAGATCATCGCGTACCACGAGGGCGGTCACGCGCTGGTGGCGCACGCGCTGCCGAACTCCGACCCGGTTCACAAGATCACGATCCTGTCCCGGGGCCGGGCGCTCGGTTACACGATGACGCTGCCGACCGAGGACAAGTTCCTGGCCACCCGGTCGGAGATGATGGACCAGCTCGCGATGCTGCTGGGCGGCCGCGCGGCGGAGGAGCTCGTCTTCCACGAGCCCACCACCGGCGCCTCCAACGACATCGAGAAGGCCACGGCCGTCGCCCGCCGGATGGTGACCGAGTACGGCATGAGCGAGGCGCTGGGCGCCCGCAAGTTCGGCAGCGGCCAGGCCGAGGTCTTCCTGGGCCGCGAGATGGGCCACGAGCGCGACTACTCCGAGAAGATCGCCTCCACGATCGACGAAGAGGTCCGCCGGCTCATCGAGACGGCGCACGACCAGGCGTGGGACATCCTGGTCGAGTACCGCGACGTGCTCGACAACCTGGTGCTGGAGCTCATGGAGAAGGAGACCCTCTCCCGCGAGCAGGTGCTGCAGATCTTCTCGCCGGTGGTCGTCAAGGAGCACCGCCCGTCCTACGCGGGCTACGGCAAGCGGCTCCCGTCCGACCGGCCGCCGATCCTGACGCCCAAGGAGCAGTACGGCAACGGCTCGATCGACCAGGGCCGCCAGGGTGCGCTGCCTTCCGGGGACTCCGCGTGAAAAGTCACGAGGTGGATTACGGCCGGATCGAGAAGGCCGTGCGCGAGATCCTCTACGCCATCGGCGAGGATCCCGACCGCGACGGTCTTCTCGAGACGCCGGCCCGGGTCGCCCGCGCCTACGCGGAGCAGTTCTCCGGCCTCGGGCTCACCCCCGAGGACGTGCTCAACAAGGTGTTCGACGTCGACCACGACGAGATGATCCTGGTCAAGGACATCGAGGTCTACTCGACCTGCGAACACCACCTCGTCCCGTTCTACGGCCTGGCCCACGTCGGCTACATCCCGAACGAGCAGGGCCAGGTCACGGGCCTGTCCAAGCTGGCCAGGCTGGTCGACGTCTACGCCCGCCGGCCGCAGGTGCAGGAGCGGATGACCTCGCAGATCGCCGACGGCATCATGCGGGTGCTGGAGCCGCGCGGCGTGATCGTGGTGGTCGAGGCCGAACACCTGTGCATGACGATGCGCGGCGTGCGCAAGCCCGGCGCGAAGACGGTGACCTCCGCCGTCCGGGGCGACTTCCGTACGAGCGACAAGACACGCGCCGAGGCGATGGCGCTGATCCTGGGGCGCTGACGGCTGGCGGCGCCACGGGAAGTCCGCCCGCGCTTGAAGCGCGAAGGGATCGTTATCCACATCTGGGCACCCGCGATATCGCCACGTATGAGCGAGCGCCTAGGCTTGGCCTCATGACGAGAGTGCCAGGTCTGCCGGACGTCGACCGGTGTCTCGTCATGGGCGTGGTCAACGTCACCCCCGACTCGTTCTCCGACGGCGGGCGCTGGTTCGACGAGGCGGCGGCCATCCGCCACGGGTTCGAGCTGGTCGCCGAGGGCGCCGACATCATCGACGTGGGAGGCGAGTCCACCCGGCCCGGTGCCGCCCGGGTGCCGCTCGACGAGGAGCTGGCCCGCGTGGTGCCGGTGATCAGGGCGCTGGCGGCCGAGGGAGTGCCGGTCAGCGTCGACACGATGCGTGCCGAGGTGGCCAGGGCCGCCGTCGAGGCGGGCGCGTGCCTGGTCAACGACGTGAGCGGCGGCCTGGCCGACCCGGAGATGCCGCGCGTGGTGGCCGCCTCGGGTGTGCCCTACGTGGTCATGCACTGGCGCGGCCACAGCGACCAGATGCAGAACCGCGCCGTCTACCAGGACGTGGTGGCCGAGGTCGGCGAGGAGCTGCTCAAGCGGGTGGAGCTGGTGCTGGCCGAGGGGGTCTCCCGCGAGCAGATCGTGCTCGACCCCGGGCTCGGCTTCGCCAAGAACGCCACCCACAACTGGGCGCTGCTCGCGGCCATCCCCCGTCTGACGGAGCTGGGCTACCCGCTGCTGATAGGGGCCTCGCGCAAGAGGTTCCTGGGGCGGCTGCTCGCCGACCCCGACGGCACGCCCCGCCCGTTCGACCGCAACGACGACGCCACACTGGCGGTGACGGCACTGGCGGCGCGTGACGGCGCCTGGTGCGTACGGGTCCACTCCGTGGGTCCCAATGCCGATGCCGTACGCGTGGCAGCAGCATGGAAGAGAGCCGGAGCTGACACATGAGCGTCGACACCGCCGCGATCGAGACCGTCAACCAGGAGTTCTATACCGCGATCGAGGACGCCGACCTGGATCGGATGACCGAGATCTGGGCGGAGGACACCCCCGACGGTCAGGTCAGCTGCGTGCATCCCGGCTGGTCCCTGCTGGCGGGGCGGGCGGAGGTGCTGCGGTCGTGGGCGCTGATCATGGCGAACACGACCTACATCCAGTTCGTGCTCACCGACGTCAACACCACCGTGCTCGGCGACCTGGCGGTGCTCACCTGCGTGGAGAACATCCTCACGGCGGGTGAGGAGGGCGAGTCCAGCTTCGCCGCGGGCAAGGTGGTGGCCAGCAACGTCTACGTCCGCACTCCGCAGGGCTGGCGGCTGTGGATGCACCACGGCTCGCCGGTGCTGCAGAGCGACGAGGACGAGGAGGAGGAAGACGAGCTTGAGCGCTGACCGGATCGCGCTGAAGGGGCTGCGGGCCCGGGGCAGACACGGCGTGCTGCCGGCCGAGCGTGAGCTGGGCCAGGAGTTCGTGGTGGACGTGACGCTCTTCCTCGACACCGCGCCCGCCGCCGCGGGCGACGACCTGGCGAAGACCGTCGACTACGGCGAGCTGGCGCAGGCGCTGGTGAAGGTCGTCGAGGGCGAGCCGGTGGCGCTGATCGAGACGCTCGCCCAGCGGCTGGCGGACGTCTGCCTGGAGAGGGAGCCGGTCCAGTCCGTGGAGGTGAGCGTGCACAAGCCCGCCGCGCCGATCCCGTTGCCGTTCGACGACGTGGTGGTGACGATCGAACGGAGGCGCCGATGAAGACCGTGCTGGCGCTCGGGAGCAACCTGGGCAGACGCTTTCAGACGCTGCAGGGCGCGGTCGACGCGCTGTTCGACGCGCCGGGGCTGACGTTCGTGGCGGTCTCGCCGGTCTACGAGACCGACCCGGTGGGCGGCCCCGAGGGGCAGCGCACCTACCTGAACGCGGTGGTGCTGGCGGAGACGACGCTGTCCCCGGCCACCCTGCTGGAGCGGGCGCAGAGCGCCGAGGCCGCGTTCGGCCGGGTCCGCGAGGAGCGGTGGGGGCCCCGTACGCTCGACATCGACCTGATCATGGTGGGCGACACCGTCAGCGACGACCCCGAGCTGACGCTGCCCCATCCGCTGGCCCACGAGCGGGCCTTCGTGCTGCTGCCGTGGTCCCGGATCGACCCCGAGGGCGAGCTGCCGGGCAAGGGCCGCATCGCCGACCTGCTGGCGGGGCTCGACCAGCGGGGTGTCCGGCTCCGCCCTGACCTGAAGCTGCAGAGGCCCGATTGAGACCCACCCGCCCCGTCGTCCTGGTCGGGGTCTTCGTCGTCGTCGCGCTGCTGAGCTGGCTGTTCGTCAGGCAGACGTACTCCGGCATGTGGCTGGTGCCGTGGACGGCGATCCCGACGGTGCTGCTGCTGGCCGTCGGCGAGGCCTACACCGGGTGGATGACGCGGGCCAGGCTCGCCCGCAAGCCCGGCACCAAGCCGGTGGAGCCGCTGGCGGTGGCCCGCCTGGTCGCGCTGGCCAAGGCGTCGGCGTACGCCGGTGCGCTGTTCGCGGGCCTGTTCGGCGGCTTCGTCCTGCACACGGCGTCTCTGCTCGACAAGCAGACGCCGCGGGCCGAGTTCTTCGTGACGGGCGGCTCGCTGCTGGCCTGCGTGGCCCTCGTGGTCGCCGCCCTCTTCCTCGAACACTGCTGCCGCGTCCCCGGCGACTCCGAGGACCCGCGCCCCGATTGACGCGCTCCCCGGCCTGAAGGGCCGGAGATTCAGTCCGTGCCGCGCGTGCGGCACCTCTGTGGCTTCCTGTTTCAACGGGTCCTGCCCTCCGCTAGGCGGCGGGTCTTACGGTCCCTCCGCAGGCGTTTAGCCTCTCCGCCCGTCCGGCGGCGAGGATGTTCTTGGCGGCGTTGACGTCCCGGTCGTGGACCGCCCCGCACGGGCAGGCCCAGGCCCGGACGTTCAGCGGCATCGACTCGGCGAGTGCCCCGCAGGCCGAGCACAGCTTGCTGCTGGGGAACCAGCGGTCGATCTTCACCAGGGTCCGGCCGTGGCGGGCGGCCTTGTACTCCAGCATGCTCACGAACGCCGACCATCCGGCGTCGTGCACGGACTTGGCCAGCCGGGTGCGGGCCAGGCCCTTCACGCACAAGTCCTCCACCATCACCGCTTGGTTCTCGCGGATGATCGTCGTGGAGAGCTTGTGTGCGAAGTCCCGGCGCGCATCAGCCACCCTCGCGTGAGCACGGGCGACCTTGACGACAGCCTTCTTCCTGGTGTTCGACCCCTTCGCCTTGCGCGACAGGGCCTGCTGTGCCTTGCGCAGCCGCCGTTCGGCGCGGCGCAGAAACCGGGGGTTGCCGACTTTCCGGCCGTCCGACAGCACCGCGAAATGTGTCAGCCCCAGGTCGATCCCCACCTCGGCGGCCGTCTGCGGCAGCGGCTCGGCGGCGGCCTCGACCACGAACGAGGCGAAGTACCGCCCGGCCGCGTCCTTGACCACGGTGACGCTGGAGGGCTCGGACGGGAGACGGCGCGACCACTTCACCGGAACGTCGCCGATCTTCGGCAGGCGCAGTCTCCCACCCGTCGTGACTTGGAATCGGGCGTTGCGGGTGAAGCGGATCGCCTGCCGGTGGTCCTTGCGGGACCGGAACCGGGGCGGGGCGACCTTCGGCCCCTTCCGCTTCCCTGCCAGCGAGGCGAAGAAGTTGCGGTAGGCGGTGTTCAGGTCGGCCAGCGCCTGCTGGAGCACCACCGCCGACACCTCGCCTAGCCAGGACCGTTCCGGGGTCTTCTTCGCCTCGGTGATGATGCGCTTGGACAACTCGCCGTCCGAGACGTACGGCAGATGGGCCGCGTGGGCTTGCTGCCGGGCGCGCAGCCCGTCGTTGAACACCACCCGGGCGCACCCGAACGCCCGCGCCAGCGCGGCGCACTGGCCCGGGGTCGGGTAGAGGCGGAAGTTGTATCGGAGCTGCACGGCTCGACCTTATCCGACGCGACACTAGAGTGGTGTCATGATTCGGATTACGCTCAGGCTTCCTGATGACGTTCACGCCCGGGTGGTCGCCCGCGCCGAGACCGAGCGGAGATCCCTGAACTCTCAGATCGTGCACCTGCTTGAGATCGCGCTCGCCGACGACGCGCACGACGAATCACCTTGACGGCGATTCGTCTTTGCCTGCCGCGGGAGAGTCCGCTTCACCCCCGGCCTGAAGGCCGGGGCACTACGGACGACCAGGTAGCGGGCCGTCACTTGTCGATGTCGCCGACCACGAAGAAGAGCGAGCCCAGGATGGCCACCATGTCGGAGACCAGGTTGCCGGGCAGCAGCTCGCGCAGCACCTGGATGTTGTTGTAGGAGGCGGAGCGGAGCTTGAGCCGCCACGGCGTCTTGTCGCCCTTGGAGACCAGGTAGTAGCCGTTGATGCCGAGCGGGTTCTCCGTCCAGGCGTACGTGTGGCCCTCCGGCACCTTCAGCACCTTGGGCAGGCGCTGGTTGATGGGCCCGCGCGGCAGCGAGCGGAGCCGGTCGACGCAGGCGTCGGCCAGGTCGAGCGAGACCTTGACCTGCTCCAGCAGCACCTCGAAGCGGGCGTGGCAGTCGCCGGCGGAGCGGGTGACGACCTTGACGGGCAGCTCGGGGTAGGCGAGGTAGGGCTGGTCGCGGCGCAGGTCGAAGTCGACGCCGGAGGCCCGCGCGACCGGGCCGCTGACCCCGTACTGCATGATCTGCTCGCCGGTGAGCACGCCGACGCCGCGGGTGCGGGCGACGAAGATCTCGTTGTGCAGGATGAGGTCCTCGATGTCGGGGATCTTCCTGCGGACCTCGGCGACGGTCTCGGACACCCGGTCCAGCCAGCCGTACGGGAGATCCTCCTTCAGGCCGCCGACCCGGTTGAACATGTAGTGCATGCGCCCGCCGGAGATCTCCTCCATGACGGCCTGGATGCGTTCGCGCTCGTCGAAGGCGTAGAAGATGGGCGTCATGGCGCCCATCTCCAGCGGGTAGGAGCCGAGGAACATCAGGTGGTTGAGCACCCGGTTGAGCTCGGCCAGCAGGGTGCGCGCCCACACGGCGCGGACGGGCGGCTCCATGCCGAGCATGCGTTCGGCGGCGAGCACCACGCCCAGCTCGTTGGCGAACGCCGACAGCCAGTCGTGGCGGTTGGCGAGCACGATGATCTGCCGGTAGTCGCGTACCTCGAACAGCTTCTCCGCGCCCCGGTGCATGTAGCCGACGATCGGCTCGGCGGTGGCGATGCGCTCGCCGTCGAGGGTCAGTCTCAGCCGGAGCACGCCGTGCGTCGAGGGGTGCTGGGGGCCGATGTTGAGGATCATGTCCTCGGTGGCCAGCTCCTTGGCCCCGGCGCCGATGCCCACCACGCGTTCCGTCATACCGCCCATGCTCTCACCGGAGGCCCGGTCGAGGAACGGGTGTGCCGGGGTCCGATGCGCGAGGTCAAGGAACGTTAAAGAGGTGCATCGCTCTGCCTTCGCGGGGGAGGACAGTCTGGAACGGGGGAACAGACGATGAAAAGGGTCATCTTTGATGTGGCTGCCCTGATCGCCCGCGTGGTGGTCGGCGTCATCTTCGTGGCGCACGGGCTGCAGAAATGGACGCAGGGCCTGGGCGCGACCAGCGCCGGGTTCACGGAGATGGGCGTACCCCTGCCTGGAGTCGCGGCCGCGTTCGCGACGATCCTCGAGGTGGTCGGCGGGGTGCTGCTGATCCTGGGGCTGGCGGTCCGGGTCGTGGCGCTGCTGCTGCTGATCGACATGATCGGCGCGATCGTGTTCGTGCACGGGGCCAACGGGGTGTTCGTCCAGGACAGCGGCTGGGAGCTGGCGGCCGCGCTGGGCGTGGCCTGCCTGCTGCTGGCGGCGCTGGGCGGAGGCCGGATCGGCCTCGACGCGATCGTCCACTCGGTCTTCCGCCACAGGAAGGCCGGAGACCAGGACACCGCCGTCGCGCGGCCGGCCGAGCGGCCGCGTGACGTGCCCAGGCAGGGCCGGGGGCCGGGCGGGCTGGACGACCGGGACAGGCGCGAGGTGGACAGCCTGCTCTCCGACGATCCGACCCAGCCCAACCCGCACAAACGGTGAGTCCTCAGCGGGCCTGAGCGGGCCGGCGGGCGAGGTCGCGCAGCGCGGCGATCAGCCGGTCCACGTGCTCGTCGGTGGTGCCGATGCCGATGGAGGCGCGGACGGCGGAGTCGGTGCCGTCCGCGCAGCCGCCCTCGCGCGCGCCGAGCAGGTGGCGGACGAACGGGTGCGCGCAGAACTTGCCGTCCCGCACCCCGATCCCGTACTCGGCGGAGAGCGTCTCGGCGACCTCGCGGGCCGGGTGGCCGTCGACGGTGAAGGACACGATGCCGACGCGCGGGTGGTCCGGCCCCCACAGCGAGAGCTCCCGTACGCCATCGATGCCGGCGAGCCCGGCCCGCAGCCGCGCGATCAGCCGCTGCTCCTCGCGGACGAGCGGGGTCCAGCCGGTGGCGGTGAGCGCGTCGCAGGCGGCGGCCAGCGCGATGGCGCCCAGCACGTTGGGGGTGCCGGCCTCGTGGCGCGGCTCGGGGTCGTCGTGCCAGTCGACCTCGTCCTCGCCGACCTGGCGCACCGCGCCGCCGCCCTTCAGGTACGGGTCGCCGGCGGACAGCCAGTCACGGCGGCCGACCAGCGCTCCCGCCCCGAACGGCGCGTACAGCTTGTGCCCGGAGAAGGCCACGTAGTCCAGGCCGAGCGCGGTGAGGTTGAGCGGCCGGTGGGGGGCGAGCTGGGCGGCGTCCACCAGGATGCGCGCGCCGTGCCGGTGGGCGATGTGGGCCAGGGCGGCGACGGGCCAGAGCTCGCCGGTGACGTTCGAGGCGGCGGTGACGGCCAGGAGCTTGGGCCCGTCGATCCGGGCCAGCGCGTCGTCGGCGGCGCGCACGGCCTCGCCGGGGAAGGCGGGCGGCGCCAGCCGGACCTTGCGCGGCCAGGGCAGGAGCGAGGCGTGGTGCTCGGTGTCGAAGACGACCACGGTGGCGTCCTCGGGCAGGCAGCGGGCCAGCAGGTTGGTGGCGTCGGTGGTGTTGCGGGTGAAGACCACGGCGTCGTCGGGGCGGGCGCCGACGAAGGCCGCGACGACGCGGCGGGCCCGCTCGTAGCGGGCGGTGGTGAGCTGCGAGGCGTACCCGGCGCCGCGGTGGACGCTGGAGTAGGCGGGCAGCGCGGCGGCGACGGCGGCGCTGACCGGCTCCAGGCAGGGGGCGCTGGCGGCGTAGTCGAGGTTGGCGTACCCGGTGAGCGTGCCGCCCTTGACCGGGACCCGCAGGTCGGCGCCGAGCACGGCGGGGATCGGGCGCGCAGGGGCTTGCGGGCGCTGCACAGAAGCGGCGCGGGGGCGGTCGAAGATCGTCAGCGTGGACACGGCATGCCTCCTCAGGGGTCGTCGGACCCCTGGAGCAGCCACGGAGCCCGCGCTTGCCCGCCACACTTCGTGGCGGACCAGGTCTTCACCCGGGGCACCCCGCCGCGGACGCGAGGGTTGCCGGCCAGCGAGCCGGGGCTTGACGCTGGCGCTCATGACCTACGTCCCGGACTATAACCGATGATTCACGTGAATCGCGAGCCTCCCTTGACCAGGGGTAACAACCCGCTTGATGTACCTCCTACTATGAATTCGTGCGCTTTGATCCTTGGAATCCGGATTTTGTGGCCCATCCGTACGACGTCTACACGAAGCTGCGGACCGAGTCCCCCGTCAGCTACTTCGAGCCCACCGACCAGTGGCTGATCGCCCGCCACGCCGACGTGGACGAGCTGCTGCGCGACCGCAGGCTGGGCCGCTCCTACCTGCACGTCGCCACCCACGAGGAGTTCGGCAAGCCGCCGGAGCCGGAGTTCCAGGAGCCGTTCTGGCGGGTGATCCGGGCCGGCATGCTCGACGTCGAGCCGCCGGTGCACACCCGCCTGCGCCGCCTGGTGTCCAAGGCGTTCACCCCGCGCATGGTCGAGGCGCTCCGCCCGCGCGTGCGGGCCATCGCCGAGGGGCTCGTGGACACGTACGTGGAGAAGGGCGGCGGGGACCTGATCGCCGAGGTGGCCGAGCCGCTGCCGGTCACCGTGATCGCGGAGATGCTGGGCATCCCCGAGCAGGACCGTCACCTGCTGCGGCCCTGGTCGTCGGACATCTGCCTGATGTACGAGCTCAACCCGACCGAGGAGATGCAGCACACCGCCGTCAGGGCGGCTGAGGAGTTCGCCGAGTACCTCAGGGCGCTGGGCCGCGAGCGGGCCGCCAAGCCGGGCGACGACCTGATCAGCGCGCTGGCGGGGATCCCCGAGCTGACCGAGGACGAGCTGATCGGCACCTGCGTGCTGCTGCTCAACGCCGGTCACGAGGCCACCGTGAACGCCACCGGCAACGGCTGGTGGGCGCTGTTCAGGAACCCCGGCGAGCTGGAGAGGCTGCGCGCCGACCGGTCGCTGCTGCCCACCGCGATCGAGGAGGTGCTGCGCTGGGACACGCCGGCGCAGATGTTCGAGCGCTGGGTGCTGGAGGACATCGAGGTCGGCGGGGTGCGGATCCCGCGCGGGTCGGAGGTGGCGCTGCTGTTCGGCTCGGCCAACCGCGACCCCGAGGTGTTCGAGGACCCGGACCGGTTCGACGTGGGCCGTGCGGACAACCCGCACATCTCGTTCGGCCTCGGCATCCACTACTGCCTGGGCGCGCCGCTGGCCCGGATCGAGATGGTCGAGTCGTTCGGCGTGCTGCTCGACCGTGCGCCGAAGCTGGAGCTCGTCCGAGAGCCGGAGTGGAAGCCGGGATACGTCATCCGGGGCCTGCGCGCGCTGGAACTGCGCACGGGCTGACGCCGGTCACCGCCGCTGGCAGAGCCAGCCGAACCCGCCCAGCCCCGCCGGATCGATCAGCTCGCCCTCCTCGGAGGCGCGGGCCAGAGCCCTGAGATACCCCCGTGGATCGGTACGGGCCAGGTCGAGGGCGGGGCGGGCGCCGGTGACGCCCAATTCGCGCAGCGCGGCCCGCTGTGTGGACAAGCCTGTGGATATCGCGCCAGCCCGCCAGCCGGCCTCCGCGCACGCGTCGAGCGCGACATGTGCGGTGATGTCGCAGGTCCCGTCGGGTATGGGGGAAACGACCGCGCCGTCACGATATCCGGTGAGCGTCCCAAGACGCGGCCGGTTATCCACAGGGTGTGCATAATCGACGGCGATGGCCCACCCCTGGTCGAGCCGGGAAATCACGGCCGCCCAGGCCGCGTCGCGGGTGTGGCCGATCTCGGCCCGGCTGCCCACGCACGACAGCGGCCACCACCGTTTCAGCCACTCGCGGTCGGCCTCCGACGGCTCGCCGCCCAGCCGCTCCTCGCCCGTCTCGGTGTGGACCAGGACCAGCCGCGGCCCGTCGGCGGTCTGCTCGGCCACGTCCAGCGGCACGTTGTCGAGCCACTCGTTGGCGATGACCAGGCCGCGGATGCCGGACGGGATCCGGGCGGACCACACGACCTCCTCGGGCAGGTCGTCCGGCCGCGGGGACAGGTCGACCGCCGTGATCCGCAGCCTGGCCCGCAGCTCGGGCGCGGCCATGCCGAGCAGGTGGGTGACCAGCACGCCCTCGCCGGCGCCGACGTCCACCAGATCCAGCCGGGCGGGCGCGCCCAGCTCGGCGTCGACCTCGCACAGCAGGGCCAGCACGGCCTCGGCGAACACCGGGGAGGCGCAGACGGACGTGCGGAAGTGGCCGGAAGGGCGTTCGCGCAGGTAGAAACCGCCCTCGCCGTACAGCGCGCGCTGGGTGGCGGCACGCCAGGTGAGCCACATGCCTTGACTATCTCATGAGCGACCCGTCAAAGGGCCCGGGCCGGACTGCCCGGCCCGGGCCCCGCCGTGACCGCCTGTCGGCGTCGGCGGCCACGCGCACCGCCCGAGAGGTATGACAGAGTGCGGGCGTCGGGTCCGCTGGGACTCGGCGCCCGCTCCTGGCGGTGAACCCCTCTCCTCATCTCTTCCGACAGGGGGTGCACCCGCTCCCCTGCCCCTGTCCGTTTTGTCGGTAACGCAACATGCGGCAAAAGACCGGTCACTTCCTCTTGGCGACGCGCCGGTTACCCTGGTCGGCGATGCCAACAGGTCGACCGGGGGTGTGACGTATGGAGGCAGCCGATCGCCCGGCGCGCCTGACCGTCGGCGTGCTGGGCGCTGGGAAAGTCGGCTCCGCGCTCGGCGCCGCCCTGGCCCAGGCAGGTCACCGCGTCGTCGCCGCCAGCGGCGTCTCCGACGCCTCCCGGCGCTGGGCCGCGGCCCGGCTCGGGGTCGAGCCGGTACGGCCCGAGGAGGTCATGGCGGCGGCGCAGCTCATCCTGCTCACCGTGCCCGACGACGCGCTGCCCGACCTGGTGGGCGGCCTGGCCGCGACCGGCGCCGACCTGCGCGGCAAGATCCTCGTCCACTGCAGCGGCGCGTACGGCCTGTCCGTGCTCGACCCGGCCGCGGCCGCGGGCGCGCTGCCGCTGGCGCTCCACCCGGTGATGACCTTCACCGGCCGCGACGACGACCTCAACCGGATCACCGGCTGCTCGTTCGGCGTCACCGCCCCCGAGCCGCTGCGGCCGATCGCCGAGGCCCTGGTCATCGAGATGGGCGGGGAGCCGGTGTGGATCGCCGACGCCGATCGCCCGCTCTACCACGCCGCCCTGGCCAGTGCGGCCAACCACATGGTGACGCTCATCGCCGAGTCGGAGGAGCTGCTCGCCCGCATCGGCGTCGAGCACCCGGGGCGGATGCTCGGGCCGCTGCTCGGCGCGGCCCTCGACAACGTGCTCAGGCTCGGCCTGTCGGCGCTCACCGGGCCGGTCGTGCGCGGCGACGCGGGCACCGTGCGCAAGCACGTGGACGCGCTGATCGTGGCCGCTCCGGAGGCGGCGGACGCCTACATAGCGCTGGCCCGGCTCACGGCCGACCGGGCGCTGGCGGCGGGGCTGCTCAAACCGGAGGAGGCCGAGCGATTGCTCGACGCGCTGGGTGGCAACATATGGACGTGACCGTGACCCGCGATGGGCATGGATCCGTTCTCGGAGGCTGCGCATGGACCCGATCGTCGCCAGGAACCGCACCGACCTGATCGAAGCCCGCCGTGACGGGACTCTGGCTCTCGTCCCCACCATGGGCGCCCTGCACGAAGGGCACCGCTCACTCATCAGGCTCGCCCGCGAGCGGGCCGACCAGGTCGTCGTCAGCATCTTCGTCAACCCGCTGCAGTTCGGCCCGGGCGAAGACTTCGCCCGCTACCCGCGCACGTTCGACGCCGACCTGGAGGCGTGCCGGGAGGAGGGGGTGGACGTGGTGTTCGCCCCGTCGGCCGACGACATGTACCCGCCCGGCCGCCAGGTGAGCGTGTCCGCGGGCGAGATGGGGCGGATCGTCGAGGGCGCCTCCCGGCCCGGCCACTTCGACGGCATGCTCACCGTGGTGCTCAAGCTGTTCAACCTGGTGCGCCCGGACCTGGCCGTGTTCGGGCAGAAGGACGCCCAGCAGCTGGCCCTGATCCGCCGCATGGCGGCCGACCTGGACGTGCCCGTGGAGATCGTCGGCGCCCCCACCGTCCGGGAGCCCGACGGCCTGGCCCTGTCCAGCCGGAACCGCTACCTGTCGGCCGGCGAGCGCCGGGTGGCGCTTACGCTGTCGCGCGCCCTGCTGGCCGCGGCCGACGAGCCGGGCGCGGCCCAGGTCCGCGCCACGGCCGCGAAGGTGCTGGCCGAGGCCCCGCCCGAGCTGGAGGTCGACTATCTGGTGCTGGTCGACCCGGCCACGTTCACGGAGGTTCCCGACTCGTACGAGGGAGAAGCCGTTCTGGCGGTGGCCGCCCGCGTGGGCGCGACGCGGCTCATCGACAATGTGGTGGTGCGGCTGGGCCGGTAGCGGGCCCGGGGCGCGCGCATCCCCAGCGACGCATTATCGTCATATTGACGAGATAGCCCCGTTCGAGGAGGGCCCATGAGTGCACCGGCGATTCCCCTGCGGCTGACGGCCCCCGATCCCGGCTGGACCGCCGAGGCCGACGTCGTCGTCGTCGGATCCGGGATCGCCGGACTGACCGTGGCGCTGCGCTACGCCGAGCTGGCCCCGGACGAGCGCGTCCTGGTCGTGACCAAGGACGTGCTCTCCTCCGGCTCCACCCGGTGGGCGCAGGGCGGCATAGCGGCCGTGCTGGACCCCGGCGACAGCCCCGACGAGCACCTCAACGACACGCTGCTGGCCGGGGTCGGGCTCTGCGACACCCAGGCGGTGCGGACGCTGGTGACCGAGGGCCCGGGCGCGCTGCGGCGGCTGATGGACCGCGGCGCCCGCTTCGACCGCACGCCCGACGGGAGGCTCCAGCTCACCCGCGAGGGCGGCCACCGGCGCGACCGCATCGTGCACGCCGGCGGCGACGCCACCGGCGCCGAGGTGCAGCGGGCGCTGGTGGAGGCGGTACGCGCGAGCGGCATCGAGGTGATCGAGCACGCCCTCGTCCTCGACCTGCTCAAGGACGCGCGGGGCCGGGCCACCGGCGTGACCCTGCACGTCATGGGCGAGGGCGCGCGCGACGGCGTGGGCGCGGTGCGGGCCCGCGCGGTCGTGCTCGCCACCGGCGGCATGGGCCAGGTGTACGCGGCCACCACCAACCCGGTCGTGTCCACCGGCGACGGCGTCGCGCTGGCGCTGCGGGCCGGCGCGGTCGTGCGCGACCTGGAGTTCGTCCAGTTCCACCCGACCGTGCTGTGGCTGGGCGAGGACTCCACCGGCCAGCAGCCGCTGATCTCCGAGGCGGTACGGGGCGAGGGCGCGTTCCTGGTCGACCACGACGGCGAGCGGTTCATGACCGGCGTGCACGAGCTGGCCGACCTGGCGCCGCGCGACGTGGTGGCCAAGGCGATCATGCGGAGGATGCGCGAGACCGGGCGCGACCACGTCTTCCTCGACGGCCGCCACTTCGGGGCCGAGACGTGGCAGACCAGGTTCCCCACCATCCAGGCCGTCTGCCGCGCTAACGGCATCGACCCGGTCACCGACCTCATCCCGGTCTCCCCGGCCGCCCACTACGCCAGCGGCGGCGTCCGTACCGACCTGCACGGCCGCACCTCGATCGAGGGCCTGTACGCGTGCGGCGAGGTCGCCTGCACCGGCGTGCACGGCGCCAACCGGCTGGCCTCCAACTCGCTGCTCGAAGGGCTGGTGTTCGCCGAGCGCATCGCCGAGGACGTGCACCGCTCCCGGCCGCGCCCCGGCCCCCCGGAGCGGACCGAGGCCCCGGCCGGGCTGGTCGACCCGCGGGTGCGCCCCCGGATCCAGCGTCACATGAGCACCGGCGCCGGCGTGCTGCGCAGCCGCGACTCCCTGGTGACCACGGCCAGGGCGCTGCGCGACGCCCGGTGGACGCCCGTCCACGTGGCGCCGTGCACCGAGTCCTGGGAGGCCACGAACCTGCTCACCGTCGCCACCGTCCTCGCAGGCACGGCGGCGGCGCGGCTGGAGACCCGCGGCTCCCACTGGCGGGAGGACCACCCCGAGCGCGACGACCACGAGTGGCTCGGGCACCTGGACGTGACCCTGACCGAGGAGGGCCTGCACATGACCTTCACCCCGCACGGCGACGCGATGCCGGGCAGACTGGCCCAGGAGCTCACCGCCGCCGGGCTGGACCCGGCCGGCGTGGACGCGGTGATCGACCGGGCGCTGGCCGAGGACCTGTCGGCGGCAGGCGACGTCACCAGCATCGCCACCATCCCGGCCGGGCAGCTCTCCTCGGGCGACCTGGTGGCCCGCGCCGACGGCGTGGTGGCCGGCCTGGCCGTGGCCGAGGCGGTGTTCCTGCGGCTGGGCGCGACCCGTACCGAGAGGAAGGCCAAGGACGGCGAGCGGGTCCGCCGGGGCGAGGTGCTGATGTCGGTGGAGGGCCCGACCCGGGCTCTGCTGACGGCCGAGCGGACGGCGCTGAACCTGGTCACCCACCTGTCCGGGATCGCCACGCTGACCGGGCGGTGGGTCGAGGCGATCAGCGGCACCGGGGCGCGGGTCCGCGACAGCCGCAAGACGCTGCCGGGGCTGCGCGCGCTGGAGAAGTACGCGGTGCGCTGCGGCGGCGGCCTCAACCACCGGATGTCGCTGTCGGACGCGGCGCTGATCAAGGACAACCACGTGGTGGCCGCCGGAGGGGTGGCGCAGGCGTTCCGCGCGGTGCGCGAGCGGTACCCGGACCTGCCGATCGAGGTCGAGGTCGACAGCCTCGCGGAGCTGGAGGAGGCGCTGGACGAAGGGGCGGATCTGATCTTGCTCGACAACTTCACGGTTGAGCAAACCGCCCAAGCCGTACAAATCGTGAGAAATCGTGGCAGTAAGGCGGTTGCGCTCGAAGCCAGCGGGGGATTGACCTTGGAATCGGCCCGTGATGTGGCGGAGACTGGCGTCGACTACCTTGCGGTAGGCGCCTTGACCCACTCGGCGCCGGCCCTTGACGTCGCACTGGATCTACGGGGGTAACACATGCTGCTCACGATCGACGTCGGCAACACCCACACCGTGCTCGGGCTCTTCGAGGGCGAGGACGTCATCGAGCACTGGCGGCTGGCCACCGACGCCCGCCGCACCGCCGACGAGATCGCGGTCCTCCTCCAGGGCCTGCTCGCCCAGTCGCCCCTGCTGAAGAGCGCCGACGTCGGCGGCATCGCGATCTGCTCGACCGTGCCCAGCGTGCTCAACGAGATGCGCGACATGTGCCGGCGCTACTACGGCGACGTCACCGCCGTCGTGGTGGAGCCCGGCGTCCGCACCGGCGTCCCCGTACGGATGGACAACCCCAAGGAGGTCGGCAGCGACCGCATCGTGAACGCGCTGGCCGCCATCGACCAGTACGGCGGCCCGTGCATCATCGTCGACTTCGGCACCGCCACCTCCTTCGACGCCGTCTCGGCCAAGGGCGAGTACATCGGCGCCGTCACCGCCCCCGGCATCGAGATCTCCGTCGACGCCCTGGCCGCCGCCGGAGCCCAGCTCCACAAGGTGGAGCTGATCAGGCCCCGCTCCGTCATCGCCAAGAACACCGTCGAAGCCCTCCAGGCGGGCATCATCTACGGCTTCGCGGGCCAGGTCGACGGCATCGTCGAGCGGATGGCCGCCGAGCTGGCCGACGACCCCGACGAGGTCACCGTGGTCGCCACCGGCAGCCACGCCGGCCTGGTCGTCGGGGAGTCGCGCTCCATCGACGTCCACGAGCCGTGGCTGACGCTCATCGGCCTGCGTCTCATCTACCAGCGCAACACCGTCTGACGCCGCGCGGGCGGACCCTGCTGCTCGGGAAAGGGGGACCGCCCGCGTAACTCATGGGTAACAGAGGGTGGTTGCACGCCCCCTGCAGGGGACCGACGAGACCTTGCAGGTGGCCGTATCCCCTACCCTGTGGTGGTGTGAGCGACGAACTTCCCGAGCAGATGCGCATCCGGAGGGAGAAGCTCGACCGCCTTCGCGCCGAAGGCGTCGACCCTTACCCGGTGAACTTCCCCCGCACGACCACCCACGCGGAGGTCAGGGAGAAATACCAGGGCCTGGAGCCCGACACCGCGACCGGCGACCGCGTCGGCGTGGCCGGGCGCGTCATGCTCAACCGCGTGGGCGGCAAACTCTGCTTCGCCACGCTGCGCGACGGCAGCGGCGACCTCCAGATCATGATCTCCCTGGACAAGGTGGGGGAGGAGTCGCTCGCGTCCTGGAAACACGACGTCGACCTGGGCGACCACGTGGGCGTCGAGGGCGAGGTGATCACCTCCAGACGCGGCGAGCTGTCCATCCTCGCCGACCGCTGGGAGATCACGTCCAAGTGCCTGCGCCCGCTGCCGGAGAAGCACATCGGCCTGACCGACCCGGAGGCGCGGGTCCGCCAGCGCTACGTCGACCTCATCGTCAACGACGAGTCGCGCAGGATGGCCCGTATCCGCAGCGCCACCGTGCGCGCCGTGCGCGACTTCTGGCACGAGGAGGGCTACCTCGAGGTCGAGACGCCGATGCTGCAGCCGATCCACGGCGGCGCGTCGGCCCGGCCCTTCGTGACCCACATCAACGCCTACGACATGGAGCTCTACCTCCGCATCGCGATCGAGCTCTACCTCAAGCGGCTGGTCGTCGGCGGCATCGAGAAGGTCTTCGAGGTCAACCGCAACTTCCGCAACGAAGGCGCCGACTCCACCCACAACCCCGAGTTCACCATGGTCGAGGCCTACGGCACCTACCTCGACTACCACGACATGGCCGAGCTGACCCAGCGGATGTACCAGAAGGCCGTGGTGGCGGCGCTCGACACCACCGTGGTCCGGCACGGCGACGTCGAGATCGACCTCGGGCTGGCCGAGTGGCCCCGGGTCAAGCTCTACGACCTGGTGTCCGGCGCGGTGGGAGAGGAGGTCACCACCGAGACCCCGCTCGACCGGGTCCGCGCCCTCGCCGACAAGCACGGCGTCGAGTGGGACCCGAAGTGGGGCCAGGGCAAGCTCGTCCAGGAGCTCTTCGAGGAGCTGGTGGAGCACACCCTGATCCAGCCGACGTTCGTCATGGACTACCCGCTGGAGACCTCCCCGCTGGCCCGCGTCCACCGCGACAACCCGCTCCTCACCGAGAAGTGGGACCTCATCGGCTTCGGCACCGAGCTCGGCACCGCCTACTCCGAGCTCAACGACCCGCTCGACCAGCGCCGCCGCCTGGAGGAGCAGTCCCTGCTGGCCGCGGGCGGCGACCCCGAGGCGATGCAGCTCGACGAGGACTTCCTCCAGGCCCTGGAGTACGGCATGCCCCCGACGGGCGGCATGGGGGCCGGCATCGACCGCATGGTCATGGCCTTCACCGGCCGCAACATCCGCGAGACCATCCTCTTCCCGCTGGTCAAGCCCACCCGCTGACGCCCGCGCCGTAGCGCGGCCCGCCCGCCGCGCTACGGCCGGTTCAGCCGCACGGGCAGCTCCGCCAGCCCGCGCAGCACGAGGTTCTCCCTGTACGGGGGATCCGGGTCCGCCAGCTCCAGCCCCGGCGCCGCCGACGCGAGCGCGGCCAGCGCCACCTCGCCCTCCAGCCGGGCCAGCGGCGCCCCCAGGCAGAAGTGGATGCCCAGGCCGAACGCCAGGTGCCTGCCCGGCGCCCGCCCCACGTCGAACCGGTCCGGATCGGGGAACACCTCCGGGTCCCGGTTGGCCGCGCCGACCAGCGCCAGCGTCATCGTGCCTGCCGGCACCTCGACACCGCCCAGCTCGGTGTCCTCCCGCGCGCTGCGGGCCGTGAGCTGGACCGGCGGATCGTACCGGAGCACCTCCTCGACGACCTGCCGCGGCCGCTCCGCCGCCAGCCCCAGCACGCCGTGCCTGACCAGGTTGAGCACGCCGTTGGCGATGAGGTTGACGGTCGTCTCGTGCCCGGCCACCAGCAGCAGCACGCACGTGGCCAGCAGCTCCCGCTCCGTCAGCTCCTCCACCTGGACGAGCGCGCTGAGCAGGTCGTCGGCGGGCCGGGCGCGCCGCCGCGCGATCAGGTCCCGGAAGTAGTCGTGGAACTCGCGCCGGTGGCGCGGGCCGCGCTCGGCCAGCTCGTCGCCGACGATCGGGTCGAGGCTGCGCGCCAGCGTCTCGCTCCAGGTTCGGAACCGCTCGTGGTCCTCGGGCGGCACCCCCAGCATCTCGCTGATCACCATGACGGGCAGCGGGTAGGCGAAGTCGCGGACCAGGTCGGCCTCGCCGGGCAGCGCGGCGATCAGCTCGGCGGTGATCGCCTCGATGCGCGGTCGGAGCCGCCGTACCATCCCGGGGGTGAAGGCCTTGCTGACGAGGCCGCGCAGCCGGGTGTGGTCCGGCGGGTCCATCATGAGGAACGAACGGGCCGGTTCGTCCGGGCCGGGCTCCTGCTGGTGGCCGTGCCCGAAACGGGGGTCGCGCATGATGGCCGAGCAGAGCTCGTGGGAGGTGGCGACGATCAGCCCGGCGCGTGTGCGGTAGAGGGGCCGGGGCAGCTTCCGGTAGCGAGAATACGGATCGCGCAGGAAACCATATTCGTACGGGTCGAAACCCAGGATGTCATCGGGCGTCGGCGCAGGTGGCGAGGCGTTGTCAGAGGCGCTGTGATCGATCATTCCGCTCCGAAATGTGTCGATATATGCCGAGTACGTCACATAGCCGAGAGCAAGTCAATGGCCGGGGTCAAGTCGGGCAGATCTTGTGCTTGACGGTCTTTCCCGGATGCGTTTACGTAGTCCGGGACGAGCCAGGCCATGAGGCTCGTGCCAGTACGTCACAGAGGTGTCTGTTGGGGGGAGGGCTCCCAGTGGGTGTGCTCAGTGAAAATGTCGAACTGAGCCCTGCGGATCTGGCGTTGCTGGCTGAACTTGCCAAGGGCGTCACTGTCGACCGTGTCGGGCGGCGCCTGGATTGCAGCGGCCGCACCGTACGGCGACGATTGCGCGGCATCTGCGACCGGATCGGGGTGGCCACGGCCATCGAGGCCGTGGCCTGGGCGGCGCGCCGCCAGCTGATCTAGGCGGATTATCTAGGCAGGGCCGCTCACTCGGCTCAGTCGGCGATGCGCACCGCGCCGGCGTAGGGCCGGCGGTCGATCGAGGCGATCCGTACGACGTCGCCGGTCCGCGGCGCGTGCACCATCATGCCGCCGCCGAGGTAGATGCCCACGTGGTGCAGGTCGCTGTAGAAGAAGACCAGGTCGCCGGGGCGCAGCTCGTCGCGGGAGATGTGCCGGCCCGCGGTCCACTGGTCGCCGGTGTAGTGCGGCAGCGAGATGCCGACCCGCCGGTAGGCGGCCATGACCAGCCCCGAGCAGTCGTAGCCGCTCGGCCCCGCCGCGCCCCACACGTACGGCTTGAGCTGCTGCGTGAGGGCCCAGCGGGCGGCCTGGACCGCCTTGCCGTCGCCCGCGAGGGGGAGGTTCACCTTGACCGCGCGGGTGCCGGGGCGGCCCGCCTCGCCGAGCGCGCGCCTGAACAGCCGGCTCTCGACCTTGGCGACGAGCTTGGTGATGCGGTCGCGCTTGGCGCCGAGGTCCTTGACGATCGCGTCGACCTCGTCGATGCGCTTCTGGGCGCCCTTCCTGGCCCGCTCGGCCGCCTGCGTCGCCTTGGTGAGATTCAGCACCTCCACGCTCTGCTGCTGCCGCAGGGCGTAGGTGGTGGCCGCGCGGTCGAGATAGGTCTCGGGGTTGCCGCCCGCGGTGAACTCGAGGACCCGGCTGAAGCCGCCCGTCATGTACTCGGCCTCGACCAGCATCGTCGCCTTGGCCTTCTTGGCGGTCAGGTCGGCCTCGGCGGTGGCGAGCCGCTTCTTGGCGTTGGCGACGGCCTTCTTGGCGGCCTTGAGCTTCTCGCGCTGGCCGTTGTACTGCTCGGTCAGCGTCTCGATCTCCAGATGCATCTCCTCGACCTGCTCGGAGAGCTCCTTGAGCGAGGGCCTGGGGTCGGCGGCGACGGGACTCGCGGGGACGGCGATGAGCAGGGCGGCCAGGGCGGCGCCCACGATGCCCCTCCCCTTGCGGTCACGCGTGCGCTTCACCAATCAAGGCTCCTTCCGCCCAGGTTCTGGCTGCCTGCGGCTGTCGGGGATCGGGCTGGGACACTAATGCACGCCCGGTTCCTGCTCAACCGGAACTGCTGATTCGGTAGAGGTTTCGCAACCGAACGGTCACAGCACGATCTCACGATCCCGCATGTGGCAAAGACTTTATGTCCCTTTTGTCCCTACTTCGTACGGAGATGGGACGGCAAGCGCGCGGGAACGGTCGTCCACCTATCAGGCGTTGCACGAAGGGCGGACGTCCCGGGTTAGGGGTGAGCCGTAAACGCACTCTGTACGCTGGAGAGCCATGGAGCAGGTCGCCGAACGCGCACTTCCTGACACGGAAGTCCTGGTCCGGCGTGCCCGGACACCGGACGTCAAAGCCATCAAAAGCCTGGTCGACACCTACGCGGGAGCCGGTCCCCGGCTGCTGGAGAAGGCCACCGTCACCCTGTACGAGGACGTGCAGGAGTTCTGGGTGGCCGAGCGCGGAGGCCAGGTCGTGGGCTGCGGCGCGCTGCACGTGCTCTGGGAGGACCTGGCGGAGATCAGGACCGTGGCCGTGCACCCGGAGGCGCGCGGGCTGGCCATCGGCCACCGCATCGTGCAGGCCCTCATCGACACGGCCAGAGAACTGGGTCTGCAGCGGGTGTTCTGTCTCACTTTCGAGGTCGACTTCTTCGCCCGCCACGGCTTCCGCGAGATCAAAGGGACCCCCGTCTCCCCCGAGGTCTACGCCGAGCTTCTGGCCTCGTATGACGAGGGTGTGGCCGAGTTTCTCGACCTGGAACACGTCAAGCCCAACACGCTCGGGAACACGCGAATGTTGCTCCACCTGACCTCGGACGATGCGGATCTTGACCGGTAGAAAAGGTGATTGTTGCCAGTCATGTCGATACGTTGTCCAGGACAGGCATATGCCCTGACATGCGCCACACGCGCACGCGAAGCGAGGTGACACGGTGAGCACCGGACAGCCGCCGTATCCGCAGGATGATCCGCAAGGGCATCATCCCGGATACGGGCACAACCCGGGACGCCCCCCAGGCGACGATCCCGATGCCACGGTCGTGGGTTTCAGGGCCGACGACCCCTACGGCCAGCAGCCGCCCTACGGGCAGCAGCAGCCCCAGTACGGTCAGCCGGGTCAGCAGGGCTATGGCCAGCAGGGTTACGGCCAGCAGCAGTACGGCCACCCCGACCCTGGGCAGCAGGGATACGGTCAGCAGGGCCCCTCGCAGCCTGATTACGGTCAGCAGCCCCCGTACGGGCAGCCCGACTACGGGCAGCAGTACGGGCAGCAGCCGCCGTCCCAGCCTGGATACGGACAGCCGCAGTACGGGCAGCAGCCGCCCTCTCAGCCCGGCTACGGGCAGGGGTACGGGCAGCAGCCTCCCTCCGGGCAGCCCGGCTATGGGCAGCCGCAGTACGGTCAGCAGCCTCCTTCCCAGCCCGGTTACGGCCAGCAGGCCGAGTCCCAGCCGGGGTTCGGGCAGGGTTACGGGCAGCAGCAGTACGGTCAGCAGCCCGAGTCCCAGCCCGGCTACGGGCAGGGGTTCGGCCAGCAGCCGCCGTCCCAGCCTGGTTACGGGCAGCCTCAGTACGGTCAGCAGGCTCCGTACGGTCAGCAGCAGTACGGCCAGCCCGGTTACGGCCAGCAGCAGCAGTACGGCCAGCCGGCCTACGGGCAGCCCGGATACGGCCAGCCGGTCGGCGTGCAGCCGCCGGGCGCCCCGGCGCCGCTGGCCGAGTGGTGGCAGCGGCTGGTGGCGAGGCTCATCGACGGTGCCATCTTCGGTGTCGTCTTCTTCCTGATCTCCCTGCTGCTGGGCATTCTCTTCGTGGCCAGCTACAACTCCGCTACGGGCGTCACCACCGGCTGGCTGAGCTCGTGGGTGGTCAACCTCATCACGTGGGTTCTGCTGGGTGGCATCTACGTCGCCTACGACTTCTTCATGACCAGGATGAACGGTCAGACGGTCGGCAAGATCGTGATGGGGATCAAGGTCGTCCCGGTCGGCGCTGCCATGCCGCCCGGTGGCCTGCCGAACGACATGGCGCTGAAGCGGGCCGGTGTCACCTGGGGTGGTTACCTGCTCTGGTTCATTCCTCTCCTTGGTGCGCTCGTCGGCGGAATCCTGGTCATGCTCAACGCCGCCTCGCAGCTGTGGGACAAGCCGTTGCAGCAGACGTTCGCCGACAAGTTCGCCGGCACTGTGGTGGTCAAGATCAAGTAGCTCGGCAGTCCCCGGAAAACAGGGATCGGTGATCCACCGGTCCCTGTTTTCGTGTGTGTGCCCCGTATCAAAATGGGAACGGTCGGGTCACCGAAGGGGCGAGGTGAAGGTTATGGCCGGGACGCCGCCGCAGGCCGATCCGGTGCCCGCGGAATGGTGGGAACGGCTGGTCGCCCGGGTCATTGAAGCGCTCGTGTTCGGGGTGTTCTATTACATTCTGTTCATTGCGCTGTGGGGTATCTTCCGGACTGTAGGGGTGCTGGGGCTCTTCGAGGGTCGTTTGCCCGGAGTGTGCGCCTGGGTGCTCGCGGGGCTGGGTTATACGGTCTACGACTGGGTCATGCTTTCGCGGGGCGGGCGCACGTTCGGGAAGGCGATCATGCGGATTCGGGTGGAGCCGGGCGGGCTCGGCGCGCGTGACCGGACGAAGCGGGTTCTGGGCTATCCTGCTCCCGCCATCGTGATGGGCATTCCGGTGCTCAATCTGCTGGCCGGAATGTTCGTGTTCGCGGTGGGCCTGCTCATCCTCATGGACAAGCCGCTGCAGCGTGGGCCCCATGACAAGCTGGCGGGGACGCTCGTGGTTAAAGATCATTCTTGAGCCGAGAAGCCCGTGTGTCCCTTTTCAGCAAACTTGAGGGAGATCCGGTAAGGCATCTGGAGAGACTGGCATTAGGCTATGGGGCGTCCGGGTTGCCGGATGTTGATGCCCCTGCCAGGCTATGGGCATCTATGTGCCGCTATGGTCAGCGGTGCGAAGGTTGTCACCCAGAGCGACACCAGGGGCGGTCAAGCCGTACCCGTCGCACCGTGCGTACATAAAACGCCAGGAAACCCCCCGTCCGCTGTGGAGGCGAGGACGAATGGAACTTGTGACAGAGGTATTGTCGGCGCTCATCCCGCCGGCCGTCGTGGGGGGCGCCTTCATCTTTGGCGTGGTGAAGTTGGTCCGCGCCGAGGGCCCCGGCAGGCGGCCAAACCGGCAGGATCAGGCCGAGAAGAGCAACTGATCAGCGGCTCAGCAAAATCGTTGCTGACCTGAATTGTCTTAACGCCTTACCGGGTATATGTTTGGGCGAGCGAATGAAACAATGCTCCGGAAAGGATTGCGTAGATGGCCAAGCAGATCCAGGAGATTCTCATCGATGACCTCGATGGGGGCGAGGCCAATGAGACGGTCAGCTTCGCTATTGACGGCGCTTCCTATGAGATTGACCTCAGCGACGTTAACGCCAAGAAGCTGAGGGACGCGCTCTCGCCATTCGTGCAGCACGCTCGCCGGGCCGGGGCGGTCGCCACGCGCCGTCGCGGCCGGGGCGGGCAGCGGGCGATGAGCCGCGAGAAGAGCGCCGAGATCAGGCAGTGGGCCAAGGCCCACGGCCTCCAGGTCAGCGAGCGGGGCCGAATCGCCTCCACGATCGTCGAGAAGTACGAGGCGGCTCACTAAGAGGAGTCGCCGGGTAGACCATGCGCTTATGCCGTTCGCCTAAGGACCCCGGCGACCGCCATAAGCGCATGATCGTGCAGGGCGAATCTCAGATCGTGGACGCTTTCTGCTCTTCGATCTTCTGATTCGCCTGAAACGTGGGCATTTGGGTCTTCGCATCGAACCGCCGTCTGCGTGTTTTGGCGGTTTTGTCGGGGATGGCGGGGCTCCAGCGCATTCGCGTGAGCTGGGGCCCCATCGCTGTTGTACGGGCGTAGAAGAAGCCGCTCAGCGGGGCGGCCGCGCATTGCGCGCACTTCCCGCATCCGGTACGCCACCTAGCGTTCCCGCCCGCCTGGCCGGGGCGATCAAGCCGGACCGGTAACGCCGCTGACCAGACGGCCGGATTTCGCTCTGAGTGATGCCTCCCCTATCCGCTTGGCCGTGTTTGCTTCGCCACATACCATGGCAGGAGTAAGAGTTACGGACGCGGTGTCTCAGGGCGCACGGGCAGGATGACGGGTGTCGACCCGCCCCAAGGGCCGGCCCGCCAGGCGTCCCCCATCGTGGTTCCGTGCGATCTGTCAGCGCCGCCGGCGGCGATTAGAGCCGTGATCACCCGAGCGTCCTAAACGTCGTTCGCTTGCGGCGTATCGGGAACACGTCACCCCCGAACCATAGTTGGATGGAGGGTGAACGCCCTGCTCTCGGGGAACGCTCTCTGCTATAGAGCGCGTCAGCGGCAGAGAGCACGGTTCGCCGAGCCAGGGCTAGCATGCGGGATGACGGGACCGGATTAACCGGCCTGACTGACCGCTCTGTGAGGAGCGACGAGATGTTCGAGAGGTTCACCGACCGAGCGAGGCGTGTTGTCGTCCTGGCCCAAGAAGAGGCCAGGATGCTCAACCACAACTACATCGGCACTGAGCACATTCTTCTTGGTTTGATCCACGAAGGTGAGGGCGTGGCCGCCAAGGCTCTGGAGAGCCTCGGCATCAGCCTTGAGGGCGTGCGTCAGCAGGTCGAGGAGATCATCGGCCAGGGCCAGTCGGCTCCGTCGGGGCACATTCCCTTCACCCCGCGGGCCAAGAAGGTCCTCGAGCTGTCGCTCCGTGAGGCTCTGCAGCTGGGTCACAACTACATCGGCACCGAGCACATCCTGCTCGGGCTCATCCGTGAGGGTGAGGGTGTGGCCGCCCAGGTGCTGGTCAAGCTTGGAGCTGATCTCAACCGGGTCCGGCAGCAGGTGATCCAGCTGCTCCACGGTTACCAGGGCAAGGAGCCGGCCGCCGCGGGCGGTCCGCAGGAGTCGGCCCCGTCGACCTCCCTGGTGCTCGACCAGTTCGGCCGAAACCTGACCCAGGCGGCCCGCGAGGGCAAGCTGGATCCGGTCATCGGCCGCGAGAAGGAGATCGAGCGGGTCATGCAGGTCCTCTCCCGGAGGACCAAGAACAACCCCGTTCTGATCGGCGAGCCCGGCGTCGGCAAGACCGCCGTCGTCGAAGGCCTGTCACAGAAGATCGTCAGGGGCGAGGTGCCCGAGACGCTGAAGGACAAGCAGCTCTACACGCTTGACCTCGGCGCCCTGGTCGCCGGCTCCCGTTACCGCGGTGACTTCGAAGAGCGCCTGAAGAAGGTGCTCAAGGAGATCCGCACGCGCGGCGACATCATCCTGTTCATCGACGAGCTGCACACGCTCGTGGGTGCGGGCGCCGCCGAGGGCGCGATCGACGCCGCCAGCATCCTCAAGCCGATGCTGGCCCGCGGCGAGCTGCAGACCATCGGCGCGACGACCCTCGACGAGTACCGCAAGTACCTCGAGAAGGACGCCGCGCTGGAGCGCCGGTTCCAGCCGATCCAGGTGGCCGAGCCCTCGCTCAGCCACACGATCGAGATCCTCAAGGGTCTGCGCGACCGCTACGAGGCTCACCACCGCGTGTCCATCACCGACGGCGCGCTGGTGGCCGCCGCGCAGCTGGCCGACCGCTACATCAGCGACCGCTACCTGCCCGACAAGGCGATCGACCTCATCGACGAGGCCGGCTCGCGCATGCGCATCCGCCGCATGACCGCGCCGCCGGACCTGCGCGAGTACGACGAGAAGATCGCCAACGTCCGCCGCGACAAGGAGTCCGCGATCGACGCGCAGGACTTCGAGAAGGCGGCTGCCCTCCGCGACCAGGAGAAGCAGCTCCAGCTCAAGCGCGAGCGGCGGGAGAAGGAGTGGAAGGCCGGCGACATGGACGTCGTGGCCGAGGTCACCGAGGAGCTCATCGCCGAGGTCCTGGCCACCGCCACCGGCATCCCGGTCTTCAAGCTGACCGAGGAGGAGTCGCAGCGCCTGCTCCGCATGGAGGACGAGCTCCACAAGCGGATCATCGGCCAGGACGACGCCATCAAGGGCCTGTCGCGGTCCATCCGGCGCACCCGCGCCGGCCTGAAGGACCCGCGGCGTCCCGGCGGCTCGTTCATCTTCGCGGGTCCCTCCGGTGTCGGTAAGACCGAGCTGTCCAAGGCTCTGGCGGAGTTCCTCTTCGGCGACGAAGACGCTCTGATCAGCCTGGACATGTCGGAGTTCATGGAGAAGCACACCGTCTCCCGGCTGTTCGGCTCGCCTCCGGGCTACGTCGGCTACGAGGAGGGCGGTCAGCTCACCGAGAAGGTGCGGCGCAAGCCGTTCTCCGTGGTCCTGTTCGACGAGATCGAGAAGGCCCACCCCGACATCTTCAACTCGCTGCTGCAGATCCTGGAAGACGGTCGCCTGACCGACGCCCAGGGCCGCGTGGTCGACTTCAAGAACACGGTCATCATCATGACCACCAACCTCGGCACCCGCGACATCTCGAAGGGGATCGGGGTCGGGTTCGCGAAGTCCAACGACACCGAGTCCAACTACGAGCGGATGAAGGCCAAGGTCCAGGAGGAGCTCAAGCAGCACTTCCGGCCCGAGTTCCTCAACCGTGTCGACGACATAGTGGTCTTCCACCAGCTCACGCCGAAGGAGATCATCAAGATCGTCGACCTGATGCTGGCTCAGGTGGCCGAGCGGCTGAAGGACCGCGACATGGGGCTGGAGGTCTCGTCCGACGCCAAGCAGCTGCTCGCCGACCGCGGCTACGACCCGGTCATGGGCGCGCGGCCGCTGCGCCGTACGATCCAGCGCGAGCTGGAGGACACGCTGTCGGAGAAGATCCTCTACGGCGATCTCCGTCCGGGTCAGGTCGTGAAGGTGACGATCCAGGGCGAGGGCGACGACGCCAAGTTCGTCTTCGTCGGCGAGAACGTCGACCAGGTGCCCGACTCCGCGGCCGCCATCGCCGGTTCCATCCAGAACTGACGGTTCTCCGCGAAACCCCCGTGCGCTCCGGCGCGCGGGGGTTTTCGCATGTGATCGTACGATCGATTGGCCCGCCACGACGAGTAGTACTACACTGCGTAGAGCTTCGCCAAGTCCTGTCCAAGTGAGGCGCGAGAGCGTGTCCCTGCGGCCGGGGCTGCTCCCTGGGGAGTAGCAAGAAGACAACCAGGGGCGGACGCGCACGTCACGTCCGGGCCGCCAGGCTCGGAGTGCGCCAGTTGGCGAGAGGGAAAACCAGTGCAAGTCGTGGAGGAAGTCGATGCGCCTGCGTCACGCTGACGGAACGCTCGTTCACCTCGCCTACAACGCAGGCGTGCACCCCGCCGAGGACCTGGAGAACCTCATCGCCCACCTCACTCGCTACGCCGTGCCGGTCCGCAAGCGGCTCGGCGTGGAGCGGATGGGCATCGGCCTCTGGCTCTCACCCGCCGTCGCCGACCACCTCATCGCCGACCGCATAGAGCTCGTACGCCTGCGCCGCTCCCTCGACGAGCGCGGGCTCGAGGTCGTCAGCCTCAACGGCACCGGCGGCCGCAACCAGGAGGCGCCCGGCCCCGACTGGGCCAAGCCCGAGCGCTACCGCTACACGATGGCGCTGGCCAGGATCCTCGCGTTCCTGCTGCCGGACGACATCCAGTCGGGCAGCATCTCCACCATCCCGATCGGCTGGCGCCGCGACTGGCCCACCGACCTGCAGGACATCGCCACCCGCCGGCTGGAGCGGCTCGCCCGCGAGCTGCGCGGCCTCCACAGCATCACCGGCAAGACGGTCCGGGTCGGGTTCGAGCCGTGGCCCGGCTGCGTGCTGGAGACCACGGAGCAGGCGATGGAGCGGGTCCGCGACATCGACTCCGACCACCTGGGCGTCTGCCTCGACGCCTGCAACCTCGCCCACGACGCCGAGGAGACCGACGAGGCGCTGCGCAACCTGGCCAAGACCGGTGCCCCGGTGGTCAAGCTCGGCCACGTGCACCACCACTCCGGCGGGTCGCCCAACACCGGCGGCGTGCTGCACGACACCCTCACGGCCATGCTCTCGGGCGCGGTGACCGGCAGCGCCCACATCGAGGTCGAGACCCACAACCTGGCGGTTCCCGGCCGCTCCAAGGGCCCCGGCGCCCTGGTCTCGCTCCTGGCGCAGGAGCTCGACTGGGCCCGCTCCAGCCTCACCAGCCTGGGTCTCCAGCTCGCCGCCTGAAAGCGGCCTGGGTCCCCAGTTCGCCTCGTAACGACGGCCGGGTGAATATCGTCCGGCCGTCGGGGTGAGCGGCCTGGGTCTCCAGCTCGCCTCGTAGCCGTCATAGGTGAGCGGCCCGGGTCTTCGCTGCTTAATCCGTACGGGGTCACTGGCCGCCGAACCAGCCGGGGACGTCCAGGCGCCACACGTCGGCAGGTGTCACCTTGCGCAGATCCGACTCCAGCGCCCGCAGGCGGTCCTCGCCCAGCTCGGCGGCCCAGCGGGCGCGCAGGTCGTCGAAGATCCTGGCCGAGCGGGCCAGGGCGTCCTCGCCGTACGTGGTCAGGCGGACGATTTTGCGGCGGGTGTCCGCGGGGTCGCGGGTGCGCTCGACGTAGCCGATGCGTTCGAGGGTTTCGACGGTTTTGCCGGCCGCCTGCTTGGTGATGCCGAGCGCGCGGCCCAGGTCCGCCGCCGTCGTGCCCTCGGGCCCGATGGCCTGCATGACGAACCCGTGCATGGGCCGGATCGCCGAGTGCCCCTGACGGCTCAGCTCGGCGTGGAGCTCGTCGATGAGCACCCGGAAGGCCAGGAAGAGGCGGAGCGGCAGCTCGAACCCCGGGGGCGTGCTTGACACGATAGACAACCTGGTTCACTATCTAGACAATGATGTTGTCTATTGTACGGGAGCACGCCATGACGGTCATCCGCCACGCCCAGACTCGCAAGATCGAGACCCCCAACGGGACCATGACCACCCTCGCCTCACCCGCCCAGGGCCAGTCGACCCAGGCGGTGTGGCGCGTGGACGCCAAGCCCGGCACCGCCGGCCCGGTCCACGCCTTCGACGCGGAGTCGGTGTGGACGTGGCTGTCCGGGTCGTGCACCGTGCAGCTCGGCCGCGAGCGCTTCGAGGTCGCGGCCGGGGACACCGTGGTCCTGCCCGCGGACGTCCTGCGGCGGCTGACGGCGGACGAGCGGCACGGGTTCGCCGCGATCGTGGCCGCCCCCGCGGGCGTCCAGGTCTACAACCCGGACGGGCTCGACACCCCCGACGCCTGTGACCTCGTCCCGGAAGGCGCCGAGCGCATGCCCCTGCCCTGGGCCCGGTAGTCTCAGCCGCCCAGCAACCGCCGCAGCTCCTCGACCGGCTGCACCCCCGGAACCGGCGCCGCCCCGTCGATCACCAACGTGGGCACCCTGCTGACGCCCAGCTCGACGGCCCGCCGCCGATCGTCCCGCACCTCGTCCGCGAACTCGGCCCCGACCAGCACACCGTCCACCCGGTCGCCGTCCAGCCCGGTCTCCACCCCCAGCCGCCGCAGCACCTCCGGGTCGGCCACGTTCAGCCCCTCGGTGTGATACGCGCGCAGCAGTCGTTCCACCATCACCCCGCCCCGCCCGTCCGCGGCCGCCAGCCGGGCGACCCGGTGAGCGTCGAAGGTGTTGACCGGCCTGGCCAGGTGCAGATTCAGCTCCAGCCCCTCCGTCGCCCCGAGCGACCTGATCTGAGCGACACGAGCTTCGGCCCGGTCGCCCCACCACTCCGCCATCGCCTCAGCAGCGGTCTCCCCGGGAACCCTGCTACCCCCGGGATCCAGCTCGAACGCCCGCCAGACGACCTCCACCTCCAGCCCCATCAGCGCCGATTCAAGCCGCCTCTTGCCGATGTAGCACCAAGGACAGAGCACATCCCCAAACACCTCGACCAGCACGAACATCCCTCCAGGGCGTGGTTCCCAACGCCACCGACCCTGCCTCCTCAACCGCACTTGAGGTCAAACGGGTGGCGCCACGGCCAACGCCGTGCCGTCAACCCAGGGGTTTGCGAGGAGCGCCGGTGTCTGGACTGAGGAGGGAAGGAGCGCGGCGACTGAGCGACGAGGGAAGACACCGGGTTTGAGCGACGAGCCTGCGAGCCGGAGGATCGCCCATCAGCACGGGAGTTGGTACATGTCGTCGTCCAACACTTCGGCTAGGCCGTCGGCGATGAGGCCGTCGAGGGCGCGTTCGCGCTGGACCGCGTCGTCCCAGACCGCGTCCAGGGCCGCCTTGGGGACCGGGCCGTGGGCGGCGCGCAGGACGGCGAGGAGGCGGCCCCGGCACTGGCGGTCCGTGCCCGCGTACGTCTGTCCTCGGCGGGCGGGGCCCGTGTGCGGCGGCTTGCCGGCGAGGCGCCAGGCGCACACCCCCGAGATCGGGCAGCCGTCGCAGCGGGGAGCGCGGGCGGTGCACACCAGCGCCCCCAGCTCCATCACCGCCACCCCCCAGCGGGCCGCGTCCAGTTCGGGCAGGAGGGCTTCGGCCAGGCGGCGTTCGGCGGCCGAGGTGGCCGTCGGGGGGTACTCCTCGGCTCGTACCGCCCGTGCCAGCACCCGCCGTACGTTCGTGTCCAGGATGGCGTGCCGTCCCCCGTACGCGAAGCTGGCGACGGCGGCGGCCGTGTACTCGCCGATGCCCGGCAGGGAGAGGAGCGTCGCGTGGTCGGACGGGACCTCGCCGCCGTGCCGCTCGGTGATGACGGTGGCGCAGGCGTGCAGGCGCAGCGCCCGGCGCGGGTAGCCGAGCCGCCCCCACGCGCGCACCGCCTCGCCGGAGGGCTCCGCGGCCAGCGCCTTCGGGGTGGGCCAGCGGGCCATCCACTCGTGCCAGACGGGCAGCACCCGCGACACCGGCGTCTGCTGCAGCATGATCTCGCTGACCAGCACTCCCCACGGCGTCCGGTCGGGGGTGCGCCACGGGAGATCCCGGGCGTTGTTTTCGTACCACTCCAGAATGGGAAGGTGTAGGAGTTTCGGCTCGACCACGCGGCCCAGCGTATGACGACTTGGCAAGGTCCGGCGTGTCGTGACCGTACGTCATCGAGCCGTTACCCATCCTGGCCGCATGGATCCGGAAACCATGCGCGGAGACCCGGGAATCGGAGGCGACGTCTACTGGCGGCGGCGCATGAGCCTGCTCATCGCCGTGCTGGTGGTGGTGGCCGTGGTCGCCTGGGCCTGTTCCAGCTCCGGCGGCCCCGAGAAGTCCTCCAACGCCGAGTCCTCGCCCAGTGCCGCCCCGGTCACCGACCCGCTGCTCGCGGGACTCCGTACGCTGGCCATGGGCACGGCGACCCCATCGCCGACGCCCACCCCGAGCAAGACCAAACGCGCCAAGCGCGCGGGCGAGCCGTGCGACGAGGACGACCTGGTGCTCCACCTGGAGGGCAAGCAGGAGATCTACCCCCGCGGCACGCGCCCGCACTTCATCGTCACCGTCGTCAACACCGGGCCGGTCATGTGCAAGACCGACGTCGGCCCGCGGGCGCTGGAGATCCGCATCACGTCCGGCGACGACCGCATCTGGTCGACCGCCGACTGCGTCAGCGGCGCGGGGACCGACATGCGGCAGTTGGAGCGCGGCGTGCCCTACGTCCGCACCCTCGACTGGAACCGCCGCCGCTCCAGCGAGAACTGCCGCGCCGACCCGCCCGCCGCCCTGCCCGGCACGTACGTGGCGATGGCCCGGATGGGCAAGCACAAGAGCCCCAAGGGCGTCTTCCACCTGCGCTAGAGCCCATGACCCAGGTGGGGTGACCGGGGGCGCCGGTCACCCCGTGCTGTTCAGGCGGCCTTCAGCCCGATCGGCAACCGCGCCCGGACGCTCCCGCCTGCGAGCAGAACCCGTCGGCGGGTCAGACGTAGCGCTCCAGGATGGAGGACTCCGCGAGGCGGGAGAGCCCCTCGCGGACGCTCCGGGCGCGGGCGGCGCCGACGCCCTCGACCGCCTGGAGGTCGTTGACGCTGGCCGCCAGGAGCTTCTGCAGGCTGCCGAAGTGGTCGACGAGGCGGTCGACGACGGTGGAGGGCAGGCGGGGCACCTTGGCCAGCAGGCGGAAGCCGCGCGGGCTGACCGGGCTGTCGAGTTTGTCGTTGCCGGGGTGGCCGAGCACCTGGGCGACCACCGACAGGTCGAGCAGTTCGGTGCCGGAGAGCCGGTCGAGATCCTCCAGGGCTTCGGGGAGGGTGCGCTGGCGGCGGCCCGACGGGGACGGCAGATAGTCGCGCACCACCATCTCCCGCTCGGAGTCGACGCCGGAGACCAGCTCGTCGAGCTGCAGGGACAGGAGCCGGCCGTCGGTGCCGAGCTCGACCACGTACCCCTTGATCTCGTCGGAGATGCGCCGGACCATCTCCAGCCGCTGCGCCACCGCCGCCACGTCGCGCACGGTCACCAGGTCCTCGATCTCCAGGGCGGACAGGGTGCCGGAGACCTCGTCGAGGCGGTGCTTGTAGCGTTCGAGGGTGGCCAGGGCCTGGTTGGCCTTGGACATGATGGCGGCCGACTCTTCCAGCACGTAGCGGATGCCGTCGAGGTAGAGGGCGATGATCCGCATGGACTTGCTGATCGCGATGATCGGCAGGCCCGTCTCCTTGGCGACGCGCTGGGCGGTGCGGTGGCGGGTGCCGGACTCGTCGGTCGGGATGGTGGGGTCGGGGACGAGGTGGACGGCAGCCCGGACGATCTTGTGGTCGTCGCTGACCACGATCGCGCCGTCCATCTTGGCCAGCTCCCGCAGGCGGGTGGCGGAGAAGTCGACGTCGAGCTGGAAGCCGCCGCTGCAGAGGCGCTCGACGGTCTTGTTGTAGCCGAGCACGATCAAGCCGCCGGTCTGCCCGCGCAGGATCCGTTCCAGGCCGTCGCGTAGTGGTGTGCCCGGGGCGACCTTGGCGAGGGCTTCGCGACGGCGGTCGTCAAGAGTCCTGTCGTTCGGCACCTGACCCCCGTGTCCACATAAACAAGCCCAGCTTAGCCGCGGCGTCCTGTTTCCTCCTCCGCCTACGGGCGGACATTCCACCGTATCGAGTCACCCGGGGCGGGTTTCAACGGCTGTTGTCCCACCGCTCCCGGGCCGCCGCGATGGTGTCCTTGTGTTCCCGCGACCAGTCGGCCAGGCGCTCGACCGTCTCGGCCAGGCTCTGGCCGACCGGCGTCAACCGGTACTCGACCTGCGGCGGGATCGTGGGGTAGGCCGTCCGCTCGACCAGCCCGTCCCGGCACAGCCGCCGCGTCGTCACCGTCAGCATCCGCTGCGAGATGCCCGGGATCGCCCGCTGCAGCTCCCTGAACCGCCGCACACCTTTGGTCAGTTCCACTATTACCAGCACCGTCCACTTGTCGCCGAGCCGGTCGAGCACATCGCGGATGCCGCAGTCGTCATCCCCGCACGGGCCGAGGACCTGGGGGGTTACTTCCGTGTTCGCGACTGACATGAAAGTGCCTCCTTACCTTGGGCGCCCGGGGGAGCCCATGCTGGGCGTTGTTCTTGGTTCAGCAACAACAGGAGTGGTCTCATGATTCTCGTCACCGGCGTGTCGGGTCAGCTCGGCAGCGCGATCCTCGCCGGGCTGCGGGCCGTGGACGGGCTCGCGGTGGCCGGGGCCAGCAGTTCCGTGGACAGGCTTGGGGTGGCAGGGGCTGGCAGCTCCGGGGATGGGCGTGGGGTGGCCGGGGCTGGCAGCTCTGTGGACGGGCTTGCGGTGGCCGGGGCCGGTAGTTCCGGGGACGGCGACCGGCTCGCCGACTTCGATCGGCCGGAGACGCTGGAGCGGGCCTTCGCGGGTGTGGACGTGCTGGTGTTCGTCTCTGCCGGGTACGCGGAGGACGACATCGTTCTGGCCCGTCACGGCGCGGTGGTGCGGGCGGCCGCGGCGGCCGGTGTGCGGCACGTGATCTACACGAGCCTCGCGGGGTCGGGGGAGCGGCTCACGATCGCACTCGCGCACCGCTGGACAGAGGCACGGCTGGCCGAGGCGCCCTTCGACGTCACCATCCTGCGCAATGGCCTGTACGCCGAGATCCCTGCCGGGCTCGCCGTGGCCGGGGCTGCTGCCGCGGCGGAGAGCGGGGTGTTCACCGCGCCGCTCGGCGACGGGCGGGTGTCGGTCGTCGCCCGCGCCGACCTCGCCGCCGTGGCCGTGCGGGTGGCGTCCGAGGTGCAGGCGGACCTGGCGTCGGGGGCGCGGCGGCATGCGGGCCGTACGTACGAGCTGGAGGGCGTGGAGTCGGTCGGCGGGCGGGACCTGGCTGAGCTGCTGGCCGAGACGCTCGGCAGGCCTGTGGAGTACCGGCCGGTCTCTCTGGGTGAGGCGCGGGCGGCCCTGACCGGGCTGGAGCCGTACCAGGCCGGGCACACGATGTCGATCTTCTCCAACATCGGTGTGGGGCTCCTGGAGGGCCGCGGCGGCGACCTGACGACGTTCCTGGAAGCGCCGCAGCCGGTGCGTGATGTGGTCAGGGCGGTGATCAAGTCGGCCCTGTGAGGCTGACGTCCTACGAACGATCCCCGTACAAGAGAAAACCAGACCCACACGGGGTGGGGGACCGTAGGCAGGCGTCACCTCTTCACTGAGCGGGGATAGCCAGGCCCGGGTGAGGCGAGGACCGTAGGTGGTCTGGAAGGCCGCACACGCCAGATCCCCGCGTTGAGTAGGGATGCAGGGGAGGGCGCGTGGAGGGGAACCTCTTCCCCGGGTCAGGGAAGGGCCGTGCCTGTCCGGTCCCCGCTAGGTGGGGCAGCTTCCAGGTCGTACGGGGATCGTCGCGAGAGGCCGGGGCCCGGGTCAGGGAAGGGTCTTGCCTGCCTGGGCCCCGTGAGGTGGGTGGCTGCGAGGTTGTACGAGGGGCGCCGCGAGAGGCCGGGTCAGGTGACGTGGGTGAGGGCGTCCCAGACGTTTTCGGCCTCTACGACCTCGAAGCCGGGGGCGAAGGCGACCGGGCCGACCGGGACGAGGGAGCGCTGGCCGGCGCGTTTGCGGTTGCCTTCGTCGAGGGAGCCGAGAGGGACGAGGCCGCGTTTGAAGCCGAGGCGGGCCGCTTCGGTGAGGCGGCGGCGGACGTCCTTGACCGGGCGGAGCTCGCCTGCGAGGCCGACTTCGCCGAGGGCGACGAGGCCGGGCGGGAGGGGTTTGTCGCCGGCGGCGCTGGCGACGGCGAGCATGACCGCCAGGTCGACGGCGGGGTCGCTGAGTTTGATGCCGCCGACGGTGGCGGTGAAGACGTCGCAGCCGCCCAGCCGGGCGTTGAGGCGCCGCTCCAGCACGGCCAGGATCATCTGGACGCGGTAGGTGTCGAGGCCGGAGGAGGTGCGCCGGGGCTGCTGCGCGTCGGTGCGGGCGACGAGGGCCTGGACTTCGGCGGGCAGCGGGCGGGTGCCTTCGACGGTGACGGTGACGCAGGTGCCGGGGACCGGGTCGGCGCGGCGGGAGACGAACAGGCCGCTGGGGTCGGTGATGCCTTCGATGCCGCGTTCGTGCAGGTCGAAGCAGCCGACCTCGTCGGTGGGGCCGAACCTGTTCTTGATCGCTCGTACCATGCGGAGCCGCGAGTGGCGGTCGCCCTCGAAGTTGAGCACCACGTCGACGAGGTGTTCGAGGGTGCGCGGGCCGGCGATGGAGCCTTCCTTGGTGACGTGGCCGACGAGGACGGTGGCCATGTTGCGTTCCTTGGCCAGCCGGACGAGGTTGGCGGCGACCTCGCGGACCTGGGTGACGCCGCCGGGGACGCCGGTGGCCTGGGCGGAGCCGACGGTCTGCACCGAGTCGACCACGAGCATGCTGGGCTGGATTTTCTCCACGTGGGCGACCAGGGCGGACAGCTCGGTCTCGGCGGCGAGGTAGAGGTGGTCGCGGATGGCGTCGATGCGGTCGGCGCGGAGCCGGACCTGGGCGGCCGACTCCTCGCCGGTGACGTAGAGAACGGTCTCGCGCTCGGCGATGCGGGCGGCGGCCTCCAGCAGCAGCGTGGACTTGCCGATGCCGGGCTCGCCGGCCAGCAGCACGACCGCGCCTGGCACCAGGCCGCCGCCGAGGACCCGGTCGAGCTCGCCGACGCCGGTGCTGCGGGCGGCGGCGATCTCCGCCTTGACCTGGCCGATCGGCATCGCCGGAGCGGTGGTGGCACCGGCTTGGACGACGCGGACGCCGGCGCGGCCGCCCTCTTCGTCGACGGTGCCCCACGCCTGGCACTCGCCGCAGCGGCCCACCCACTTGGGGGTGCGCCAGCCGCACTCGGCACAGCGGTATCCGGGCTTCTGGGCAGTCTTGGCCATGCGGAGCAGGCTAGCGGTCGCGACCGACAACCGCCGTCGGTGACCACAGGGTGTGGAGGCGGAGGGTGGTTGCCGATGGGTTCACGGTGTCCGGGGGGTGTTCGTAACCGAGGGTCACAGGGTGTGGAGGCGGAAGGCGGTTGCCGACGGGGACAGGTTCACCGTGTCCGGGGGAAGTTCGTAGCCCGGCAGCGAGGACACGTCGTAGGTCCGCTCGAACACCCGGATGCGGGCCGGGCCGGGGCGGAGGAGGAGTGTGACCTCCAGGGGGCCCGGTGGGGCGTGGTAGGTGAATCCGTCGCCTGGCGGGAGCTCGCGGCCGGCCACGGTGATCGGCCCGGCCGGTGGGACGGGAGGGCCCGCGGCGGGCCCGGGCGGTTCGAGGCGGAGGCCGACGACGGGGGTGGTGCCGGACGGGGTCAGGCGGAGGGTCAGGGTGCGGCGGTCGCCGGTCGTCTCGTCCTTGACCACCTCCAGCTCGGGGGCGCTCAGCGAGGTCGCCTGCGCGGGCGTGACGGCCCAGCCTCCGCCGCCGAAGAAGTGTCGGGCCTCCTCGCCGCCGGACTCGCCGGTCGTGCCCCAGACCGCCTGCCCGGTGGTCGTGTCCAGTGCGTACGCCACGCGTGCCTGCCTGGGGTGGGCCGCGTCGAAGCGGTCGACGGCCAGCCCGGCGGCCACCAGGGCGGCGGAGACGGCGACCGCGCCGGCGGGCAGCAGGATGGCGCGGGGGCGGCTCAGCGCCGGGAGGGCCCGTTCGGCCAGCGGTAGCAGGAGCAGCAGCATCAGGGCGAAGTGCGGGGCGGCGATCATGCCGCCGATCCCGAGCCCCAGGTCCAGCGAGACCACGGCGGCGCCCCCCAGCAGCACGGCGGCGGGCGCCATCCCGGCGGTGAGGGCGATCACCGGCCAGAGGGATGCCCGGCGGTCGGCCGCCTGTTTCCCGAGCCGCAGGCAGACCAGCCAGCCGAGGGCGGCGAAGAGGGCGGGCAGGGTCAGGGAGTGGGCGCCACCGGGCAGCGTGGCGGCCGAACCCAGGCCCAGGACGGCCGTCAGGAGCACGGGGCCCGCGGCCAGAGCGGCCGGGCCCAGGCGGCGCAGGGCGATCCGCCAGGTCAGGACCACGGCCAGGGTGGCGACCAGGAGCGCCGCCTGGTAGAGCCCCGGACGGTAGGGGTCGCCGGTGAACAAGTCGGCGTAGTCGGGCCGGAACACCGTCAGGAGGGGCATCGCGGCGTAACCCAGGGAGCCGGCCAGCAGGACGGGCACCAGCGCCAGGCCGGTGGCCGCCGCGACGCGGGGCAGCGTGACCTCGCCGCGCCGCCGCAGCACCAGGACCAGGACGCCGGCGAGAAGCACCGCGGCCACCGCCAGCGGCAGCTCCAGCGCGAGCGGATAGCGCACCAGCAGGCCGGGCACGTTGAAGTAGACCGCCTCCTCGCCCGACCGGAGCGCCGGCAGGTCGGTGTCGGCCAGCGTGCGGACGAGCGCCAGCGCGTTGTCGCCCATCTGCTGGAGGGTGCCCAGGTCGAGGTGGGCGGGGTCGTCGAGGGGCGTGTGGTAGTAGGCGCCGCCGCCGATGAACGCGGAGTCGAGGCCCAGCCAGCCGGCCTGGTCGAAGACGTGGAAGTCGGTGTTGTTGGGCATCAGGGTCAGCAGGGCCGCGAAGGAGGAGTCGGCCGACGGATGCGGGGCCGTGGCCCCGTACAGCGAGATCAGCGGCGCGGCGCCGGGCGCGGCGCGGAACGTCTGCACGCTGCCGCGCACTCCGCGCGCCTCGTTGTTGAGCACCACCACGGTGCCCTCGGCCAGGGGGTCCTCCCGGACGAACGCCTCCGCGCCGAGCAGGCCCTGCTCCTCGCCGTCGGTGATGAGGAAGACGACGTCGTTCCGGCTGTCTTGGGGCAGGGCGCGGGCGACCTCCAGGATCGTGGCCACGCCCGCGCCGTCGTCGGCGGCGCCGGGGGAGGCGGGCACCGAGTCGTAGTGGGCGGCCAGCACGACGCGGCCGGTGGGGTCGGTGCCGGGCCGGACGGCGACGATGTTGCGCATCGTGCCCATCGGGATCGAGACGGCGCGGTCGAGCGGGAACACGCCGACGCCCTCCTGGACGCGGACGTCGAGGCCGAGGGCGCGCAGCTCGGCCACCAGGTACTCGCGGACGCGCGTGTGCTCGGCCGAGCCGGTCGGGTGCGGCGCCCCGGCGACGGCCTCGACGTGCTCGTACGCGCGCTCGGCGCTGAACACGCCGGGCGGCGCGGACGCGCTCACGGGACTGGGGGGTGAGAGGTCGAAGAGGGTGAGCGCGAGCAGGCCCGCCAGCGCTATCAGACCGGCCAGGGCGGTACGGGGCATGGGGTTCACCGTAGGGCGTGAACCCCGCGAGCGGATCAACCCGTGGAATGAATCCGCCGTCAACCCGAGGAACTACGCCAGGCCCGGCTCGCGGACGAGCATGCGCTTGGGGCGGGCGCCGACGACCTGCCTGACCGGCCGCCCCTAAGCAGCCTTCGCACCAGCCGGCGAGCTGCGCGGCGACCTCCGCGCGGCGGGCGAGCAGCAGCCCGTGCTGCTCGTAGTAGCGGAGCGAGCGGGCGCTCACCCCGGTCCGCCGGGCCGGCTCTCCGATGCGCATGAAGCCACGGTGAACACTGACACCGGCGTCAAGGTCAAGCGGTCAGAAGTAGCGCCAGCGGAGCACGTTCGGGTAGTCGAGCTCCAGCCCCGGGGTCTCGGCGATGGCCTGCTCGGCCACCTCGGGGGCGAACTCGATGCGCAGCACCGCCTCCAGGTCGGCCCGCCGCTCGAAGACCATGCGCAGGTCGAGCTGCCGCCGCTGCCAGCCCTGCCGGACCCAGAACGCCTCCACGTCGCGCGGCGAGTAGGTCGGGACCGTCCGCTGGAACCACTGCCCGAACGTGCCCCTGGAGGCGTCGAGGTCGATGACGAAGGCCGCGCCGCCGCGCCGCATCACCCGCGACAGCTCGCGCAGGCCCGGCTCGCAGCCGGGCCCGAAGAAGTACGCCCAGCGCGCGATGGCGACGTCGACCGTGGCGTCCGGCAGCGGCAGGTCCTGGGCGACGCCGTCGTGCACTTCGACGGCCGGGAGCGCGGCGCACCGGCGGCGGGCCGCGGCGGCCAGGTCGCGGTGCGGCTCGACGCCGATCACCCGGGCCGCCTCGGCGGCGTATCCGGGCAGGTGGTAGCCGGCGCCGCAGCCGATGTCGAGCAGGGTCGCGCCACGCCACGGCCGCAGCTCGCGCATCGCCGCGCCGGCCGTGTCGTCGGGGTCGACGGCGCGGTTCTCCAGCTCGTACACGTGGGGCGTGCGCCAGATGTTGGGGCTCGGGATCGCCCCGCGGACCGTCCTGCGCATGCGACAACCGTACGGCGTGGCGCGCTCGCATCGGACATCCGGCTTAGGCTGGCAACGTGGCTGATGTCATCCGCGTGCCCAATGCGAAGGTCGCATTGTCCACCGCTTCGGTATATCCGGAACGCACGCCCGATGCGTTCGAACTGGCCGCGCGCCTGGGATACGACGGCGTCGAGATCATGGTCGGCGCCGACCCGGTGAGCCAGGACATCGACGTGATCGAGCGGCTTTCCGACCATTACGAGGTGCCCGTCCTCGCCATCCACGCGCCCTGCCTGCTCGTCACCCAGCGGGTGTGGGGCCGTGACCCGTGGGCCAAGCTGGTGCGCGCGCAGCGGGCCGCAGAGCGGCTGGGCGCCTCCACTGTCGTCGTGCACCCGCCGTTCCGATGGCAGCGCGAGTACGCCCGGGAGTTCGAGACCGGCCTGGCCCGGATGCGCGAGGAGACGGACGTCATCTTCGCGGTCGAGAACATGTTCCCGCTGCGGGCCCGGGGCAACGACGTGGTCCCCTACTCCCCTGACTGGAACCCCGTCGACTACGACTTCCCCCACGTCACGCTCGACCTGTCGCACACCGCCGTGTCCGGCTCCGACGCCATGGAGATGGCCACGAAGCTGGGCGACCGGCTGGCGCACCTCCACCTGGCCGACGGCATGGGCGTGACGAACAAGGACGAGCACCTGGTGCCCGGCCGGGGCAACCAGCCGTGCGCGCCCATGCTGCAGCGCCTGGCCCGCAACGGCTACGACGGCCTGGTCGTCCTGGAGATCAACACCCGCAAGGCGGCGAGCCGTTCGGAGCGCATCGACGACCTGGCCGAGGCGCTCGCCTTCGCCCGGCTCTATCTGCGGGACGGCACGTGACCCCCGAGCACCTGCGCGCGGGCCCGGACCGTGAGCTCGGCCGGGTGTTCGACCGGGTGGCCGACGCCTACGAGGCGGGCCGGCCCGGCTATCCGGACGAGCTCTACCGGGCGCTGGCCGAGGTGTCCGGCGTGCGGCTCGACGGCGCCACCGCGGTCGACGTGGGCGCCGGCACGGGGAAGCTCGCGCTCGCGCTGCGGGCCCGCGGTTCGCGGGTGGTCGCGGTCGATCCGGGCGCGGAGATGCTGGCCAGGCTGCGCGCCAAGGGCACGGCCGGGGTGGCCGCGGTGCGGGGCGACGGCAACGCGCTGCCGCTCGCCGGGCGCTCCGCCGATCTGGTGACGTACGGGCAGTCCTGGCACTGGCTCGACCCGGTGGCCTCGATCGCGGAGGCCAGGCGGGTGCTGCGGCCCGGCGGGGCGATCGCCGCCTGCTGGAACCTGGCCCACGCGGCCCAGGCCGACTGGCTGGCCGCCTACGAGGAGCGGCTGGCCGAGGCGTGCCCCACCTATTGGGGGCCGGCCCGCCGGGAGTGGCGGGTGCCGCCGATCGCGGCGGCGTTCGAGGTGGTCGAGGAGCGCTGGATCCCGTGGACGAGGCTGGCCGGGATCGAGGAGTTCCTACTCGACCTGCGTTCTCACTCGTACATGGCGGCGCTGTCGGCGGAGGAGGCGGACGCGCTGGTGGAGCGGCAGCGGGCGGAGCTGCGGCGGGAGTTCCCCGGCGATGTGATGTCGGTGCCGATGCGGGTCTACCTCGTGGTGGGCCGGTGAGGTCATGAGCACGATCAGGAGGCGTCCCGGGAGGCGTCCGGGCTCGGCCGACACGCGCGGGGAGATCCTGGCCGCGGCGCGCAAGGTGTTCGCCGAGAAGGGGTTCGACAAGGCCACGGTGCGCGGCATCGCCAGGGAGGCTCAGGTCGACCCGGCGCTGGTGCACCACTATTTCGCGACGAAGGAGGGCATGTTCGCGGCGGCCATGCAGTTGCCGATCACGCCCGAGGTGATCCTCCCGGTGCTGCTCGACGGTCCCCGCGAGGATCTGGGCAGGCGGCTGGTCACGCTGATGCTGACGGTGACCGGCGATCCGGCGACGCGCGAGCCGATGATCGCGCTGATCCGCTCGGCCATGACGCACGAGCAGGCCCGCGTGATGTTCCGCGAGTTCATCTCCAACGCCCTGCTGTACCGGGTGGCCGATCAGCTCGGTGTGCCCCATCTGCGGATCGAGGCGGCCTTCGCGCAGATGTTCGGCGTGATGGTGGCCCGCCACGTGCTGTGCCTGGAGCCGATGGCCAGTGCCGGGCAGGACGAGCTTGTGGAGTTGCTGGCGCCGACGATTCAGCGCTATTTCACAGCCTAGAGCATTGTTCTGGAGCCGACTCGCGTCCTAATGTGGTTCACGGTTGCCTCCGGAATGTTACTCGCGGGTAGGATCCCGGGGAGACCTGGTCAGCGCGGTGACCGTACGCTGTCAACCAACGTCGTTGTGGGAGGACCCGTGCTCTGGGTAGCCATCATCGGGCTCGTGATGACCGTCGCGGCGGTGGCCGTGGCGGGCCGCAGGGCCCTGTTCCTGTACAAGCTGGCCACGG
>NZ_JBFAOH010000026.1:0-79691 GCF_040675175.1 Nonomuraea sp. NPDC049649
GCGCGTCAACCGGGCTCTTCACGCTGACCTCAGCGTGAAATCAACCCTCAGCCGAACCGCTTACCCGAGCCTACGAAGATCGTGAAAGATCGAGGTTAGTGTCGCGTCGATCGGACACGCGGCGTCCGGTCTATGAGTTCTGCACCGGGGGCGGGCTGTTGTTCGTCCGCCGGCTGGCTGAGGAGGATCCGGCAGTCAGTGTCGAGAGCCCGTGGGTGAAGGCCCGTGCGGCGCAGGAGTTGTGGCTGCGGATCCTGAATGGAACGGCTGGATAGGACGGCCAGACGAGGCGGTCGACCATGTTGCCCGGCCCGGCGAGCACGCTCCTTTGACAGAGCTCTGCCGGACCGGGTGTCATGCCGGTCTACTGGGCGGAGGAGTCGCCGGTGAACGAGAGGCCGGGGACCGGGTGCTCCGGACGGTCCAGCCAGACGCACTGCCCCTCTGGGCTGACCGTCATGCCGAATCGGTCGTAGTCGGGCTCACCCCAGCCCACCCACCGGAAGTAGGCGTCGGTGACCTCCTCCCACACGGGCCGGTCGCCCACCTGGAACACCTGGTACTCGTCGGAGTCCGGCCGCCAGATCGCCACGGCCCAGGCGTCCGGGTCGCGCGGGTCGCTCACCCAGATCCGGTGGCACTCCCCGTCCTCGTCCGGTTCGTCGCTGTCGTGGGCCGTGAGTCCGGTGATCGCGCCGATGGCGAGGTCGGCGCCGGCGGGGGCGCAGGTGATCGTGCGGGGGTCGATGCGGGTGGTGAGGTGGTGCTTGTTCTCCGTTTCGCCAGGTTGCCGGCCCGGCACGGAGCGCTGGGATCGCATCATCATGTACGAGGCGAGGTCGGGGAAGCGGCCGTGTGCCACGCCGGACGGGGTGACGACGAGGCGGAGCTGGAAGTCGGTCTTGAAGCGCGGCGAGTACGGGGCGACCAGCACGGCTCCCGGCCGGGCCTGCTCGATCCACGTGTACGGGACCGTACGGATGCCGCAGGTGACGTGCACGCGGTCGAACGGCCCGCGTGCGGGGCAGCCTTGCGCGCCGTCGCCGACGATCAGGTGGGGCTGGAACCCGGCCTCGCTCAGGTTCTTGGCGGCCTGTTCGGCGACGACGGGGTCCACTTCGACGGAGGTCACGTTGGTCTCGCCGGCCAGGTGGCAGAGGAGGGCGGCGGTCCAGCCGGTGCCCGTGCCGATCTCCAGTACCCGGGTGCCCGGCTCGGGGTCGAGCAGTTCCAGGAAGCGGGCGACGATGCCGGGTGCGGAGCATGACGACGTGGAGTTTCCGGAGGCGGTTCTGATGTCGGTGGCGCCGTCGTCGAGCTGGGTGATGACGGGGATGTCGGCGTAAACCGCGTCCCACCAGTCTTCGGGGTCGGCCTCGCGGTCGATGACCCGTGCGTCCTCACCATCGAGACTCGCCAGGGCGACGGGCGGGACGAACAGATGACGGGGCACCGCGCGCATCGCGTCCGCGATCCTGCGGTCGAGGGGGGCCAGCTCGCGGATGAGCGCCTCCGTGCGATTGAGTGCGCTGATCACTTCTTCTGCCCGTCCTGCTTGTCGTCTTTGGCGTGCTTGCCTTTCCCGCCGGGCCAGGTGTCGTCCGTCGACCTGCTCGGCTGGTCGGTCTTCTTCAGCGGCTCGTATTTCCTCGGCTCGCCTGCGTGCTTCCCGCCCATGGCGTGGTCTCCTCTCGCGGGATCGGTGACTCCACGTGAGCGAAAGATTACGACAGGCTGCAAGAGTGAGCTTCTGTCAAGAATTATTATTTCCACCGCTTGACTACCGGCTTGAGTGAGCATAATTTTCACCGCATGGAGCTCTTGGGCCGGATCAGGACCGAGCGGCATGAGATGCCCGACGCGCTGCGCAGGGTGGCCGACGCCATCCTGGAGAATCCCGGTGCCGCCGCGCGGCTGACCATCGTGGATCTGGCCGAGCGGAGCGGCACTTCGACCGCCACCATCACCCGGTTCTGCCGCGCGCTCGGCTTCGGCGGGTACGCGGAGCTGCGGGTGGCCGTGGCCACCGAGACGGGCCGGGTCAACCAGCAGACGTGGCAGACCGACATCGGGCGGGAGATCCTGCCGGGCGACAGCCTGGAGAAGGTGCTCGGCGTGGTGTCGGGGAACGACATCCGGCTCATCCAGGAGACCGCCGACCAGCTCGACCTGGCCGTGGTGGAGAAGGTGGCGCAGGCGATCGCGGGGGCCGGGCGGGTGCTGCTGTTCGGGGTGTCGAGCAGCGCGGCCGTGGCCCACGAGATGGAGTACCGGCTGCAGCGCATCCGCATCCCCACCTGGAGCAGGTCTGACGCGCACAGCGCGCTCACCGACGCGGCGCTGCTCGGCCGGGGGGACGTGGCCATCGGCATCTCCCACAGCGGCCGGACCCGGGAGGCGATCGAGGTGCTGGCCGAGGCGGGCGGCCACGGCGCGCTCACCGTGGGGGTGACGTCGGACCCGCGCTCGCCGCTCGCCGAGGTGGCCGAGCTGGTGCTGACCACGGCCAGCCGGGAGACGACGTTCCGGGCCGACGGGTTCGCCGCGATCCATTCGCAGCTGCTCGTGCTGGACGTGGTCTACGTCTCGGTGGCGCAGCGTACGTACGAGCGGACCAAGCAGGCTTTCGACGTGACGGTCAGGGCCGTCGCGGGACATCGACTCCCAGAAGGGGAGCAATGACGATAAATCCCGAAAAATTCGCAGGTCACATAGCCGACCTCGTCAAAGAGATCCCCGACGACCCCGCCATCCAGAAGGCCGCCGACCTCTTCACCAGGGCGCTGACCAGGGGCGGCGTGATCCAGGCGTTCGGCTCGGGCCACTCCGAGGCGGTCGCGATGGAGATCGCCGGCCGGGCCGGCGGCCTCGTGCCCACCAACCGTCTCGCGCTCCGCGACATCGTCCTGTACGGGGACGCGCCCCGGGAGACGCTCGACCGCTACGACCTCGAACGCGACCCGGCCGTCGCCCGCGCCATCCTCGACCTGGCCCCTGTCCAGCCCGAGGACCTGTTCGTCGTCATCTCCAACTCCGGTGTGAACGGCGTGGTGGTCGAGCTTGCCTCGCTGGTCAAAGAGCGCGGCCACGACCTGGTCGCGATCACCTCGCTCGCCCACACCGGCGTCGCCGCCTCCCGTCACCCGTCCGGCCGCAAGCTCGCCGACCTCGCCGACGTGGTGCTCGACAACCGGGCGCCGTACGGGGACGCGGTGCTGCCGCTGCCCGGCGGCGGCGCGGCGGGCGCGGTCTCCACCATCACCTCGGCGCTGCTCGCCCAGCTCGTGGTGGCGCACACCGTGCGCGACCTGCTGGCGGCGGGTGAGACGCCGCCGATCTATCTGTCCGCGAACGTGCCGGGGGGCGACGAGCACAACCTCGCACTTGAGGCCCGGTACGCGGGCCGCCTGCGCAGAGGAGCCTGATCCACGGGGGACCGTTCGACATCGGGGGACCGCACCGACAAGGAGAACCCCACCCATGCCACGAAATGTCGTAAAAATCCTGCTGTCCTTAGCCCTCCCCCTCACCCTCATCGTCTCGGTCCTGTCCGCCCCGGCCGGCGCCGCCCAGGCCGTCAGCCTCCAGTACCGCACCAGCGCCCCCGGCGCGACCACCGCCCAGGCCGAGCCCTGGCTCAAGCTGACCAACACCGGCTCCACCACGATCGCGCTGAACCAGGTCAAGATCCGCTACTACCTCACCGGCACCGAGACCTACCGCTTCGCCTGCTCCTGGGCCGTGGTCGGCTGCTCGACGGTGACCGGCCACTTCGTCGACCAGGCGGGCCCGGACCAGTTCCTGGAGGTGGGCTTCACCTCGGGAACCCTGGCCTCCGGCGCGAACACCGGCGACATGCAGCTCCGCTTCTACCGGGCCGACTGGCAGACGTTCACCCAGAGCGACGACTACTCCTACGGCCCGCAGACCTCCTACTCCGCCTGGGACAAGGTCACCGTCCACATCGGCGGCGAGCTGGTCTGGGGCACCCCGTCGGGTGACGAACCCGGCCCGACCCCGACGCCGACGGACCCGCCCGTCCCCGGCGGCGTGCTCTTCGACGACTTCTCGTACACGAACTCCGCCGACCCGCGTCTCGCCCAGCGCGGCTGGACCGTCCGCTCCAGCTCCGGCGGGCCGGGCGTGCCCGGGGCGACCTGGTCGCCGTCGGCGATCACGTTCCCGGACGGCCTGCTGACGATGGACTCGCGCACCGACGGCACCCCCGGCGGCACCGTCCAGACCGAGCTCTCCACGGCCCACCGCAAGTTCTTCGAGGGCACGTACGCGGCCCGGGTGCGCTTCAGCGACGCCCCGATCAGCGGCCCGGACGGCGAGCACGTCGTGCAGACGTTCTTCACCATCACCCCGCTCGACTACGACCTGGACCCGGACTACGGCGAGCTGGACTTCGAGTACCTGCCGAACGGCGGCTGGGGCGAGCCGTCGAACATCCTCTACGCCACCAGCTGGGAGACCTACCGCAACGAGCCGTGGCTGGCGGTCAACACCCACACCGCGGAGCGCAAGAGCTTCGCCGGCTGGCACGACCTGGTGATCCAGGTGTCGGGCGGGCAGATCAAGTACTACGTGGACGGCCGGCTCTTCGCCGAGCACGGCGGGATCTACTACCCCGAGACCCCCATGTGGATCATGTTCAATAACTGGTTCATCGATCTTCAGTCCGTCACCGGCACCCGCACCTACCGCCAGCAGGTCGACTGGGTCTACCACGCCAAGAACGAGGTCGTCTCGCCCGCCGGCGTGCTGAGCCGGGTCGACGCGCTGCGCGCCGAGGGCACCACGTTCCGCGACACCATCCCCAACTCCTGAGAGACAGCGATGAAGCACCGACTCACCGCCGTGGCGGCGGCACTGGCGCTCGCCGCGGCGGCGTGCGGCTCGGACGCCGGAACCCAGGCGGCTCCCGAGAGCGGCCCGGCCAAGCTGACCGTCTGGATCATGGACGGCAGCGTCACGCAGGAGCTGCTCAAGACGTTCGAGACCGGCTACGAGGCCGCCCACCCGCAGGTGGACCTGGACATCCAGATCCAGGCGTGGGACGGCATCGGCGAGCGGGTGACGGCCGCGCTGGCCAGCACCGACGCGCCGGACGTGATCGAGGTCGGCAACACCCAGGTGGCGCAGTACGCGGCCAGCGGCGGCGTCACCGACCTCACCGGCAAGGTGGCCGACCTCCAGGGCGAGGACTGGCTGCCCGGCCTGGCCCAGCCGGGGAACATCGACGGCCGGCAGTACGGGATTCCGTGGTACGCGGCGAACCGGGTGGTCGTCTACCACAAGGACCTGTTCGAGAAGGCCGGCGTCCAGCCCCCGAAGACGCGGGACGAGTGGCTGGACGCCACGGAGAAGCTCAACCAGGGAGGGAACCAGGGCATCTACCTGACCGGGCAGACCTGGTACGCGCTGGCCGGCTTCATCTGGGACGAGGGCGGCGACCTCGCCGTCCAGGAGGGCGGGCAGTGGAAGGGCGCCCTCGACACCCCGCAGGCCCTGGCCGGCATGGAGTTCTACAAGCGGCTCCAGGCTCTCGGCAAGGGCCCCAAGGACGCCGACGAGGCCAACCCGCCGCAGCACGAGGTGTTCGCCCAGGGCAAGGTGGCGCAGATCATCGCCGTGCCCGGCGTCGCGGCCCGCGTCCTCGAAGTCGAGCCCGGCATGGAGGACAAAATGGGATATTTCCCGATCCCGGGGAAGACGCCCGACAAGCCCGGCACGGTCTTCACCGGCGGCTCCGACCTGATCATCCCGGTCGCCTCCCAGCACCAGGAAGAGGCGTACGAGGTCGTCAAGGCGCTGGCCGGCGAGGAGTTCCAGACCGAGCTGGCCAAGGCCATGAGCTTCGTGCCGAACCGTACCTCGCTGGCCGGAGTCCTCTCCGGCGACGAGGGCACCGCCGCGATGGCCACCGGCGCCGCCAACGGCCGGGCCACCCCCAACACCCCCAACTGGGCCGCCGTCGAGGCCACCTCGGTCATCAAGCAGTACATGACCGCGGTGCTCACCGGCGCCGACCCGGCCACGGAGGCGAGGAAGACCTCCGAGTCCATCACGGCCACCCTCAACAGCGGATCCTGAGTGCGCGGCCGTTCCCTCTGGCCCTACCTGCTCATCGCGCCCACGGTGGCGGGTGGGGCCTTCCTCCTCCTCTATCCCGTGGCCAAGGCCGCGGTGATCTCCCTCCAGCACTTCCGCATGGGCGAGCTGATCAGGGGCGGGGCGCCGTTCGCGGGCCTGGCCAACTACGCGGAGCTGCTGGGCGGCACCGAGTTCTGGGCGGTGCTGCTCCGCACGGTCTGGTGGACCGCGGTGAACGTGGTGCTCATCGTGGTCCTGTCGACCGCCGTCGCGCTGCTGCTCGTACGGCTGCGGCGCGGCATGCGGCTGGCCCTGATGAGCGCGCTGGCGCTGGCCTGGGCCACCCCGATCATCGCGGCCACCACCGTCTTCCAGTGGCTGTTCCAGTCGGAGCTGGGCGTGGTCAACTGGCTGCTGGTCATGCTCGGCTTCGACTCCTTCCGCGGCTACACCTGGTTCGCCGACGGCAAGGCCACCTTTGCAGTGCTGGTCGTGCTGGTGGTCTGGCAGTCGGTACCGTTCGCGGCGCTCACCCTCTATGCCGGGCTCACCACCATTCCGACCGAGCTGTACGAGTCGGCGCGGATCGACGGCGGCACCGGGTGGCAGATCTTCTGGCAGGTCACCCTGCCGATGCTGCGCACGCTCTTCGCCCTGATCATCTCGCTGGAGGTGATCTGGGTGGCCAAGTGCTTCCCGCAGATCTGGGTGCTCAGCCAGGGCGGGCCGGGCGACGCCACGACCACCCTTCCGGTGTACGCGTTCAAGATCGCGAGAGTGCTGCACCGGTACGACCTCGGCTCGGCGGTCGCCATGCTCACCGTGCTGATCCTCGCCGTGGCCCTGATCAGCAACCTGCGACGGATGGTCCGATCTTGAGAAGAATCGCGTTGAACGCCACCGCGCTGGGCGTCCTGGTGGTGACGATCTTCCCCGTCTACTGGATGTACCTGACGGCCTTCAAACCCACCCGCGACATCCAGTCGGAGACCCCCACCTTCTGGCCCGCCTCCCCGACACTCGACCACTTCGTCACCGCCGTGAACGCGCCCGGCTTCTGGACGTTCTGGCGCAACAGCCTGCTGGTCACGGTCGCGTCGGTGCTGCTGGCGCTGGTGGTGGCCCTGCTCGCGGCGTTCGCCGCGACCCGGATGCGCTGGCGGGGCCGCGGCGCGTTCGTGCTCATGGTGTTCGCCGCGCAGATGGCCCCCTGGGAGGCGCTGCTGGTGCCGGTCTTCATCATCGCCCGGGACACCGACCTGCTGGACTCCCTGGCCATGCTCACCGGCGTCTACTTCATGATCACCCTGCCGTTCACCATCGTCACGCTCCGCGGCTTCCTCGCCGGCATCCCGCCGGAACTGGAGGAGGCGGCCCAGGTGGACGGCTGCTCCCGGCTGGTCGCGTTCCGCCGGGTGACCTTCCCGCTCCTGGCGCCGGGCCTCATGGCCACCTCGCTGTTCGGCTTCATCACGGCCTGGAACGAGTTCGCGTTCGTCAACATCCTCATCATCAAGGACCAGGACAAACGCACCCTCCCGGTCTGGCTGTCGTCCTTCCGCGACGTCTTCGGCACCGACTGGGGCGCCACCATGGCCGCCGCGGGCCTCTTCGCCCTCCCGGTGCTCCTGCTCTTCCTTTTCCTCCAGCGCCGCGTCGGCACCGGAATGACAGCGGGCGCGGTAAAGGGCTGACGTAAGATCTCGCCGTGTGGAAATCGACGCGAGACCCCGCATCATCGGCACAGCCCTTTCAGCGGCGCTCGTCGTCGTGGTAGCCGTCTATATAACTGTGCACAACCCTGTCCCGCCGCGGCACACCGTGCAGGAATGGACGCCGGAACCCTACGATCCGCCTGTGCGATGGGCCCACCGCTCCTTGTTCGAGGACTGCCACACCGAGGACCCGCCGGTGACGGACGAATTGGTGGTCTGCACCGAATGGACGCTGCTCGCCGAATTCAAAGCGGGTGAGGGCAGGCTCGATCCCGGTTTCACGTACGGCGCCGGCTGCGGGGGATACGACAAGAGCGACGACGACTGCTCTGCCCAGCTGCGGTTGTCCGACGCCGCCAGCCGGGTGCGGACGAGCTCCGGCGAGCTCCGCGACATGCCGGTGGCGGTGAGCCGCGGACGGAGACTTCTTCGCCGTGGCCTTCGCCGGTGCGGACCCGCACATTCTGCTGACCGACTTCGACACCGGGCACATAGCGACCGTCCCGGGATTCTGCCGCGTCCACGGGATGAGCAGGAAAGCCGCCAGAATGCTGGTGGAAAGAGCCTGCGACGAGAAACTCTCGAAGAGAAGAGTGACCCTCGTGGACCGTGCCGGTTCCACGCTGGGAAGCTGGACGGCGGTGGTTCCGGCGCATATCACGCCGGACGGTCGTGCGGTCGTCACGGTCCGCGCGGACGACGACGGAAAAATCTATGTCGTCAAGCATGACGGTCACGGGGAAAGCCGTCCGGAAACGCAGGCTCGGCCTTCCGCCGGACGCCGGTGGCGCGACCGGGCACGGCTGGCGCAATGCCGGAGAATACGTCGTACGGATCGAGAATCCGGAGACCGGCGACTTCCACGGCTACTATCGCGTCGTCCCCGACTCGGGAAAGGCGGCGAGAATGCGAGACCTGAACGAGGACAGCGACACCCTCGTCGTCTTGGGGAGCGTTTAAGACGTTCTCGTGAACGCGGCGTGCGCCTGCCGGGCCTCGGTCTCCGTGAGGTGGTCGCGGGCCGCCAGCCAGGCCGCCGCGCCCGCCGCGTCGCCCGCCGTGCACACCTGCTCTCCGGCCAGCAGTTCCAGGACGTGCTCCCGTACCGGGCCGTCGTTGGTGAGCACGCTTCCGGCGAGCACCACGGGGCCCGAGACGTGGATCCTCCGTACGGTGGAGACCAGGTGTTCGGCGGCCCGCCGGGTGATCGCCAGCGCGGCCGGGTCGCCGTCGGCGGCGGCGCGGCTCACCAGCGGGGCGAGTTCGGCCAGCCGCATGTGATTCCCCTGGATGAGCCGGACGAACCGGTCGTCGGTCTCTCGCGCCGTGGCCCCTCGCCAGTCGCCGAGGAAGTGAGTGACCACCAGATCGGCCAGCCCGCCAGAACGTACCTCGCCCGACCCACTTGAACTCGCGGGAGCCGCAGCAGACGAGTCCAGGGCGGCGGCGGTGTGCTGGGCGGCGGCGCGGCCGATCCAGAAGCCGGAGCCCTTGTCGCCGAGCAGCCAGCCGAGCCCGTCGGCGATCCGGTGCAGGCGGTAGGAGCGGATGTCCGCCGCCACCGCGCCGGTGCCCGACAGCAGCAGGGAGCCGTCGGGGGTGGGGGAGCCGGCGGTGTAGGCGATCTCGACGTCGCCGGTGAGCCGTGGCCCCGACGGGATGCCCAGGACGGACCAGGCCTTGGCGAGGTCGGGTGCCATCTGCTCGACGTGCCCGGCGACCCCGGCGAGGGAGGCGACGACCCGGGAGCCGTCGTGCCCGGACAGGGCCTCGCGCAGCGCGCCGGTGATGGCGGCCACCGCCCTGTCCAGCCCGTGCGCGGTCGGGTTGCCCGCCCCCGCCCGCGCGTACCCGACCCGTTCCCCGGCGAGGGTGTGGACCGCCACCCGGGTGGCGGTGGCGCCGGCGTCGATCCCGACCACGAGCGAAATTGTCACGATCAGATTGTGGGTCTTGACGGGACCGGTAAGCAAGAATAATTTTCGCCGAAAGGCCCGAAGCCCGGAAGGATTGTTCGTGAGACCAGGTGCCCTGGGACGCATCGAGACCGAGCTTCCCGGTCTGCCCGAGGCGTTGCGCAGGGTCGGCGAGGTGATCCTCGAAGCCCCGGCGGAGGCCGCGCGGTCGACCATCATCGCGCTGGCCGAGCGGGCCGGCAGCTCTCCCGCGACCGTGACCAGGTTCTGCCGGGCGTTCGGCTTCTCCGGCTACGCCGAGCTGCGGGTGGCGCTGGCCACCGAGACGGGCCGGGCCGCGCAGGCGGGCTGGGGCGCGGGCGTGGGCCACGAGATCGGCCCGGACGACCCGATCGACGCCGCCATCGAGGTGATGGCCGCCGCCGACGCCCGGCTCATCCAGGACACCGCCGCCCAGCTCGACCCGGAGGTGGTCTCGCAGGTCGCCGACGCCGTGGTGGCCGCCCGCCGGGTGCTCCTGGTCGGCGTCTCCACCAGCGGGAACGTGGCGACCATGCTGGAGGGCCGGCTGCGCCGTATCGGCATCCCGTGCTGGAGCGCGTACGACGCGCATGTGGCCCTGTCGGAGGCGGCGCTGCTGCGCGAGGGCGACGTCGCGATCGGCATCAGCCATCGGGGCCGCACCCGCGAGGTGATGGAGTCGCTGGCCGAGGCGGGCAGCCGCGGCGCGCTGACCGTGGCCGTCACCTCCTTCGCCCGCTCGCCGCTGGCCGACCTGGCCGAGCTGGTCCTGACCACGGCCAGCAGGGAGACGACGTTCCGGCTCGGCGGGCTGGCCGCCGTGCACTCCCAGCTGTTCGTGCTGGACGCCGTGTACGTGGCGGTCGCGCAGCGGACGTACGAGCGCACCAACGAGGCGTTCGAGCTGACGATCGCGGCCGTGGAGAGCCACCGGGTGGAGAGAGGTTAGATGACGTTCGCAACCGTGGCCCTGAAGCTGGCCCGCCAGGTCGCCGAGAGCCAGGCGGAGCCGGTCGAGAGGGCCGCAGGCACGCTGGTCGCCGGGCTCCGCGCCGGCGGTGTGGTAAACGCTTTCGGTTCCGGCCACTCCGAGGCCATCGCGATGGAGATCGCCCACCGGGCGGGCGGCCTGGTGCCGAGCAACCGGCTCTCGCCCCGGGACCTGGTCCTGTACGGGGGAGAGCCGCCCGGGGTGCTCACCCCCGAGCTGGAACGGGACCCGGCGATCGCGCACCGGATCTACGCGCTGGCCCCCGTCGACCCGCGCGACGTGTTCGTCCTGATCTCCAGCTCCGGCGTGAACGGCGCGGTCGTCGAGCTCGCCTCGCTCGTGAAGGAGCGCGGCCACCCGCTCATCGCGATCACCTCGGTCGAGCACAGCACCCGGATGACCTCACGCCACCCCTCGGGCAGCAAGCTGCTCGACCTGGCCGACGTGGTCCTCGACAACGGCGCCCCATACGGGGACGCGGTGCTGGAGCTGCCGGGCGGAGGGAGCTACGGCGCCGTCTCCACCGTCACCTCGGCGCTCCTCGCCCAGCTGATGGTCACCCGGACGATCGAACGGCTGGTGGCGCTCGGAGAGACGCCGCCCGTCTACCTGTCGGCCAACGTGGCCGGCGGCGACGAGCACAACAGAGCCCTGGAAAGCCGGTACGCAGGGCGCATCAGGCGCTGAGGCAGACAAGTCAGGAGTGGTACGTCATGGCGAACACCCCCCACATCACCCGGCGCGGCCTGCTGCGCGCCGCGGCCCTGGCCCCGGTGGCCGGCGCGCTCGCCGCGTGCGCCACCCCGCAGGCCCAGGCGCCCACCGCGTCCGCCGCGCCGGCCGCCACCAGCGCGGCCAACCCCTTCGGCGTGGACGTCGAGAAGCCGCTGGAGGTGTGGATCTTCGACGGCGGCTTCGGCAACGCATACGCCACCGACATCCACCAGCCGCTGTTCAAGACCAAGTACCCCGACGTCGAGATCAAGCACAACGCGACCAAGGAGATCACCAAGGTTCTGCAGCCGCGCTTCGCCGGCGGCAACCCTCCCGACGTGATCGACAACTCCGGCGCGAACGCCATGGACCTGGGCGCGCTCGCCCAGGACGGCCAGCTCCAGGACCTCGGCCCGCTGCTGGAGGCGCCGAGCTGGGACGACCCGGACGTCAAGGTCCGCGACATCCTCGACCCGGCCGTGATCGAGTTCGGCACCTACGACGGCAAGTTCCACGTGGTCGGCTACGTCAACTACATCCACGGCATCTGGTACTCACAGAAGGCGTTCCGCGACAACGGCTGGACGGTGCCGAAGACCTGGGACGAGTTCCTCGCCCTCTGCGAGACGATCAAGAAGTCCGGCAAGATGGCGCCCTTCACCTACGCCGGCAAGCACCCGCAGTACCTGTACGAGCCGCTGCTCACCATGGCCGCCAAGATCGGCGGCAACGAGGTGCTGGTCAACATCGACAACCTGGAGGACGGTGCCTGGTCCGCCGAGCCGGTGCGGCAGGCCGCCGAGGCGTGGGCCGAGGTCGGCGCCAAGTACCTGCTGCAGGGCACCGCCGGACTGGACCACGTGCAGACCCAGACCGCCCAGAACAAGTACGACGTCGCCATGCTGCCGTGCGGCTCCTGGCTGGAGAACGAGCAGGCGACCACCACGCCGGACGACTTCGAGTACGGGATGTTCCCGATCCCCGACTTCACCTCCTCCGACAAGATGCCCTACGGCACCCTGCACACCCAGCCGGGCGAGTCGTTCATCGTGCCGTCGCGGGGCGCCAACCCGCAGGGCGGCATGGAGTACCTGCGGGCCATGCTGTCGAAGAAGGCGGCCGGCGACTTCAGCGAGCTCGTCCGTACCGTGTCCGTGGTCAAGGGCGCGGGGGAGGGGCGCGACCTGTCGCCGGGCGCGAAGAGCGCCACCGAGGCGCTCGCCGCCGCCGGCGAGAACACCGTCTACTACCGCTGGCGCTCCTGGTACGCGCAGCTGCACGACGAGGCCGTGGCGGCGACGGGGCAGCTCATGAGCGGCGGCGTCACGCCCCAGAAGTACGTCGAGCGGCTGCAGAAGAAGGCCGACGAGATCAAGGCCGACTCCTCCATCAAGAAGTACCGGCGCTGATGTTCCAGACCTACCGCCGGGGCCTGTTCATCCTGTCCTTCCTGGCGGCGCCCGTCACGCTCTACCTGGTCTACGTGATCTCGCCGTACGCGCAGGCGTTCTACATCGCGATGACCGACTGGCGGGGGGTGACCGCCACGCCCGACTTCATCGGGTTCGACAACTTCATCCGGCTGTTCTCCGACGGGATCTTCTGGAAGGCGGTCACCCACAACGCGGCGCTGCTCGTCCTGCTGCCGCTGCTGACCATCGTCATCGCCCTGTTCTTCGCGTTCCTGCTCAACGTGGGACGCGAGGGACGGGGCGTGGCGGGCGTGGCCGGGTCCAAGTTCTACCGGGTGGTGTTCTTCTTCCCGCAGGTGCTGGCCGTGACCGTGGTCGCGGTGCTGTTCCAGCAGGTGTTCCGGCCCGACGACAGCGGCATGCTGAACGCGCCGCTGATGGCCCTCGGGCTGGGGCCGTTCGGCTTCCTGTCGGATCCGGGCCTCGCCTTCTGGTCCGTGCTGGGCGTCATGGTGTGGCAGGCGGTCGGCTTCTACGTGGTGCTGTTCTCCGCCGGGCTGGCGTCGATCCCGCGCGACATGTTCGAGGCGGCGCAGATCGACGGGGCCGGCCGGTTCAGCCTGTTCTTCCGGGTCACGCTGCCGCTGCTCTGGGACACCGTGCAGGTGGCCTGGGTCTATCTGGGCATCCTGGCGCTGGACGTGTTCGCGATCGTGTGGGTGATGACCGACCAGCACGGCGGGCCGGACTTCTCGACCACCGTGATGGCCACCGAGATCTACCGCAACGCGTTCCAGTACTTCCGCTTCGGCTACGCCTCGGCGCTGGGCGTCGTGATGTTCTTCTTCACCATCGGCTTCGCGATCCTGTCGCTGCGCCTGTCCCGTCGCGAACGAATCGAGTACTGATGACTTCCACATCCTGGACGGCCGCGAACTCGCGCCGGCTCGCCCGCCGCGAACGGCGGCGGCAGCTCGGGCCGCTGGCGATCCTGACCCACGTGGCCCTGCTGGTGTGGACGGTGCTGACCGTGGTGCCGATCCTGTGGACGTTCCTCGCCTCGGTGAAGAGCGAGGACGAGATCTTCGGCGACGCCTGGTCGATGCCCGCCAGCCTGCAGTGGGACAACTTCGCCCGCGCCTGGGAGCAGGCCCAGATCGGGCAGTACATGCTCAACAGCGTCATCGTGGTCTCGTTCAGCACGTTCGGCACCATGCTGGTCGGGTCGATGGCCGCCTACGTGCTGGCCCGCTACCCGTTCCGCGGGAACCGGGCCGTCTACCTGCTGTTCGTGTCCGGGCTCGCGTTCCCCGTCTACCTGGCGCTGACGCCGCTCTTCTTCGTGGTGCAGAACATGGGGAACGTGCCGCTGGTCGGGCCGTTCATCGGGCTGAACACGCACGCCGGGCTGGTGCTGGTCTACATCGCCTACTCGATGCCGTTCACGGTGTTCTTCCTGTCGGCGTTCTTCCGCACGCTGCCGACGGCGGTCGGGGAGGCGGCCCGGGTCGACGGGGCCTCGCACACCCGGGTGTTCTTCCAGATCATGCTGCCGATGGCCAAGCCGGGACTGATGAGCATCACCATCTTCAACGTGCTCGGCCAGTGGAACCAGTATCAGCTCCCGCTGGTGCTGCTGCAGGAACGCGACAAATGGGTGCTCACCCAGGGCATCGCCGACATCTCCACCGCGGCGGGCTACGACCAGGACTGGGCGGCGCTGTTCGCCGCGCTCACCCTGGCCATCCTGCCCATGCTGGTCGTCTACACGATCTTCCAGCGGCAGATCCAGGCGGGCCTCACCGCGGGGGCGCTCAAATAACCCGCCGGACACCTCCTCGCCGACCCCGCCCACGACTTCGCCAGGATCTACCGCGACCTGGGGCCCGAGGTCTTCGACCTCGTCCTCGCCTCGTACGACCGGGACTTCGACGACGCGGACCAGCGGCGGGCGCTCTTCCACGCCCGCCGCGCCCTCATCGAAGACCTCGCCTACGGCCTCAGCACCGGCCCGCGCCGCTACGCCGAGGCCGCCCTGGCTCACCTGGAGTGGACCTTCACCGGCTGAGCCCGGAGCTCCGCCGCGGCCGCCACGACGTTCGCCAGCGCCGCCTCCACCTGCTCGTACGTACGGGTCTTCAGGCCGCAGTCCGGGTTCACCCACACGCGCTCGGCGGGCAGCACCTCCAGCGCCCGGCGCAGCAGCTGCGCCACCTCCGCCGTGTCCGGCACGCGCGGCGAATGGATGTCGTACACGCCAGGACCCAGCCCGCGCCCGAACGACCCCACCGCCTCCAGGATCCGCGCCCCCGACCGGGCCGACTCGATCGTGGTCACGTCCGCGTCCAGGCCGTCGATCGCGTCCAGGATCTCGTCGGCGTCCGAATAGCACAGATGGGTGTGGATCTGGGTGTGGTCGCTCGCGCCCGACGTCGCCCGCCGGTACGCGGCCACCGCCCACTCCAGGTAGCCCGCCTGATCGGACGCGCGCAACGGCAGCAGCTCGCGCAGCGCCGGCTCGTCCACCTGGATGATCGGCACCCCGGCCGCCTCCAGGTCCCGCACCTCCTCCCGCACCGCGTCCGCCACCTGCCGGACCACCTCGGGCAGCGGCAGATCGTCCCGCACGAACGACCAGGCCACGATCGTCACCGGGCCGGTGAGCATGCCCTTGACCGGCCGGTCCGTCAGCGACTGCGCGTACGCGGCCCACCGCACCGTGATCGGCTCCGGCCTCGACACATCCCCGTACAGAATCGGCGGCCTCGTGCAGCGCGACCCGTACGACTGCACCCACCCGTTCACCGTGACCGCGAACCCGTCCAGCCGCTCGGCGAAGTACTGCACCATGTCATTCCGCTCCGGCTCCCCGTGCACCAGCACATCCAGCCCGAGCCGTTCCTGCAGCCGGATCACCCGCTCGATCTCGGCCTCCACCAGCCGCTCGTACTCCTCCTCGCCGAGCGTCCCCGCCGCCACCGCCGCCCGCGCCGCCCGCAACTCTCCCGTCTGCGGAAACGACCCGATCGTCGTCACCGGCAACAGAGGCAGTCCGAGCCGCTCCGCCTGCACCCCCGCCCGCACGCGGTACTCACTCCGCCTCTCACCATCCGCGCTTACGTCCGCCTTCGTGCTCGTCGCCGCGGTGGCGACGGGCTGATGTGCGAGGTCCCGCAGACCGTTCTCCAACGTACGGGCGAGGGCCACGACCTCCGAGACCTTCTGGTCGGCGAAGGCGAGGCGGCCCCGGAGCGCCGGGTCAAGCCCAGGTTCGGCCGTCACGTCGTACGGGACGTGCAGCAGCGAGCAGGACGTGCCGACCACCACGTGACCCGCATATTCACTCACCGCCGCCAGCGCCCGCGCAGCCCGCGACGGAGACGTCCGCCAGACGTCCCGCCCCGACACCACACCGGCCACCACCGTCTTGCCCGCCAGCGCCGAGAGCCCGTCGAGGCCGCCGCGCACCAGGTCCACCCCGACGGCCTCCACCGGCGTCGCCCCCAGCACCGGCAGCGCCTCGCCCAGGTGCCCGAAGTACGAGGCGACGAAGAGCCCCGGCCGCGCCGCCACACTCCCCAGCCGCTCATAGGCGGCCCGCACCGTGGCCAGCTCCTCCGGTGTCCGGTCCGCCACCAGCGCGGGCTCGTCCAGCTGCACCCACGCCACGCCCTCGGCGGCCAGCACCCCCAGCAGTTCCTCGTAGCAGGCCAGCACGTCGTCCAGCCGCCCCAGCGCCGCCGCCGGGTCCGCCGACAGCAGCAGGAAGGTCACCGGCCCGACCACCACCGGCCGCGTCTCGAACCCCAGCGCCCGCGCCTCCCGCACCTCGCCCAGCGGCTTGGCGGCGTCGAGCTTGAAGACCGTCTCCGGGCCGACCTCCGGCACGATGTAGTGGTAGTTCGTGTCGAACCACTTCGTCATCCGCAGCGGCGCCACCCCGTCGGTGCCGCGCGCCATCGCGAAGTACGGGTCCGCGGTCTCCCGATAGCGCTCCGGCACCGCGCCCAGCAGCACGGCCGTGTCCAGCACCTGGTCGTAGAGGGAGAACGTGTTCGACGGCAACCCCTCCAGGCCCAGCTCGGCCAGCCTCCGCCAGGTCGACTCGCGGATCGCGGCGCCCGCAGCCTCCAGCTCGTCCCGGGTGGACCGGCCGTCCCAGTACGACTCCAGCGCGCGCTTCAACTCCCTGCGGGGGCCGATCCTCGGGTACCCGAGCACGGTGGACCGGGGAAAAACGGACATCGATGCTCCTCAGCGTTGATCGTGAACGTCCGGGCATCGTGCACGGCTCTCGCCCGCTCGTGCATCATTTATTCGTGACGCTTATGGTCAAGGAGATCCACTGCTTCGTCCGGGTGGCGGCGCGGCTCAGCTTCTCCGGGGCCGCTGCCGACCTGGGCCTGTCCCAACCGGCCGTCAGCCAGGCCGTCGCCCGGCTCGAACGCGCCACCGGCGTCCGGCTCTTCGAACGCAGCGCCCGCGCGGTGCGGCTCACGGCGGCGGGCGCCGCGCTGCTGCCCTACGCCGAGCAGGTCCTCGAATCGGCCGCCGCCTTCACCGCCGAGGCGTCCCGTCTGGCCCGGCCGGTCATTCACCTCGCTTATCCACCCCTCGTCGGCGTGCTCGCCGCCCGGGTCGCCCGGCGCATGCTGAGCCGCACCCCGCCCGTGGAGGTCGAACTACACGCCGCGGGCCGTTCCGCCGCCGCTGCCGCCCTGGACGCGGGCGAGGTCTCCGCCGCGATCCTGGCCACCCCCGCGCCGGCCCGCTTCGTCACCGCCGCCCGCTTCCACGTCACGGTCGACCACCTCGCCGTCCCCCGCACCCACCCCCTCGCCGCCCGAGCCCGCCCCCGCACCTCCCACCCAGGCGAACCTCCCATCCGCCCGGCTTCCCCTTTCGCCTCTCGTACGGATGGAAAAGAGCCGGCGAAACCCGGAGCGGTCCCCACCGCCGGCTCGTCCGGGGCGTCCCGCACGGACGCCCCTGGCGAGAGGACGGGCTCACCGCACCCGGGGGCGGGCGCGATGGAGTCCGGTCTGTCGCGTACGGAGGGGGTCGGTCAAGGGGACGCCCGTACGGACGGATCACGTCATCCGAAGGCAGGCGCGGCGCAGCCCGCTCGGGCGAGGGTTGGGATGAACCGGGCAGGGGCGTCGAAGGGTGGGGTGTGGCCGGGGGAGTTGGCTGGGCTGGTGGTGCTGACGCCTGGGGGGAGAAGGTGGGCGGGGTTGCCGGGGCATCCGCGGATGGTGCGGGACGACGACTTCGGGGCGGCGCTGGATCTGGTGGCGGCCGGGGTGGGGGTGCTGCCGATCCCGCATCTGCTGGTGCGGAGTGTGCGGCGGGACGATGTGGTGTTCGTGCCGCTGGAGGGCGTCGATCTGAGGATCACGTACGCGCTGGCCTGGGCGGGGGAGCGGGTCACGAACGAACTGCTGGCGCTGGTGCAGGCGATGCAGGAGGCGCTGTGGACTAGGTGAGGTTCTTGAGGGCTTCGCGGCGGCTCAGGCCGGTGATGCCCTTGGCCTCTACGTAACGGACCACTTCGTCCGGGTTCGTCTTGGCGTACTGGCGCAGCGCCCACCCGATGGCCTTGCGCGCGAAGAAGTCGTTGTCCGACAGGCTCGGCTCGATGCACGCGTACAGCAGCGCCGTGTCCGTGCGGGACTTGAACCGGTTCTGGGACAGGATCGCCGTGCGCCGCTTCCACAGGTCGTCGGAGTGGGCCCATTCCAGCATGAGGGGCCGCATGGTCTCGGGGTAGGCGGCCAGCAGCCCGCCGATGCGGTGGACGGCCAGCTCGTCCACCAGGTCCCACCAGGCGCCGGTGACGATCATCTCCTCGTACATCGGAACGGTGTCGAGGGTCTGGAAGCGGCGGTAGCGGGGGAGGCCGGTGAGGTCGATCGCGGCGTTGCGCTCCTCGCGGTACTCCGCCTCGCGCCAGAGCCGCAGCACCGCCTGCCGCCACTCCGCCGCCGTCTCCAGGGGGTGGTCGGTGAGCACCTGCTTGAGCGCCGCCCGCCGCGGCCCGGCCTGGACGCCGAGGAACGGCATCGCCGACTTCATGTACCCCTGCATGGCGGCGGCCTTGCCGGGGTCGGCCACCTTGTGCAGCGCCAGCCGGACTTCTTCGATCAGGTTCATGCCCGCTGCGACACCCGTTCGCCGGTGGCCAGGCCGTCGAACAGGACGGTGACGAAGTGGTCGGCCAGTTCGTTCGTGTCGAGCCTGCCGTCGGGACGGAACCAGCGCACCGCCACCCAGATGGTGTCGCGGATCATCCGGTAGGTCAGCTTGGGGTCCACGTCGTCGCGGAGCTGCCCGGCCGCCTGGCCCGCCCTGATCTGGGTCACCCAGATCTGCTCGACCTCCTCCTCGGCCTTGACGAGGTAGTTGAACCGCTCGAACTGGCGCAGGTAGTTCCAGTCGTTCTGCATGACGGTGATCGCGGCGCGGTGCGGTTCGAGGGTGGCGAAACCGATGCGGACCATCTCGTTCAGGACCGTGCGCGGGTCGGAGCCGGCCTCGACGGCGGCGCGGTAACGGGCGGTGACGTCGTCGAGGAAGGTGGACAGCACCTCGTCGACGATCGCTTCCTTGGAGTCGAAGTGGTGGTAGAGGCTGCCCGAGAGGATGCCCGCCTCCTGGGCGATCTGCCGGACGGTGGTGGCCTGGAAGCCCTTGCGCGCGAAGAGCTCCGCGGCGAGCTTGACGAGGTATTCGCGGCGTTCGGATCCCGCTCCTTGGGATGCGGGGCGCTTCGCCTGGGTGGTGCCGCCGGAGTTCTTTCGCGTTGTCACGGACACCATTATGCGCCCGCGACCAAGCGCTTGGTGAACGAGCTGATCCGTTCGGCATCGGCCATTATCCAGCTCTTTCGCACCGCGGCGAACCAGTGGCCCGCGCCCCGGGGCTTGGTCGTCCCGGGGTATGGGATGACGTTCGGGAATGCCCCTAGCAAATAAGAAACTTTCCTATTAGATTGCGGTTCATGTCTCCGAGCCGCGACCTCCTCCGCCTGACCGACGCCGTCCTCCTGCCGGGATTCGCGGGTCACACGCCGCCCGAATGGCTGCGGCGCAGGCTCGGCGACGGGCTGGCCGGAGTGGTGCTGTTCTCCCGCAACATCGCGGACCCGGAACAGGTCGCCCGCCTCACGGGGGCCCTGCGGGCGGAGAACCCGCACGCGCTCGTCGGCACCGACGAGGAGACCGGCGAGGTGACCAGGCTGGAGGTCGGCACCGGCAGCAGCCGTCCCGGCGGGTACGCGCTCGGCGTCGTGGACGACCCCGCCCTGACCGAAACGCTCGCCCGCGACCTGGGGCAGGACCTGGCCGCCGCCGGCATCGGCATCGACTTCGCGCCCTCCGCCGACGTCAACTCCAACCCCGACAACCCCGTCATCGGGCTGCGCTCCTTCGGCGCCGACCCCGAACTCGTCGCCCGCCACACCCGCGCCTTCGTCCGCGGCCTGCAGTCCGCCGGGGTCGCCGCCTGCGCCAAGCACTTCCCCGGGCACGGCGACACCTCGGTCGACTCCCACCACCGCGTGCCCGTCGTCGCCGACCGCGACATCGAACAGGCGCTCCGGCCGTTCCGGGCGGCCATCGCCGAGGGCGTCCGGGCCGTCATGACCGGGCACCTCCTCGTACCCTCCTACGACCCGCACCTGCCCGCCACCCTCAGCCCCAAGGTCCTCACCGGGCTCCTCCGCGAAGAGCTCGGCTTCGACGGGGTGATCGTCACCGACGGGATCGAGATGACCGCCGTCTCCGGCCCGTACGGCATCGGCGGCGCCGCCGCCCGCGCCATCGCCGCGGGCGCGGACGCCATCTGCGTCGGCGGCGAGAACTACGACGAGGCCACCGCGACCGCCGTCCGCGACGCCATCGTCACCGCCGTCCAGGAAGGCCTCCTCCCGGAGGAGAGACTTGCGGACGCCGCCCGCCGAGTCCACGACCTGGCCCTCTGGACGACAACCCCGCAGGTCTCCTCGGCCGGCTCTCCAGAGGGCTCCGGGCGGGCGACTATCACTGTCGGAAACTCTCCGTCCGACTCCGCGGGCAGCTCCGAGCGTGACTCCGCAGACGCGGGTCCGCAGATCTCGGGCAGTTCCGCGTTCGGCTCCGCGAGTGGTTCCGCGGGCGCTGGTCCGGAAGCCTCGGTAGGTGGCGCTGAGCCGGGCTCCTCGGGGGCGGGTCCGGAGATTTCGGCGGTTGACTCCAATGGCTCACCAGAGGTGTCCGAGGGCGGGGCTGTCTCCGGCGGTGTCTCCACGTCGGGGGAGGGGATCGGGCTGGTGGCGGCTCGGAGGGCGCTGCGGGTCACGCGCCGGGCCGAGCCTTCGGTGCTGCCGTTGAGCGCCGCGCCGTACGTTGTCGAACTCGCTCCCGAGACCCACCTGGCCATCGACAAGGCGACGCCCTGGGGTCTGGCCGCGCCGCTCGCCGAGCTGCTGCCGGGCACTACCGCGATCCGGTTCGCAGCAGGTGAGGCCACCGGCTCCGCGCTTGAGGGCGCGCTCAACGAGGCCGAGGGGCGCGGGCTGGTGATCGTGGTCCGCGACGCCCACCGGCACCCCTGGCAGATGGAGGCGCTGCGCCACCTGCTCGGCGCCCGGCCGGACGCGGTGGTGGTGGAGATGGGCCTGCCCCACCGCGCGGACCTCGGCGCCGTTCATATCGCCACGTACGGGGCGGCGCGGGTCTGCGGTCAGGCCGCGGCCGAGGTGATCGCCGGTGGTCCGCGGGTTGAGCGGGCGTAGACGGGTCTGAGCACGTACGTGTTCGCGCGTACGGGATAGCAGCCTTCTCGCGTACGGGATAGCGCCGGAAAGGCGTTGGGCGGGAAGCGGGCGGTCGGTGGCCGCGCCGGCGTCGGCGTGGCGTGACGTCGAGCACGCCGCGAAACTGGCCTTGACCTGGCAGGACAGTGCCATCCGCAACGAGCGGGTCAGCGCAGAATAATCTTCTGATCACTCAAAGCTGTTGATTGACTACAGAGAGCTATACGATCGCTTTGGTTTTGACCCCGCTGGGTCAAGACAGGTCAAGGAGGGCGCTCGCCTGCCCTCACACTGGCGAAGGAGCTGAAGTGATCAAGAAGCTGTGCGCCACGGGCTTCGTGGTGGCGGCGGCGGTCGGCGGCGCGGTGCTGGCCACACCGGCACACGCCGACAGCTGGACTGACAACTGGAGCACCAACACCTCGTCGTCGCAGTCGGGCAACACGTTCTCCCGCATCGGCGCGACCAATCGGGGCGGAGCCAGGTCGGTCAACGTCAACAACCTCAACGGCTACGCGATCACGGCCGCCCACGGCGGCACCACTGTGACCTACATCTTCTTCTGAACCGGAAGGACCCTCACTGACATGATCAAGAAGCTCGCTCTCATCGGTGTCACCGCCGCCGGCGTCGCCCTGCTGGCCGCGCCCGCGCACGCCGACACCCGGATCGACAACGACAGCCGCAACAGCAGGTCGTCTCAGACGGGCAACAACTTCAGCAACATCGGCGCGAGCAACCGCGGCGGCCAGAACGCCACCAACGTGACCAACATCAACGGCAACGCGGTCGTGGCGACCCACCGCGGCTGGGCGCCGGTGGCCATCGAGGTCGACTAGCCGGTGGACGGCGCCCGCGCTGCCCGGGGGCGCGGGCGCTACCATCGCCGGATGGTTCTCTGTGCTTACGTCACCTTCGCCGACCCCGATGGCCACGATGACGAGCGCGAAGCCGTCCTGACGGCCTGGCGCGAGGCCGGCGTCGAAGGACGGGCCGAACGCTGGGACGACCCCGACGCCGACTGGAGCGCCTACGACGCCGTCGTCGTCCGGTCCGTCTGGGACTACTGCGACCGCAGAGCCGAGTTCCTGTCCTGGGCGCGGCGCGTGGAGCGGGTCTCCCGGCTGCTGAACCCGGCCGACGTGCTGGAGACCAACACCGACAAGACCTACCTGCGCGACCTGGGCGTGCCGATCGTGCCGACCCACTGGTCCTCCCGCGACCTGCCGGAGCACCGGGAGTACGTCGTCAAGCCCACGATCTCGGCCAGCGCCCGCGACACGATCAGGACCGCCGACCGCGGCGAGGCGGTGGCGTTCGCCGCCGCGCTGGAGGCCGCCGGTCGCGTCCCGATGGTCCAGCCCTACCTCGACATGGTCGAGGCGGAGGGCGAGACCTCACTCCTCTACTTCAACCGCCGTTTCAGCCACGCGGTCCGGCGCTCGCCCGTACTGGCCCCCGGCATGACCGGCGCGGACAACGTCCGGGCGCAGCCGCGCACCCCAGCCCCGGACCAGGTCGACCTCGCCGAGAAGGTGCTCGCCGCCATCCCTCAGCCCCTTCTGTACGCCAGGGTCGACCTGGTCCGGCTGCCCGGCGGCGAACCGGCCCTGATCGAGCTGGAGCTCACCGAGCCGTACCTCTACCTCCACCAGGCCCCCGGCTCCGCTGCCGGTTTCGCCGCCGCGCTGCGCGAGCTGCTCTAGGCCGTGATGCCGCCGTCCACCGGGATGACCGCCCCGGTCAGATAGGAGCCGGCGCGGGAGGCCAGGAAGATGGCCGCCCCCGCCATGTCGTCGGGCTGGCCGATGCGGCCCAGCGGGACGTTGGAGGCGACGGCGGCCCGGGTCGACGGGTCGTCCAGCGCGAAGGCCATCATCTTGGAGTCGAACGGGCCGGGCGCGATCGCGTTCACCGTGATGTGCTCGGGGGCGAGCTGCCTGGCCAGGTGACGGGTCAGCATGTGCACGGCCGCCTTGGTGGAGGAGTAGGCGTACGTCTCCATCGCCGGCACCCTGATCCCGTCGACCGAGCCGATGTTGATGACCCGTGCCGGGTCGTCCTCGCCCGCCGCCTCGCGCAGCCGCGGCAGCAGGCGCTGGACGAGCGTGAAGGCGCCCTTGACGTTGATGTTCCAGAGCTTGTCGAAGGCGTGCCCGGGATACTCCTCCAGCGGCGCGCCCCAGGTGGCGCCGGCGTTGTTGACCAGGACGTGCAGCGGCTCCTGTACGGCCGACACCAGCGCGTCCACCCCCTCGGGCGTGGACAGGTCGGCGACCACGGCGGTGCAGCCCAGCTCGGCGGCGGTCTTCTCCACCTCAGCGGCCTTGCGCGCGGAGATGATCACTTTCGCCCCGGCCGCCGTGAACCCGGCCGCGATCATGCGCCCGATACCCCGGGAACCGCCGGTGACGACGGCGGTCTTGCCTTCCACCGAGAACAGAGTCATCCCGGAAGCATGCCATACCGACCGGTTGGTCGCTAGATCGTGCCGGGGATGAAGCCGCCGTAGGAGCGGTTGTAGAACACCAGCGGGCCGCCGTCGGCGTGGGTGTCGAGCTGCAGCACGCGGGCCACCACGATGACGTGGTCCCCTGCGGGATGCTCGGCTTCGACCCGGCAGTCGATCCAGGCCAGCGCGCCATCGAGCACCGGGTTCCCGCCGGGCGACTCCCGCCAGGTCAGGCCCGCGAACTTGTCTCCGCCGCGGGTGGCCATCTGGGCACAGACGGCCCGCTGGTGTTCGGCCAGGATGTTCACGGTGATCACCTGGGCCGCCCGTAACCGGGGCCAGCTCGTACTGCTGTGAGCCACGCAGAACGAGACGAGCGGGGGGTCGAGCGACACCGAGGTGAACGAGTTGACGGCGAGGCCGCTGGGCAGGCCCTCACGGTCGAGGGCGGTGACCGCCACCACGCCGGTGGCGAGCCGGCCGAGCACCGAGCGGAACGTGCCGGGGTCGACCGGGCCGCCCGCGGGTGGGCGGGGCCTGCACAGCAGGGAGGCGAGCCGCCGTTCCTGGGTAAGAAGCTCTCGGGTCTGCGCCATGGCCGCCTCCTCGTTCACACCAAGCGCTTGCTTGGTAAAGCTAGGCCGCCCGTGCCGCCCCGTCAAGAGGCTGCGGGCTCGCTCGTTTCGGTCGGCACCGAAACCAAGGGCGGAAGAAGAGGGCGCGCCGAAACCGCGGACGTAAGAAGAGGCCGCACCGAAATCGCGGGAGTAAGAAGAGACTGGCCGTGCGGCGGGGAAGAAAGACGTCACCCGCGGACGGTCTTGAAGTCCAGGACCTCGGCGTCACTCTCGCCGCTGTCACCGGCCTCGGCGTCACCCTCGGTGCCGTCGGCCTCGTCGGCCGTCTCGTCGCCCGCGGCCTGGTCAACCCCTTCCAGGCCCTGGCGTGGAAGGTGCGAAAAGGAGGAACGCGCGCCCTGGCGGGCGTGGGGGACCCGCCAGGACGCGCTTCCTGCCCCGTGTGCGGCGGCGCCAGGACTCCGGCGAGGGATGGAGTCCTAGACCGTGTGATCGCGCACGGAGTTGGTGGGGGAGTGACCCTCTCGCGAGGACTCCGGGTGTTGGTCTGTCTGCGGCGATGCCACCTGCCGTGCCGGCCGGAGCGCGGGCTTGACGCGGACGGGGGCGCTTTCCTCATACCGGATGAGGGACCCGTCTTGGCGTCGGACGCTCGGCTCGGTTACCACGGAAGGCGCGGAGCTGCCGTGCTGAACGCTCTGGCTGATGTGGTGGAACCCATGGCGAGGCAACTCGTAACGCAGTAAACGTGTTGCTTCGCAAGGGCCCCGCCAGGGCACGTACGGCATACCCGCGCGGATCGGCACCACCGGCCCTCACCCCCTCACCGGCCTTTCGATGGATTTGTACCAACGAATGGATGATGAGGCTGAGAGGGCCGTCCGGTCAAGGGGGAGATGGCCTGCTAGAACCAGATCGTCTAAATTGTTGGAACAAAAGGGGTGAAAGTGGCAAGGTCGGTGCTGTATCAGCAGGTGGCTTCGGAACTGAGAAGGGCCATCTACTCCGGCGTACTCGGCCCCGGAGCGCAGCTGCCGACCGAGGCGCAGCTCATGGAAGACCATGGGGTGAGCCGCAACACCGTCCGTCTGGCCCTCGGGGAACTGGTGAATGAAGGGCTCGTCACGCGCACGCCACGGCGCGGCACCATCGTCAGGGACCGCCGCCCGCTGCTCATCTATCCGCAGCGCGAGCTGGAGCCGCAACCCTCAGGAGAGCTGCGCGAGGCCTTCGCCTACGCCGTCACGCAGGAAGGCCGCCAGCCCAGCCAGAACATCGAGGTGCTGACCGTATCCCCGGTCGAGGAGATCGCCAGCAGGCTGGAACTGTCCGACGGAGAGCTCGCCGTGGTCCGGCGTCGCCTGCGGTTCGTGGACGGTCAGCCCTACAACACCAACGACTCCTACTTCCCGCGGGACTTGGTGGCCGACTCGGAGATCGCCCGGCCGGGCGACATCGAGCGCGGCGCCAACCGCGTGCTGGAGGAGCTGGGTCATGCGCAGGTGCGCGTCGTGGACGACATCTGGGCGCGGATGCCCAATCAGGAGGAGGCTGAGCGGCTCCAGCTGGAGCTCGGCACGCCGGTCATGGTCTACGTCCGCGTCGGCTACGACCGTTGTGACGTGCCGGTGCGCGTCGCGGTGTCGGTGCTGCCCGCCGACAAACATCTGATCAGATACGAGCTCGATCGCCGCTGACGGAGCTCGGTTGGGGGTGATCCCGCCGGCCGCGGCACAGCGAGCTTGCGGTCTCGCTGGGCACGGGGAGCCGTAGTGCTCCTCATATAGCGATTTATCCGTATATATCGGGCTAACGGATACCGGGCCTTGAGCCCTGCCCGGGTTTCGCGACCCATCTACTGATCACCGTCCGTATTCGTACGCGCACAAACAGCAACGAAAGGTGAATCATGCGCACGAACACCCTCCTGCACCCGCTCACCCTGCGCCGGGCGGAGCCCGGCGACCTGCGGGGAGTCCTCGCCCTCCTGGCGGACACGGCCGGCTGGCTGCACGCCCGGGGCGTCAAGCAGTGGCCCCGCGAAGGCTTCGGCCCGGACCGTATCATGCCGCTGATCGAGGAGCGAGTGCTGTTCCTGCTCGATGACGAGCTGCGTGCGCTCGACCCCGACGAGCCGGCGACGCCCGTCGCCACCATCGCCCTCGACCGGTACGCCGACCCGGAATTCTGGACCCAGGACGACGATCCCGGCGCCGCCCTGTACGTGCACAAGCTCGCGGTGGCGCGGCCCTGGTCGGGGAGCGGGCTGGGCGACGCGCTGCTCGACTGGGCCGGCGCGACCGCGTACGGGGCCGGGCTGCCCTGGCTGCGGCTGGACTGCGCCAAGCGGAACGAGCGGCTGCAGCGCTACTACCGGCGCCGGGGCTTCCGCCACCTGCGCACGGTCGATCTGCCGCACCGCGCGTCGGGCGCGCTGTTCCAGCGCCGGGCCGCCGACCTGCAGATCACGGCCTTCCGCGACCTCACCATGCCCGAACTGATCGTCGCCTGACCGCGACGACGTAACCGGCGCTTCCCGCCGAGGCCCGACCTCCTGACCCCGGGCCTTCGGCGGGAACTGCCGCCCCCGGGGATGCGCCCATTTGCATCCTCGGCCGGAATTGCCGCCGCTGACCGGGTTGTGCCCATACGCGCCTCCCGGACTGGGCGCCCCTGGTGGAGCGGGGCGCCGGTGGTGTCAGCCGTCATCCGGGCCGCCGACGCCGGGTCTTCTCGTGGTCGGGGCGGGGCTGGTGGTGTTCGTCCGGTGCACGAAGAGGCGCTGGTGGCGCAGGGAAGATCGGTGGAATTCGCACCCAGGCGGGCAAATCCGAGCAGAGCACCCTATAGCCTCGGCTCATGACGGGATCTCTGCTCGAGGTCATCGCGCTCGGCGTGCGGGACGCCGTAGCGGCCGAACGTGGCGGCGCCGACCGCCTGGAGGTCGTCTCCGGCATGGCGGTGGGCGGGCTGACCCCGTCGCCCGAGACGGTCGCGGCCATCGCCGCCGAGTGCCCGCTGCCGCAGATGGTGATGCTCCGCCCGGACGCCGGGTTCGCCGCGCACGGCGACGTGCTGGACCGGCTGCGGCGGGACGCCCGCGAACTGGCGCAGGCGGGCGCGGCCGGGTTCGTCTTCGGGTTCCTGGACGAGACCGGCGGCGTGGACGTGGCGGCCACCGAGGCGCTCATCCACGCCGTGTCCCCGCTGCCCTGGACGTTCCACCGCGCCGTCGACCACGCGACCGACGTGCACGCCGCCTGGCGGGCCGTGCGGCTGCTGCCCAACCTGGCGACGGTGCTCACCTCGGGCTCGCCGCACGGGGTGGAGGACGGGCTGCCGGTGCTCAAGGGCCGCGCCGACGCCGGGGACGCCTCGATCATCCTGGCGGGCGGCGGCCTGCAGCCCCGGCACGTGCCGGACCTGCTGGACTACGGGATCCGTGCCTTCCACGTGGGCTCGTCGGTCCGCCGGAGCTGGACGGACCCGGTGGATCCGCACCTGGTCCGCCGCTGGCGCTCCCTGGTAGAGAGCGATTAGACGGTTGATGCGCAGATGCACGAACTGACGACGATCTCCGCTCAGCATGTCCGGCGCCGGTGGCCGCTGACCGGGCGAGGGCGGGAGGTGGCGGCGATCCTCCGGTCGCTGCTCGCCGAAGGCACGGACGGGGTGCTGCTCGCCGGCGACACCGGAGTGGGGAAGAGCCGGGTCGTCGAGGCCGTGCTCGACCGGTGCGCGGTCAGCTCGTGCCACACCGCGCGGATCGTCTGCACGCCGGCGGACCGGGACCTGCCGCTGGGGGCGGTCCGTCAGCTCGCGCCGGAGCCGGGCGATCCGGCGGACCCCGCCGAGGCCCTGCTGAAGGCCGCGCGGGGCCGTACGGTCGTCATCGCCGTCGACGACGCGAGCTGGCTGGACGAGGCGTCGGCGGCGGTGATCCAGCGGCTGGTGGTGCACGCCGGCGCGCGCGTGCTGATGGCCACGGCGACGGCGCCGGCCGAGGGGCTGCGGCGGTGGGGCCGGTGGTCGCGGACGGACCTCGCCCCGCTCGGCCGGACACGGACGAAGGACCTGGTCGAGGCGGTGCTTGAAGCTCCGGTGGACGGGCTCACGCTGGACCGGCTGTGGCGGGTCACCGGCGGCAACCCGCTCTTCCTGCGGGAGGTGCTCTGCGGCGCGGTGGACGAGGGCGCCCTCGTGCCCCGGGAAGGCGTGGTGACCTGGCGCGACGGTGTCACCGGCGACGCCTACTCCAGCCACACGGCCGCCGCGGCGCTGGACGCGCTCTCGGCCGAGGAACTGGACGCGCTGCGTTACCTGGCCGTCGCCCACTCGGCGCCGCTGGAGGTGATGGAGCGGCTGGTGGCGATGCCGGTGCTCGAACGGCTGGAGGAACACCGGCTCATCCAGTTCGACCAGTCCGGGCGGGTCCCGCTGCTGCGGGTGGCGCATCCGCTGCACGCCCACACCGTCGTCGCCCGTACCGGAGCGTTGCGGATCCACAGGATCCGCAACGACCTCGCCACCGCGATGATGGCCTGCCGGCCGGACGATCGGGTCCGTACGGTGCAATGGCGGCTGGCGGCCCAGCTGGACGTGCCCGACGACAAGGTGCTGGCGGCGGCCGACGAGGCGCTGCGCGATCGGGACGTGGCGGTGGCGGAGCAGTTGTCCCGCCAGGTCGCCGCGCCGGCCGGGGCCTGGCGGCTGGGCCGGGCGCTGGTGGCGCGGGGTGAGTACGCCGAGGCGGAGAAGTGGCTGGCCGAGGCGGCCCGGGAACTGACGGATCCGGCCGCGCGGGCGAATGTGGCGGCGCTGCGGGCGGTCAACCTGTTCTGGGGTTTCCACGAGCCGCGGCGGGCGCTGGAGGTCGTCGCCGAGGCCAAGGCGGCGATACCGGCGGACGACGCCGGAGACCTGCTGGCCGCCGAGGCGCTCGTCCTGGTCTTCGACGGCCGGCCCGAGGCGGCGCACGAGATGGTGGCGCGGCTGCCGGACCGTCCTCCGGACGATCCGGTCCTGGCGGGGGCGATGGCGCCGTTACGGCCCCAGCTGCTGCTCTTCACCGGGCGGCCGGCGCAGGCGATCGCGGAGCTGTCCGCGGCCCGGGGCGGGGTCGCCGGGGCGTGGCCGATGATGCGGGCGATGACGCAGGTCTGTCACGTGCACGCGCTGGTCATGGCCGGTGAGGTGGCGCGGGCGGCCGAGACGGTGCGGCGCTACTACCAGGACGCGGTCGAGCAGGGTTCGCCCGCCGGGGTGGGCCTGGTGGCGCTGGCCGGCGGGATCTGCGCCTACTACCAGGGGCAGCCCGAGCAGGCCGCGACGTGGCTGCGGGAAGCCCGCGCGCTGACCGACAGCCAGCCGAGGTTCCGGTTCCGGGAGAGCGTGCTGGCGATCAGCGCCGGCGTCGCCGCGGAGCTCGGTGACGTCGACGAGGCGCGTGAGCTGCTGGACCGGCTGGGGGAGGCCGGGGCCGTCCAGTCGGTGGCCGACTACGGCGCCTTCGGCGAGGTGTGGGCGCTGGTGATTGCCGGGGACCGCGAGGGCGCCGGGGTGGTCCTGCGGCGCCGGGCGACGGAGGCGCTGGCCGCCGGCAACGTGCTGATGGCCACCGAGTTCCTGCACGTCGACATCCGGCTCAACCCTTCGGCGGCGACGGCCGCCCGGCTCCGGGAGATCGCGGAGAACGCGGACGGGGAGTTGTACGGCCTCCTCGCCGACCACGCCGCCGCGCTGGCGGGCCGGGATCTGCGGGGGATGAACCGGGTCAGCGCCGCTTTCGAGCAGCGCGGGTACCTGGGATTCGCCCTGGAGGCGGCCGCGGCCGGGGCGATGTTCCGAGGCGGACGGGAGGTGAACGCGCTGGCGCGCCGTACCCAGCGGCTGCTCGGCGAGCATCGGGGCGTCTGGCCGGAGTGGCTGCCCCCGCCGAAGTCGGCGCCGGTGCTGACCCGCCGCGAACTGCAGATCTGCGAGCTGGCCGCCCGGGGGATGGAGAACACGGCGATCGCGCGTACGTTGTCGGTGTCGCCCCGCACGGTGGAGAACCACCTGCAGCGGGCGTACGGCAAGCTCGGCATCCACCGCCGCACGGAGCTGGCGGCGGCGCTCGCGGAGGACGGCCTCACACTCCGCTGATCGCCGGGTCCGGCTGGTCCCGCTGTTCGCGCACGAGCTGGGCGTAGCGGCCGTTCCGGGAGACCAGGGCGTCGTGGGTGCCCTGCTCCACGATCGTCCCCCGGTCGAGGACGACGATGAGGTCGGCGTCCCGGATCGTGGAGAGCCGGTGCGCGATCACCACCTGCGTGCAGCCGAGCCCGGCGAGCCGCGTCTGGATCAGCGCCTCGGTGCGGGAGTCCAGGTTCGAGGTCGGCTCGTCGAGCAGGAGCACGCTCGGCTGGTGCACCACGGCGCGGGCCAGCGCGATGCGCTGCCGCTGGCCGCCGGAGACCTGCGAGCCGGCCTCGCCCACCGTGGTGTGCAGGCCCATCGGCATGGCCGCGACGTCCTCGGCGAGCGCGGCCACCCAGACCGCCAGCTGGATCTGCTCGGGGGTGCAGTGTTTGCCCACGGTGATGTTGTCGGCGATCGTGCCCTCGAAGAGGAACGGCTGCTGGGTGACGATGCCCATCTGCCGGCGCAGCCGCCGGCGGTCGAGCAGCTCCAGCGGCACGCTGTCGTAGCCGATGTGCCCGTCGGTGGGTTCGAGCAGGCCGATCAGGAGCCGCCCGAGGGTGGTCTTGCCGGAACCGGACGGCCCGACGATGGCGACCCGCTGCCCCGGCTCGATCAGCAGGGTGATGTCGCGCAGGACCGGGCGGGAGGGGTGGTAGCCGAAGGACGCGCGGCTCACGTCGATGCGGCCGCGCAGGCCGCCGGGCAGCTGCACCCGGCCGGTCGGCGCCGGCGGGGTGTCCATGATGTCGCCCAGGCGCTCCAGGTGCGCCATCGCGGCGTGCAGCTGCTGGACGGTGGTGAGCAGCGACCCCAGCGGGGCCAGCGCGGCACCGGCCAGCGCGGCGAGGGCTAGCAGCTCACCGAGCTGCGCCGGGCTGGGCAACTGGTAGGCGACGATGAGCAGCAGCCCGACGCTCAGGGCGGTCTGCGCGGCGGTGGTGAGCGCCTGGACTCCGGTGAGGAACAGGTCACGGCTCCGGGCGGTCGCGAGTTCGCGGCCGTAGCGGGCCCGCCAGCGGCTGACGGTGGCCTCCTCCGCCCCGCAGGCGATCACGGTCTCCACTCCGCCGAGGCTCTCTACCAGCGTGTTCTGCGTCATCGCCTGGGTGGCCAGCGATTCGTGCACGCGCTGGATGCTCGCCCGGCCGGCCAGCAGCGCGATGAGCGCTTGCAGGGCCGCGACGGCGGCCGCGGCGAGCGCGATCGGCGGGGAGGCGGTCGCGAGCAGGAGGAGGTATCCCAGGCCGGTGAGGCAGTCGATGCCGAACGCGAGGGACCGCTCCGTGAGCAGGTCGCGCAGCGTGGAGGCGGTGGAGAGACGCGTGACCAGGTCGCCGGAGCCGCGCTGGTCGAAGAAGCGGAAGGGCAGGGTGAAGGTGTGCTCGACGAGCCGGCGCATCAGGCGGGCCGCCACGCCGGTCTGCAGGTGGATCAGCATCACCGATCGCAGCCAGTTCACGACGGTGAAGAGCAGCCAGCCCGCGCCCGCCGCCACGGTGAGCGGGAGCAGCAGCTCGTCGAGCCTTCCGCTGGTCGTCCCGTCGACCACCACCCGGGTGACCCCCGCCACCAGCAGCGGGAACAGCTGCACCACGACGGACGCGGCGACCAGGGCGGCGATCAGCCGCCAGTCGCCGAGCACCCCGGTGAGCAGCCGGGCGGCCGTCCGCCAGGTCGGATCGGCGCCGCCGGACAGCTTCCCCTCGGGTTCCCCGGTCAGCACGACGCCGCTGTATCCGGCCTCGAACTCGTCGTGGCTCAGCCGCCGCCGGCCCTGGGCCGGGTCGGCGATCCGCACCTCCGCGGCGCGGATGTCCTCCACGACGACGAAGTGGTTCTCCCCCCAGTGGGCGATGAGCGGGCCCGGCAGCCGGGGCAGGCGGGCCGCCGGCGCGGAGAACGCGCGCAGGTGCAGCCCGAGACGCTTCCCGGCGCCGATCAGCTCGCGGGCGCTGGCGCCGTCCCGGTCCGACGGGAGATGCTCGCGTGCCTCCATGACGGAGGTACGCCGGCCGTGCGCGCTCAGCACCATGGCCAGGCAGGCCGCGCCGCAGTCGGACGCCGAGAGCTGCATGCGCAGTGGTACGCGGCGGCGTGGCCGCAACCCGCGGCTCATAGCCAGTGCCACCGGATCGTCGCCTGGGCCCGCTGCTCGGCGAGCCACTCGGCCAGCGCCGCCTCTCCGGCGCGGGCCAGCACCGCCGGATCCGCCGCGTCGGCGGCTTCCCGTGCCCGCACCCCGCCGAGTATGACCTGCCCCGTCTCGGGCACCGGCCCGGCGACCTCGCCCGCCGCGAGGGAGCGCAGCGGCGCGGGCAGGTCGAGCGCCCAGTGCCGGCCCATGGTGAGCTGGAGGTCGCCGCCGTGCCCGCCGAGGCGGGCGAGCAGGTCGGCCGGGGTGCGCGCCGCCGCGAGGCCGTCCAGGGCCTCGGCGTCGGCCGCCCGCACCCAGACCGCGTCGACCCGGTCGAAGTCCGCCGGGTGGGCCCGCAGGTGGTCTGCCGCGTGCGCCTCGAAGAAGCCGCGCCGGAACCGCTCGATACGGGCGACGAACTCGATGTGGATGGCGAAGGCCTGTTCGGTGAGGCCCACGTCGGCCAGCCATTCCAGGGTGGCCGCCCGGCTGTGCAGGCCGCGGCTGCGGCGGAACACGTCGGCCGCCGCCTCCAGCTCTTCGGCGGTCGCCGCCACGTCCTCGTCGAACACCTGGTCCCACAGGAGGCAGTAGTCGACGAGCTGCCGGTGCAGGGTGGGGTCGCGCCGGTTGAGCGCCCGGATCGTGAACAGCGCCGAGGGCACCGAAAGCGAGCGCTCGTTCACGCTGAGCAGCCGGTTGGCCGCGAAGTGGGTGGAGTACTCGATCGACCACGGCACCCCGTCCTCGGCCTGTCCGGTAAGCGCGACGTTCCCGCCCTCCGGGTGGGCGAGCACCAGGTCGTAGCCGGCCCGCAGGTCGCCCGGCGGGAGGTCGACCACGAGCTCTGCCCGCCGCCGCGGATGGGCGGCCGACCAGTCGGCGACCATCCGCCGGGCCTCGCCGACCTCGTCCCGGTGCCGGGGCAGGCGGCGCAGCAACGCCACCGCACTGGCCAGATCGGCGCCGAACTCGGCGTCCGCACCGGATGCGCCGCCGCGCTCGGCGACCGCTGTCGATGGGATGGTCACGGTGTCGTCTCCTTGGTCGAAGTCACGGGTTCGCCGGCGGTCAGCCAGTCGGTGATCGCGTCGCTGATGGGCAGTCCGGTGAGCGTCTCGATCCAGCCCCACTGGCCGTTCACGTTCACTTCGAGGAAGACGTACTCTCCGTCCTCGCCGCGGATGAGATCGATGGCCCCGAAGTTCAGCCCGAGCGCGGACGTGAAGTCCAGGCAGCGCCGGGCCACCTCGGCGGGAAGATCGACGGCCCGGTACGCGACCCTGTTGTCGTCGTAGCGCCGCCAGTCCTGCGCGGTCAGCCGCGAGGACTGCGAGTCGATCTCGGCGGCGAAGATCCGGTCGCCCACCACCGTCACCCGCAGCTCCGCGGCCTTGGCGACGTTGGGCTGGAGGATCACCGGCGCGTGCTGGATCCGGTGCCGGCCGGCGAGGTGCCGCCGTTGCACCTGGGTGGTGTAGATGAGGTGCTGCTCGCCGTAGACGAAGAAGTCCTTGTACGTGAGCGCCTTGCTGATGAGCTGCCCGCCGGCGTGGTTCCAGGCGGGGATCAGCTCGTCCGGGTCGTTGGTGAAGACGGTCCGGGGCACGGTGAAGCCGAGTTCGGCGGCCTTGGCGAGGTGGACCAGCTTGTTGTCGGCTCCTAGCGCCCGGGTGGGCTTGGCCGGCATCCAGCGCGCCGGCATCAGCTCCCAGAAGCCGTCGCGGAAACGACGGGCGGTCAGTTCGGCGTACGCCCGGTAGTCCTCGTCGGTCACCAGTTCGCCGGCCTGGATCGGGCTGGGGCGGCGATCCCAGACGGCGGTGACCTCGGCCAGGTCGTACGTCCGGCCGTGGTGTTTCAGAATCTGGCGGCAGCCGCCGTCGTCGTCTATCTCGACGGTCAGCCGGCTGTGCGCCGGGTACTGGTCCTCGTCCCACCAGAGCACCGGGATTCCGCGCGCCTCCACCTTGGGGCGTACGAAGTCGACGGTGACGGCGTCGTCGGGACTACTGATGATCAAAAGCATGTGAGCGCTCCAGGGCCACATTCGAAGGGCGTGGCGCGCCCGCCCCCTCGTCGGTGCGCGCCACGCCGGTCGCGTCGGACGCTAGACCCGGAAGCACTCTTCGGGGTTCTTGCTGTACTTCGTGTCTCCGCTGGTCACGGAGCAGACGAAGCCCGTGCCGGGGCGCATCGCGCCGACGACGAGGTCGAGCTGGTCGTCGTCGACGAGTTCGACGACGTCGTCCTCAGGCGCGAGATCACCGATGTGGAGCTTGATCATCTGGGTTTCCTTCCTGACGTGCGGTGCGGCCGGCAACGGGCGGCACCGCTCTGATCGCTCCTCATGCTGGCTTCGCACCCCGGGCGTCCGCCTGAGTAGTGAGTACTCAAACCGGTGTGTCGAGGGTCACATGAAGGGCCGCGCCGGCGTCAGGAACCGGCGACGAGTCGTCTAGCCCAGCGCCAGGCCGGCCCGGCGCAGGGCCGCCTGCAGCGTCTTGATCGTGGCGGGTTCGTCCATGACGCCGTCTCCGGCCGCGCGCCGCTCCTCCCACGCGCGCACCCGCTCCCGGTACGTGTCGTAGCGCGCCAGATGGAAGGCGTAGACGGTGGCGAACCGGCTCACCAGGTGCGACGGGTGCATGTCCCACCCCTGGTAGAACCCGTGCGCCAGGGAGTGCCGGACCAGCGCCGCGTGCCGCCGCCACAGCGTGCGCACGTCGGCGGCCGAGCCGGAGGCGGGGGAGGCGGCCAGAGACCCGTCCGACAGCTCCACCCCGGTGCCCGCGAACGCCGTCTGCATCACGTGCCGGGCGTGGTCGCAGGCCGGATGGTCGAGCCGCTGCTCGTGCGGCGGCAGCCCGAGCGCCGCCGTGTAGTCGAACACCCCGAAGTGCGCCGCCGCCAGCCGCCCGCCCAGCTCCGTGGCGAGCTCGGCGCGGAGGAACGGCAGGGTCTGCGGCGCCTCCACCTGGATCTCGAAGCGCAGCCGGGGAAGCCTCAGCGCCCGCTCCAGCCGCTCCAGGAACGCGGCGAACATCCCCAGATACGGCTCCATCAGCACCTTGGGGAAGGTCACCACGAACCCGTCCGGCAGCTCGCCGAGCCGTTCCACGACCCCGGTGAGGAACCCGTCGAGCGTCCGCACCGACCGCTCCGGGTCGCCGTCGGCGAAGGACTTGACCCGCAGCCCCCACCGGCGCGGCAGCGTGCCCGCCCCGTGCATCGCGGCCACCGCCCCGGCCGCCTGCTCGGCGTGGCCGTCCTCCTCGCCGGGGCGCACCCCGTACCCGTCCTCGAAGTCCACCCGCAGGTCCTCGACCGGTTCGGCGGCGAGCTTGCGCAGGACCAGCTCGTGCACGGCGGCCGCCTCCCCGGCGGCCCCGAACACCTCGGCCAGGTCGGCGGGCGTGCCGAGGTGGGCCTCGGCGAGCGCCAGCGCCTCCTCGCCCCAGACCGTCACCGTCCCGGCCGTGAACCGGTCGGCGGGCACGTACACGGTGTGCACGGGCTGCCAGCCGGGCTCGGCTGCCGGGTAGCGGTCCAGCTGGGCCCGGTAGACCCGCTCGAATCCGGGGACGCCGGACGGGACGGTGGTGCGCATCGGGCTCCTCTCAGGGGCGGCACGCCCGCAGCATCGCCTCCAGGCCGGCCAGCTTGACCCGTTCGCCCCGGCCCAGCGTCTTGGCGAGTTCGGCCTCGGCTGCCTCGATCGCCAGCCATTCCTCGTACGTCACCGGGTCGACCCCGCGCTCGGCGAGCAGCGCGTCGAGCGAGCCGAGCTCGCGCGGCGGCTGCCCGGACAGGTCCTGCAGCAGCGTGCGGACCGTCTCGGCGGCGTCGGACTTGTTCGTGCCGATCACGCCGGTGGGGCCGCGCTTGAGCCAGCCGGCCACGTACTCGCGCTCGCGGACCCGGCCCGCCGTGTTCGGCACCGTCATCGTCTTCTCGGAGAAGGGCACCCCGGGCAGCGGGACGCTCTGGTAGCCCACCGAGCGCAGCACCATGCCGACCGGCAGCGTCTCGTACTCGCCGGTGCCGACCACGCGGCCCTCCGGTGACAGGCGGGTGCGCTCCAGCTTGAGCCCCTCCACCCGCTCGGTGCCGAGGATCTCCACCGGCCGCAGCCAGAACCGCACGTCCAGGCGGCGCGGCCGGCCGGCCGGGGTCCGCTCCGACCAGGAGCGCAGCACGTCGATGTTGCCCTTGATCTGGCGAGGGAAGTCGCCGCCGAGCACGACCGCCTCCTCGGGGCGGACGCACACGTCGGCGTTGGCCAGGTCGCCCAGCTCGCGCAGCTCCTTCAGGGTGAACTTGGCGTGCTCGGGACCGCGGCGGCCGACCATGTGGATGGCCTTGACCTGGCTGTCGGCCAGCCGTTCCAGCACCTCGTGCGGCACGTCGGTGGCCTTCAGCTCCTCGGCGGTCTTGGCCAGGATCCGCACCACGTCGACGGCCACGTTGCCGACGCCGATCACCGCGACCTCGGGGCTGTCGAGGGTGAACCGCGACGGGTCCATGTCGGGGTGCCCGCAGTACCAGTTGACGAAGTCGGTGGCGGCCACGCTGCCCGGCAGGTCCTCGCCGGGAATGCCCAGCCGCCGGTCCACCATCGCGCCGGTGCAGTAGACCACCGCGTCATAGCAGGCCAGCAGATCCTCGACGGTCAGGTGCTCGCCCAGCGTGACCCCGCCGAGGAAGCGGACCTGGGGCAGTTCGAGCACCCTGCGCAGGTAGTTGGCGATCGACTTGATCGACGTGTGGTCGGGCGCGACGCCGTACCTGACCAGCCCGTACGGGGTCGGCAGCCGCTCCAGGACATCCACCTCCACCGGCCCGTCCGACTGCTTGACCAGGGCCTCCGCCGTGTAGATACCGGCAGGGCCGGACCCGATGACCGCCACGCGCAACGTCACGCCGCCTCCTTCATGCCGGCGGGGCTCCCCTGGGGTGCGGCCCGCCGGTGTGATCGATGTATCCCCGATCCCCCGTGAGAACGAACTCGTCCCTCGTGAATACCGTCCGATCATGATGTCTGTCGATATATCCGAACATTACAGTGCGTGATCTCACCAGCGTCTCGCCCCTGTACCCCCTGCCGTCCCCGCCGCCCGGCGGTTCCCGTGCCCGCCGGATATCTCCTCTTGCGCAAACGCGCCCGTCCCGATCACAGTGTTGCTCGTGAGGCGAAAGCAGGCGCTGCGACGGACCAAGGACGGCACGCAGCCGGCCGCGGTGCACTACGAGGCGTTCGGCCGGGTGATGGCCGCGCTGGCCACCGAGGCCGACTTCATCGAGGCCTGCCGCGACCTGACCTGGTGGCGCGGCGCCGGCCCTAGCTGGCACGTCGAGTGGCGCGACGGCCCGTTCGCCGCCGAGGCGGCGGCGCTGCTCGCCGACCGCATGCCCGGCCTGGTCACGCCGGGCGAGAGCGGCGACTCCTGCGCCGTGCTCGACGTCATGGGCGTACGGTTCGAGCTCCGTGCCATCGATCCTATGGGCCGGGTACGGGTGCGTGCCCGGCCGGATTTCTGGCGACTGGCCGAGGCGCTCGACACCACCCGCCCCACCAACACCCGTCATCCCTGGGAAGAACTTCTCGGCGGTTGAGAGGCTTACCTCCGGTTAACGGAGTTTTGCCCTTTTTGTACGGTCACCTAATGTGAATGTGGTCGTCCCATGGCATCCGCCCGGGAAGGGGTGATCGGGGAATAGGGATGAGAGCGAGCACCATAGACTTCGACTACTTCGCGGAATTCGACCGCCGGCAGCGCGCGATCGAGCTGCACCTCGTCGCCGCCTTCTCGGCCGGTCTGGCCGTCGGCCTCATCGGCATGCTCACCGCCGGGCGGGTCCCCGGCTGGGTGAGCCAGATCTACGACCCGTACATCTATCTCGCCCTGGTGGTCGCCGTCGGCGCCTCCGCCGCCGGCTTCGGCTGGGCGCTGCTCACCACGTTCCTGGCGGCCGTCTCCACCCTCGTGGCCACGATGGGCGGCGCCGCCCTGCGCGGCAACTTCGACTTCACCCTGTTCGGCGGCACTCCCACCGGGCTCTACTGGACGTTCGCCCTGCTCCTCGGCCTCGGGCTGCTGGCGTACGCGACCCGCAGGGACGACCGCTGGGGCGACCTCGCGGCCGGGGTCATCGGCGCCGCGCTGATGACCGACGTGGTCCAGCGGGCGACCCCCGGATTCATCGCCGAACCGTACTTCTGGCCGCTGCCCGCGCTGCCCGTCGGCATCATGGCGGCGGTGGCCGTGCTCGCGCTGCGGCGCACCGGACCGGCACGGGCGCGCGCCCTCACGATCGCCGCCGTCGCGGCAGGCGTCTTCGCCCTCGCGTTCACGGCGCTTCCCGCTTGATATCCGCGCGCGGACGGCTTCTCGGAATCGATAGCCTGTAACCCTTCACAGCCGGTTTCGAGCAAGGAGTAATCGTGTTGCTGCGCATGTCGTCGTTGTTTCTTCGCACCCTGCGGGACGACCCGGCAGACGCGGAAGTGCCGAGCCACAAGCTCCTCGTTCGCGCCGGCTACGTCCGACGGGTGGCCCCCGGCATCTATTCGTGGCTGCCCCTGGGCAAGATCGTGCTGGAGAACGTCACCCGCGTCGTCCGCGAGGAGATGAACCGGATGGGCGCCCAGGAGGTGCTCTTCCCCGCGCTGCTGCCCCGCGAGTACTACGAGGCCACCGGCCGCTGGACGGAGTACGGCGACACGCTCTTCCGGCTCCACGACCGCAAGGGCGCCGACTATCTGCTCGGGCCCACCCACGAGGAGCTCTTCACCGACATGGTCAAGGGCGAATACTCCTCCTACAAGGACTACCCGGTCACGCTCTACCAGATCCAGACCAAGTACCGCGACGAGGCCCGGCCCCGGGCCGGCATCCTGCGCGGCCGCGAGTTCCTCATGAAGGACTCCTACTCGTTCGACCTCGACGACGACGGCCTCAAGCACTCCTACGAGCAGCACCGCGAGACCTACATCCGCACCTTCGACCGGCTCGGCATCCGCTACAAGATCGTGTTCGCCACGTCGGGCGCGATGGGCGGCTCGGCCTCGGAGGAGTTCCTGGCGCCCACGCCCACCGGCGAAGACACCTTCGTCGCCTGCCACTCGTGCGGCTACGCCGCCAACGCCGAGGCCGTCACCACGCCCGCCCCCGCCGTCCGCCCGACCGAGGGGCAGCCCGAGCTGCGCGTCATGGACACCCCCGACACCCCGACCATCGAGTCGCTGGTCGCGTACGTCAACGAGCACCACGGGATGTCCGTCACCGCCGCCGACACGCTCAAGAACGTCGTCGTCAAGGTCGCCACGCCCGGCTCCGACAAGGTCGAGACCCTGGTCATCGGCGTGCCCGGCGACCGCGAGGTCGACTTCAAGCGCCTGGAGGCCGCCCTGGCGCCCGGCGAGCCCGCCATCTTCGAGGCCGAGGACTTCGCCAAGCACCCCGGCCTGGTCCGCGGCTACATCGGGCCGCAGGTGCTGCGCGAGCTCGGCATCCGCTACCTCGTCGACCCGCGCGTCGTCACCGGCACCTCCTGGGTGACCGGCGCCAACGAGCCGGGCAAGCACGCCGCCAACGTCGTCGCGGGCCGCGACTTCGAGCCCGACGGCACGATCGAGGCCGCCGAGGTGCGCGCCGGCGACCCCTGCCCGCGCTGCGGCTCGGCGCTGTCCATCGACCGCGGCATCGAGATCGGCCACATCTTCCAGCTCGGCCGCAAGTACGCCGACGCCGCCGAGCTCGACGCGCTCGGCCCCGACGGCAAGCCGGTCCGCGTCACCATGGGCTCCTACGGCATCGGCGTCTCCCGCGCGGTGGCGGTCATCGCCGAGCAGATGCACGACGAGCTCGGCCTGGTCTGGCCGCGCGAGATCGCCCCCGCCGACGTCCACATCGTCGGCACCGGCAAGGACCGCCAGGTCGAGGCCGCCCTGGAGCTGGCCGCCGAGCTGGAGTCCCGCGGCCTGCGGGTGCTCGTCGACGACCGGGCCCAGGTCTCGCCCGGCGTCAAGTTCAAGGACGCCGAGCTGCTCGGCATGCCGACGATCGTGGTGGTCGGCCGCGGGCTGGCCCAGGGCGTGATCGAGCTGCGCGACCGGGTGACCGGCGAGAAGCAGGAGATCCCGCTCGCGGAGGCCGCCGACCGGATCGCCGCCGCCTGCGCGTCCTGACATATCCGGCTATGCACCGCCCCGGTTTGACGGGGCGGTGTCAGGCTGAAACTCTCGATCAGTGAAGCCACACGCCGAACTGAGAGACTTCTGGGAACAGCGCCTGCGGTCCGACTGGACCGAGAGCGGCGTCGGCTACAAAGCCCTCGGCAGGGCCTTCAACACCTGGATGTACCGCGTCCGCGCCGAAGGCTTCCGCCGCGAGATCGCCTCCCTGGGGCTCGACCTGGCCAAGGCCCGCGTCCTCGACGTCGGGTCGGGCACCGGCTTCTACGTCCGCCAGTGGCGGGCGCTGGGGGCCGAGTCCGTCACCGGCAGCGACCTCACCGAGGCGGCCGTCGAGCGCCTGCGCGCCCGCTTCCCCCACGACACCTTCCTGCGGCTCGACATCGCCGACCCGGGCGACGCGCTGGAGGAATCCTCCTACGACGTGGCGTCGGCGATGGACATGCTCTTCCACATCACCGACGACACCCGCTACCGCGCCGCCCTGCGCAGCATCGGCCGCGCGGTCAGGCCCGGCGGCGTCTTCGTCCTGTCGGAGAACTTCCTGCACCGGCCCGAGCAGCGCTCCGACTACCAGGTCAACCACCCGCTGCCGTGGATCACCGAGGCCCTCGGCGAGGCCGGGTTCGAGGTGCTGCGCCGCGTCCCCATGCTCGTCCTGATGAACGCCCAGGTCGACGCCAACCCCGTCTGGCGCAAGCTGTGGGGCGGCCTGCTGCGCGCGGTCACGCTGACCGAGGTCACCGGCTGGCTGGCCGGAGCCCTGCTCTATCCGCTCGAACGCCGCCTGGTCCGCGTCCTGCGCGAGAGCCCGACCACCGAGCTCATGATCTGCCGCCGCCGCTGAAGGCCCGCACCCCCATGACGGCGAACCACGCGTGCACCTCGACGATCCCGAGCCGCTGCACCAGCCCGGCCACCCCGGCCTCGGCCCCCTCGGCGGTGGGCTGGAACGTCAGGAGGAAGAGCACGAGCAGCGCCAGCGTCAGCAGGCCGCCCACCGGCAGCCACGCGCCCAGCCGCCGCCACCCCGGCAGCCCGCGGAAGTAGCGCCCCGCCACCGGGAAACCGATCACGGGCGCGCCGATCGCCAGCAGATAGCCCAGCGTGTGCGGCACCATCTCCTCCAGCGTGAACAGGCCGCAGAGGGCCTGGCCCACCCCGCTGAGCCCGAGCAGCACCGCGCAGCGGCGGTGACCGGGCGCGGCGGTGACCCGGAAGACCCCCGCCACACCGGCGGTGAGCATGAGCCCGGTGACGACGAACGCCGCGTTCATGTACGGGCCGGTGACGCCCAGCCCGAGCCCGCTGACGGGCTGGCTGACGGGCGAGTAGCCGGTGAACCGGTGGCCGAACAGCGTGTAGCCGGGGCTGACCAGGCCGAGCACGAGCCAGGACAGCTCGAACAGCACGGGCCCGGCGACCGCCCCGAGCGCCAGCCGTCGGGCGGATAACGAAGACATGACAGAACTCCTCCAACGAAGCGGTGAGCCCCACGGGGAGGAGTCCGTGACAGAACCCCTCCGGTGAAGCGGCGAGCCCCACGGGGAGGAGTCCCGGTTACGCTTGCGGTTGCCGACCTCGCGCGCCGGGTTCCGTTCCCGCGGGATCTGGTACGAGGCCGACCCCGGTCGTGGTGTTCCCGCACCGCGACCGGGGTGCTCCGGCCGGTCAGCCCGGCACACCACCCCCGTCCGGGTTCCAGGCGGCGTGCGCCCGCGCCCATGCGCGGCCCCAGCCGGTCTCCGGGTCGGTGATCCGCCGCACGAACCGCTCGACGAACGCGATTTCGGCCTCCAGCAGCGCGAGCCGGTACTCCTCCTCGACGACGAAGAGCTCCGGCAGGCCCGAGCCCACCGCCTCCTCGATCAGCCCGCTGATCTCCGCGCGCCGCTCCGCGAGCCGGTCCAGCCGCCTGCGCAGCAGCTCCACCACCTGGTCGGGCGGTAGCGCCCCGATCAGCGAGAGCGCGGCCACGAACCCCGGGTACTCGTGCCTCGGCTGCTCGACCAGCTCGCTCAGCCAGTCGCGCAGCTCCCGCCGCCCCTCGTCGGTGAGCCCGTACACGGTGCGCTCCGGCAGCTGCCCCTGACGGCCGGTGCCGACCTCGACGATGAGCCCGGCGCGGGCGAGCTGGCCGACGACCATGTAGAGGGAGCCGTGGTTGTACTTGATGCTGCGGGCGTCCCCGTTCTCGCGCAGGGTCCGGCCCAGCTCGTAGGGGTGCATGGGGCGCCGGCTCAGATACGACAGGACGGCCAGCGCCAGCAGGTTGCCCACTTTCCGCTTTCCGGCCATCCCGCTCTCCTCTAGTCGGTTCCGACTATCCGCCGCCGAGTAGTCGATGTCAACTAGTACGGGGGAACGAAGGGATCACGCCTCGGCCTCGAGGGTGCGGGTCAGCCGCTCGGCGTCACCGTCGGGGAGGGCGCGGGGGCCGGGGCGGGCATGCCGGGAAACGCCGCCACCGTGCTCGGGCGGAACGAGTGGGCGCGCATGACCGCCTCCTGCATGGCCACCGCCGCGTACCGCCGCAGCGCCGGGTCCACCGCCGCCACCAGCTCCAGATAGGACGCGGTGAGCCCGTTCTCCACGTGGGCCGCCAGCCGGGAGGCCGCGGGCCCGGTGGAGGGGACGGACGGCAGCGCGTAGGAGGCGTGCGGCTCGGCCGGCTGCCCGCCCCGGGCCGTGATGAGCCGGCGCAGCTCGTCCCTGCGGTCGCGGTGCGCGTCGAAGGCGCGGGTCAGGCGGGTGCGCAGGGAACCGGTCGTGCGAGCCGCCAGCAGCCCGAACGCGAAGACCGCGGCGTGCTCGGCCGAGAGCGCCTTGCGGAGCTTCGCCACGTCGCCCGGGTCGGCGGCGGCGCGGGCGGCGGGCGCCGCGGGCCGCTTGACGGCGGACCCGGCGTGCAGCGCTTCGCAGGCGCCGATGCTCGCCACCAGCTGGGCCAGGGCGGGGGCCACGCCGGCCAGCTGGGTGGGCCTGCGCGCCGCCGCCCGCCGGTCCAGCGCACGCAGCCGCGCCAGCGTCATCTTCTGGGTGGGCGTGGGGGTGGCGGACACCGGGGCAGAGGCGGAAACAGTGGAGGAGGCCGGCGTCGGCTCGGTGAGCCGCGGGTAGCGCCGCCGCAGCTCGGCCAGGTGCGCCGCGTGCCGGTCGCGGTAGGCGGCGGCCTTGCCACCCCCGGCGGCCGGCGCCGAGTAGAGCGCGACCGTCCGTTCCTTCTCGGCGATGAGGGCGCGGGCCAGCGCCTCCTCGGGGGTGTCGCGTACCGGTTCGGGCTCGGGCGTGCTGCAGCCCGCGAGCACCGCGACGGCGGCCCCGCCCGCCAGCAGGGCTCGCCTGGAGAGGTGAGGCTGGCGCACGAGCAGGACCTTTCACTTTTACCGGATCGCAGACAGCATCGTACGGTCTCGGACCACCGCCCACGGTCAGGCGCGGCCCGGCCGGAGTCGCCGCGGCGAGGGTGCCCGGTGAACGCTCTGCGGGCGCCCACATGCGGATAGGGTGTCAACTGTCGTCGCCGGCCGGACGGGCGGGCGGCGGAGAGCCCGTGGCGAGGTCCGCCCGGCTGTGACTTGACAATAGGGGAGGTCGACATGGGCAGTGCGTCACCCCGCGACCACCTGATGAAGCTCCTGGAGCCCGTGGTCGCCGCGGAGGGCCTCGATCTGGAGGACGTGACGGTCACCAAGGCCGGCAGGCGGCGCCTGCTGCGCGTGATCGTCGACCGCGACGGCGGTGTGAGTCTCGACGACGTGGCCGAGGTGAGCCAGGCCGTCTCGGCGGCCCTCGACGAGGACGACGCGATGGGCGACGCTCCCTACACGCTCGAGGTGTCCTCTCCCGGAGTGGACCGCCCGCTGACCGAGCCGCGCCACTGGAGGCGCGCCGCCAAGCGACTGGTCAAGGCGGAGATGCGAGACGGAAGCGTCATCGAGGGCAGGGTGCTGTCAGCGGACGACGCCGGGGTCGACCTCGACGTCGCCGGCGCCGCCCGCCGCCTCGACTATCAGGACCTGGCCCGCGGGCGGGTGCAGGTGGAGTTCCGCCGCATCGACGGCGACGAGGGCTAAGGGGGAGCCTCGTGGACATCGACATGAGCGTCCTGCGCAGCCTGGAGCGGGAGAAGGACATCTCCCTCGACCTGGTGGTCAAGGCGATCGAGGACGCGCTGCTGATCGCGTACTTCCGCACCGAGGGCGCCGCCGCCAAAGCGCGCGCCGAGCTCGACCAGGCGACCGGCCACGTCACGATCTGGGCGGCGGAGGTCGGCGAGGACGGCGAGGTTGTGCGCGAGTACGACGACACTCCGGGTAACTTCAGCCGGATCGCGGCCACCACCGCCAAGCAGGTGATCCTGCAGCAGCTGCGCGACGCCGAAGACGAGATCAACTTCGGCGAGTACGCCAGCCGCGAGGGCGAGCTGGTCTCCGGCGTGATCCAGCAGGGCAAGGACCCGCGGGTGGTGCTGGTCGACCTGGGCAAGATCGAGGCCGTGCTGCCCGCCCACGAGCAGGTGCCGGGCGAGGAGTACCGCCACGGCGAGCGCATCCGCGCCTACGTGGTGCAGGTGAAGAAGGGCCACAAAGGCCCGTCGGTCACGCTTTCGCGCACCCACCCGGGCCTGGTGAAGAAGCTGTTCGCGCTGGAGGTGCCGGAGATCGCCGACGGCACGGTCGAGATCGCCGCGGTGGCGCGTGAGGCGGGCCACCGCACCAAGATCGCCGTACGGTCGCGCAAGCCGGGAGTCAACGCCAAAGGCGCCTGCATCGGGCCGATGGGGTCCCGCGTGCGCAGCGTGATGACCGAGCTGCACGGCGAGAAGATCGACATCATCGACTGGTCGGACGATCCGGCCGAGTTCGTCGGGAATGCCCTGTCGCCTGCCCGTGTTTCGCATGTTGAGGTTCTCGATCTCGACGGACGGGTGGCGCGGGTCATCGTGCCCGACTATCAGCTGTCGCTGGCCATCGGCAAGGAAGGGCAGAATGCCCGGCTTGCCGCTAGGCTCACAGGCTGGCGGATCGACATCCGTCCCGACACCCAGGCAGAGGATGCCGCCGGTTCCGTAGATGCGTCGACACGGTAATCTGGAATATGGTTGCCACGCGGCCCCACAGCGCACCTGTGTGGGCTGCAGGGTTCGCACGGATAAGTCCGAGCTGCTCCGACTGGTGTTGGTCGAGGGCCAGGTGGTCCCCGACCTGCGCGGACGGCTTCCTGGCCGGGGTGCATCGCTGCATCCGTCCATGAGTTGTCTGGAGCTTGCCGAGCGTCGCCGGGCGTTCCCGCGCGCTTTTCGCGTGCCGGGGCCGGTCGATGTGACGCGGGTGCGGGCACACCTGGGAGGAGAACCATGAACTGTCATGTAGGACGCCGAGTTGATGGGCGGAGTCAGATTGCTATGAGCGCCTGATGAGCACGCGGCGATGAAGACGTCAAGGTAGCGACGGTCCGGACGGCACAGCCAGCCTCCCGGGCCGAGTTAGGGAGTGCAGTGGCGAAGGTCCGGGTATACGAGCTCGCTAAGGAGTTCGGCGTCGAGAGCAAGGTCGTCATGGCCAAGCTCCAGGAGATGGGGGAGTTCGTCCGTTCGGCGTCCTCCACCATCGAGGCGCCGGTGGTCCGCAGGCTCACCGAAGCACTGGGTGCGTCCAAGGGCGCGCCCGCCAGGGGCGGCGGTTCGCCGTCCAACAAGCCGCAGCCGCCGAAGGCTGCTCCCCGGCCGGCGGGAGGCCAGGCCGGAAACGGCGCCCAGCAGGCGCCCGTCCCCTCACCTCCGCGTCCCGGGCCGAAGCCCGGTCCGCGGCCCGGCCCCGCGGGCGGCGCACCCCGCCCGGCGGCGCCGGCTCCGCAGCAGAAGCCCGAGGCCGCCCGCGGCGAGACCTCCGGCGCCCCGCAGGCGCGGTTCGAGACCGGTCAGCGGCCGACGCCCGGCCCGCGTCCCGGTCCCGCGCCCCGTCCCGGCCCCAAGCCGGGTCCTGCGCCGCGCCCCGGTCAGCCCGGTGGCGGCTCCGCCCAGGCTCCGCGCCCCGGTGCGCCGGGTGGCGGTGCGCCCCGCCCGGGTCCCGCGCCCAAGCCGGGCCCGCGCGGCCCGCGTCCGGGCAACAACCCGTTCTCGTCGACCGCGAGCGGCATGGGCCAGGCCCGTCCGCGTCCCGGCGGCCGTCCGGGCGGCGATCGTCCCGGTGGTCCGCCGCGTGACGGCGCGATCCCGCGTCCGCCGCAGAGCCGCGGCGACCGGCCCACTCCGGGCCCGCGTCCGGGTCCGCCCGGTGCGGCCGGCCCGCGTCCGGGTCCCGGCGCCGGCGGCCCGCGTCCCGGCCCCGGTGCGGGCGGTCCGCGTCCCGGTGGTCCGCGCCCGAACCCGATGATGATGCCGCAGGGCCGTCCCACGCCTCCGGGCGGACGTCCCGGCGGTCCCGGTGGTGGCGGCGGCGGCCGTCCGGGCGGCGGTGGTCGTCCCGGCGGTGGCGGCGGGCGTCCCGGCGGCTTCGCCGGCCGTCCCGGTGGCGGCGGCCCGCGTACGGGCGGCGGTCCCGGTGGCTTCGGCGGCCGTCCCGGCGGTGGTGGCCGTGGCCGCGGCGGCACGGCGGGTGCCTTCGGGCGTCCCGGTGGCCGTCCCGCGCGTGGCCGCAAGTCCAAGCGTCAGAGGCGCCAGGAGTTCGACAACATGTCGGCGCCGGCGATCGGCGGTGTGCAGGTCGCCCGCGGCAACGGCGCGACGATCCGCCTGCCGCGCGGTGCGTCGCTGGCCGACTTCGCCGACCGGATCGGGGCCAACCCCGCCTCGCTGGTGCAGATCATGCTGCACCTCGGCGAGATGGTGACGGCCACGCAGTCGGTCAACGAGGAGACGCTGCAGCTGCTCGGCGCCGAGCTGGACTACAACGTCCAGGTCGTCAGCCCCGAGGAGGAGGACCGCGAGCTTCTCGAGGCCTTCGACATCGAGTTCGGCGAGGACGAGGGCGACGACGCCGACCTGGCCGCGCGGCCGCCGGTGGTGACCGTCATGGGCCACGTCGACCACGGTAAGACCAAGCTGCTCGACGCGATCCGCAAGACCAACATCGCCTCGCGCGAGGCCGGTGGCATCACCCAGCACATCGGTGCCTACCAGGTCAAGACCGAGCACGAAGGCGAAGACCGCAAGATCACCTTCATCGACACCCCGGGTCACGAGGCGTTCACCGCCATGCGTGCCCGAGGCGCGAAGTCCACGGACATCGCGGTGCTGGTGGTCGCGGCCGACGACGGCGTGAAGCCGCAGACGATCGAGGCGCTCAACCACGCCCAGGCGGCCGACGTGCCGGTCGTCGTCGCGGTCAACAAGGTCGACAAGGAGAGCGCCGACCCGGCCAAGGTCCGGGGCCAGCTCACCGAGTACGGCCTGGTGGCCGAGGAGTACGGCGGTTCGACGCTGTTCGTCGACATCTCCGCGCTCAAGGGCGAGGGCATCGACGACCTGCTCGAAGCGATCCTGCTGACCGCCGACGCCGAGCTCGACCTGCGGGCCAACCCGACGATGGACGCGCAGGGCATCGCGATCGAGGCCCACCTCGACAAGGGGCGCGGCCCGGTGGCGACGGTCCTGGTCCAGCGCGGCACGCTCCGCGTGGGCGACTCGATCGTCTGCGGCGAGGCCTTCGGCCGCGTCCGGGCGATGCTCGACGACACCGGCGAGCCGGTGGAGGAGGCCACCCCGTCGCGTCCCGTCCTGGTGATGGGCCTGACGGCGGTGCCGAGCGCGGGCGACAACTTCATCGTGGTCAGCGACGACCGGATGGCCCGGCAGATCGCCCAGCAGCGCGCGGCGCGCAAGCGCAGCGCCGACATGGCGAGGTCGAGCCGCCGCCGCACCCTCGAGGAGCTGTTCAGCGACCTCGAGAAGGGCAGGGTGGACGAGCTCAAGCTCATCATCAAGGGCGACGTGTCCGGTTCGGTGGAGGCGCTGGAAGACGCGCTGCTCAAGATCGACGTGGGCGACGAGGTCAGGCTCCGTGTCCTGCACCGCGCCGTCGGTGCGATCACGGAGTACGACGTCAACCTCGCCGTCGCCGACGACAACGCGGTCATCATCGGCTTCAACGTCCGCCCCGAGCCGCGGGCGCGTGACCTGGCCGAGCGCGAGGGCGTCGACATCCGCTACTACTCGGTCATCTACCAGGCGATCGAGGAGATCGAGGCGGCGCTCAAGGGCATGCTCAAGCCCGAGTACGAAGAGGTCCAGATGGGCACGGCGGAGGTCCGCGAGATCTTCAAGGTGCCGAGGATCGGCAACGTCGCCGGTTCGCTGGTCCGCTCGGGCGTGATCACCCGCAACAGCAAGGCCAGGCTGATCCGCGACGGCGTCGTCATCGCGGACAACCTGACCGTGTCGTCGCTGCGCCGGTTCAAGGACGATGCCACCGAGGTCCGCGAGGGCTTCGAGTGCGGCATCGGGGTCGGCTACAACGACATCAAGGTCGACGACGTCATCGAGGCGTTCGAGATGCGGGAGAAGCCGCGGGTCTGACCCGTGGCCGGGCGCTCGGCGGGCCATCCGCCGGGCGCCTTCCGCACGCCGGGCCGGTCCCCGCCGCACCGGCCCGGCGTGCGCTCGACACCAGTGCGAGCGGCGGTTGACAACGATGTATGTGGGTGCCCTGACCCTGGACATCCTGCTCGGCGACGTGCGTTCGCTGAAGCAGAAGCGATCCGTCGTGCGTCCCCTGGTCGCCGAGCTGCAGCGGCGCTTTCCCGGTGTGGCCGTGGCCGAGGTCGGCCATCTCGACCTCCACCGGAGGGCCGAGGTCGGCGTCGCTGTGGTCTCCGCCTCCGCGGGTAACTGCAAAGAGGTGATGGACTCCTGCGAGCGGCTGGTGGCCTTCCGCCCCGAGATCGAGCTCCTGTCAGCCAAGCAGCGGCTTTACAACGACGAAGATTGAACGACAGTGCGACCGCCGGTCGTGCGTGAAGGGGGAGCGAACATGGTGGATGCAGCACGAGCGCGCAAGCTCGCCGACCGCATCCAGCAGATCGTCGCCGAGATGCTGGAGCGCCGGATCAAGGACCCGCGCCTGGGCTTCGTCACCGTGACGGACACGCGGATCACCGCCGACCTCCGCGAGGCGACGGTCTTCTACACGGTGTTCGGCTCCGAGGCCGAGCGCGCCGACAGCGCGGCCGCTCTGGAGAGCGCCAAGGGCATCATCCGCTCCGAGGTCGGCCGCCAGACCGGGGTGCGCTTCACCCCGATGCTGACGTTCAAGCACGACCCGATCCCCGAGAGCGCCCGCCAGCTCGACGACCTGATCACGGCCGCGCGGGCGCGGGACGCCGAGGTGGCCCGCCAGGCGCAGAACGCCACCTACGCCGGCGAGCCCGACCCCTACCGGAAGCCTGATGACGACGAGCGGGACGGGCTAGCGGAGTCGTGACCCCCGACGTACGCGACAGGCCGGGCCGGCCGCCCAGGAGCGGTTCCGTCACGGTGTCCGAGGAGTCCTGGGAGCGGGCGGTCCGGCTCGTCTCCGAGGCCGACGAGGTCGCGCTGGCGTGCCACATCTCGCCGGACGGCGACGCGCTCGGGTCGATGCTGGCCGTCGGGTTCGTGCTGCGCTCGATGGGCAAGCGGGTGGCCGCCTCGTTCGGCGACCACGACTTCACGGTGCCGCGCCTGCTCCGCTTCCTGCCGGGGCAGGACATGCTGGTGCCGCCGGACCGCTACCCGGCCGAACCCCAGCTCATGATCACCTTCGACTCGCCGTCGATCGCCCGGCTGGGGCTGCTGGAGGGCAGCGTCCGCCGGGCCCGCGAGCTCATCGTGGTCGACCACCACCCGTCCAACGAGGGCTTCGGCACGGTCGACCTGATCGACGCCCGGGCGGCCGCCACCGCGATGCTGGCCGAGCAGTTCATCTACCGGCTCGGCGGCTCGCTCGACCGCGACATCGCCACCTGCCTGTACGCGGGGCTGGTCACTGACACCGGCTCGTTCCGCCACTCCTCCACCAGCCCGGCGGCTCACCAGATGGCGGCCCGCCTGGTGGCCACCGGCCTGCACACCGACGAGATCGCCCGGGAGCTGTGGGACCGCGCCCCGTTCGGCTACCTCAAGGTGCTGGCCGCGGCGCTCGGCCGGGTCAAGCTGGAAGACGGCCTGGTGTGGACGTATGTGACCCGGGTCGACCGGGCCGCGTACGGGCTCCCGTACTCCGAGCTCGAAAGCATCATCGACGTGGTGCGGCGCACCGACGAGGCCGACGTGGCGGCGGTGCTCAAGGAAGACGACCAGGGCGCCTGGCAGGTGTCGACGCGCTCCAAGGGCCGCGTCGACGTCGCGCACGTGTGCGCCGCGCTGGGCGGCGGCGGTCACCACAACGCCGCCGGTTTCACCTCGTACGACAGCCCCGAGGCCACCATGGCGAAGTTCAGGGCCCTGCTGAGAGAGGCGTGATGGCCGAGAGCGGCTTGATCATCGTCGACAAACCCGCCGGATGGACGTCCCACGACGTGGTGGCGCGGCTGCGCCGTCTCGCGGGCACCCGCCGCGTCGGGCACGCCGGAACGCTCGACCCGATGGCGACCGGCGTCCTGGTGATCGGGGTGGAGAAGGCGACCAGGCTGCTCGGCCACCTGGCGCTGACCCAGAAGGTCTACGAGGCCACGATCCGGCTGGGCGTGACCACGAACACCGACGACGCCGAGGGCGAGGTCACCGCGACCACCCCGGCCGGCGACGTGGCCGAGCAGCGGATCCGGGAGGGCGTGGCGGCGCTCACCGGCGAGATCATGCAGGTGCCGCCGCAGGTCAGCGCCATCAAGGTCGACGGCAAGCGGGCCTACAAGCTGGCCCGCGCCGGCGAGGGGGTGGAGCTGGCCGCCCGTCCGGTGACCGTGTACGAGTTCGAGATCACCGATCTGCGCCGGCAGGCGGACGTGGTCGACGTGGACGCCACCGTGCGCTGCTCGTCCGGCACCTACATCCGGGCGCTGGCCCGCGACCTGGGCGCCGGGCTCGGCGTCGGCGGCCACCTGACCGCGCTGCGCCGCACGTACGTCGGCCCGTACGGGCTCGACCAGGCCAAGACCCTCGACCAGCTCGCGGAGAAGTGCGAGATCCTGCCGATCGGCGAGGCGGTGGCGGCCGCCTTCCCGCGCCGGGACGTGAGCCAGGAGGAGGCCCGGGTGGTCAGGCACGGCGGCCGGCTGCCGGCGGCCGGGCTGGGCAAGGGCCCGATCGGCATGTTCGGCCCCGACGGCGAGCTGCTGGCGCTGGTCGAGGAGCAGGGCCGGCTGGCCAAGCCGCTGGCCGTCTTCGTGTCCTAGGCGGGCTTGCGGGCGACCATGATGTCGCGCACGATCGCCTGGTCGACCCGGTGCTCGAAGCCGGGGTAGTCGACGACCTCCAGGCCCGCCCCGGTGAGGACGCGGGCCAGGTCGTCGCGTCCGCCGCCGTAGGTGTTCCAGGAGACGCCGAGCGCGCCGCCCGGCTTCAGCAGCTCGGCCCAGATCGGCGCGGCCCGCTTCAGCAGCTCCAGCGGGCTGCGTGACAGCCCGCCGCCGCCCTTGCTGCCGTGCTGCACCCCGTACGGGGCGTCGGTGACGACGGCGTGGAACGAGCGCGGTTTGAAGAACTCCCGGGCCCGCAGGGTGTCGGCGTTGACCACGGTGACCTTCTGCGTCTCGCCCGCCTTGTAGGCCTCCTTCGTCAGGCCGAACACCACCTCCAGCCGCCGCCCGATGAGCGCCCGCTGCCGGCGCACCGGCACGGTCTCGGCGGTGTGCTTGAGCCGCTTGTTCTTCAGCCAGGTGCGCAGGAAGCCGGAGTAGGCCTCGAAGTCCTTGGCGTCGTGGTCGAGCCCGTAGGCGTCGTACCCGTACATGAGGGCCTGGTTGAGCGTGGTGCCGCGGCCGCAGAGCGGGTCGAACACGGCGAGCCCGCCGCCGAGCGGGAAGTCGGAGGCCAACACGGTGACGTTGAGCAGCATCTTGGTGAAGATCTCGTTGGTCTTGCCCGCGTACTTCTGGATCGTGAGCAGATCGCTGCTCAGCCGGTCGAGCGGGGTCAGCTCCACCGGCCGCAGCAGGTCGCCCTCCAGCCCGAACAGCGCGTAGACCGACGACAGGTTCGACAGCAGCGCCACGTCCGCGCGCGACAGCGGCTCGGGCGTCTCGAACGTGACGTAGGGCAGCCCGCCGATGCGGGTCTCCTCGATGACCGGCAGGTCGGCGCCCAGCCCGCGCTGGGCGAAGACGGCCAGCTCGGCGTGGGTGAGCCGGGGCGCGCTGTCGGCGTAGACCCGGTTGAAGGCAGGCAGGATCAGCAGCGCGTATCGAGGCATGCAGCGGATCGTACCGTCCTGGAATACATGCCTCGATTACAAGGCAGGGACGCGCGCATGGCAGGCTTGGAGGGTTGATTCCGCGGGATGAGCGAATGGGGCCGGGTGTGGGTGAACCGGAGCGGTCTGTCGTGACCATTGGCGTGTTCGACGGCGTCCACCGCGGTCATCAGCGGGTGGTCCGGCGGGCCGTCGAGCTCGCGGCCGGGCGGGGCCTGCGCACGGTCGCGCTGACCTTCGAGCCGCCGCCCGACGAGGTGGTGCGCCCCGGCTACCGGCCGCTCCGGCTGACCACGGCCAAGCGCAGGTCCGTCCTGCTGCGCGAGCTGGGCGTGGACGAGGTGGTCGTGCTGCCTTTCACGACCGAGACGGCCGAGCTGAGCCCGGCCGAGTTCACCCGGAGCGTGCTCGCCGATCGGCTGCGCGCGGCGGCGGTCGTGGTGGGGGAGGACTTCGCGTTCGGTCACGACGCGGCGGGCGACGTCGAGACGCTGCGGCTGCTGGGCGAGAAGTACGACTTCGCGGCCGAGGGCGTGCCGCTGGTCCTGGACGTCTCCTCGACGCTGATCCGCGAGCGGCTGGCGGCGGGCGACGTGGTGGGCGCCGCCGAGGGGCTGGGCAGGCCCCACCGGGTCGAGGGCGTGGTGGTGCGCGGCTACCAGCGCGGGCGGCAGCTCGGTTTCCCGACCGCCAACGTGGAGTCGCCGCCGCAGACCGCGATCCCGGCCGACGGGGTCTACGCGGGCTGGCTGGAGTGCGTGCCGGTGGCCAACCGGCCCGTCCTCTACGAGGGCGAGCGCTGGCCGGCCGCGATCTCGGTCGGCACCAACCCGACGTTCGAGGGGGTGCCGCGCACGGTCGAGGCGTACGCGCTCGACCGCGACGACCTCGACCTGTACGGGGTGCACGTGGGGGTCGACTTCGCCGAGCGGCTGCGGGGCAACACCCGGTTCGACTCGATCGAGGAGCTGGTCGACCAGATCCAGGACGACGTCGACCGGACCCGCCGCATCACGTCCTGACCCGCAGGCCCTCCAGCAGCCGCGACAGCGCGGCCAGCGTCGCGTCCAGGTCGTCGGGGCCGGATTCCGGCCGGGCCAGCCAGAGCACCGCCTCGTTCATCGCGCCCGACAGCAGGCGGGTGAGCGGGGCGACCGGGCCCGGCATGATCGTGCCGGTCTCGGCGAACGCCGTCAGCGCCTCGGCCAGGTGGCGGGCGGAGGCGGCCTCGTCGATCGCGCGCCACTCGTTCCAGCCGAGCACGGCCGGCCCGTCGACGAGCATGATGCGCTGCACTTCGGGGTCGGCGGCGGCGCGCACGAACGCGGCGCACCCCGCCTTGAGCTGGTCCCACGGGTCGCCCTCGGCGTCGGCCGCGGCCGCCACCCGGGTCGCCACTTCCTGCTGCACCTCCTCCAGCACGGCGCGGAACAGCGCCGCCTTGCCGTCGAAGTGGTGGTAGAGCGCGCCCTTGGTCACGCCCGCCTCGCGCACGATCTCCGCCAGGCCCACCGCGGCGTAGCCCTTGTCGGAGAAGAGCCGCCGGCCCACCGCGACCAGCGTCCGCCTGGTGGCCTCGCGCTGCTCGGCCCTGGTTCTCGTCATCGCGCCCGTCCCGTTGACATACCGATGGTACGTGAAATAGCGTACCTTCGCATACCGATGGTATGCGAAAAGGGGAATCATGGAGCTCACCAGCTTCTATCCGGTGATCTGCACCGACAAGGTGGCCGAGTCGCGCGACTTCTACGTGCGGCTGTTCGGGTTCGAGGTCACCTTCGAAGCCGACTGGTACGTCAGCCTCAGGCGCGGCCCGTACGAACTGGCCCTGCTCGATCACACGCACCCCACGCTGCCCGAGTCGTACCGCGACCGGGCGGCCGGGCTCCTGCTCAACTTCGAGGTCGGCGACGCGGACGCCGAGTGGGAGCGGCTGGTCGAGGGCGAGGGGCTCAAGCCCGAGCTGCCGCTGCGCAGCGAGGACTTCGGCCAGCGGCACTTCATCGTGACCGGCCCCGGCGGGGTGCTCATCGACGTCATCCAGCCCATCGAGCCCGCCGGGGAGTACGCGGCGCAGTACGTATGAGCGGGCTCCGCTTCTTGGTGGTAACCTTGCATGTCGGCTCTGTGACGGTGGCGCGAGGCGCCGCCCTGAGGCCTTAGCCGCGGCGACTGTAGGCACGCACGGTCGTTCGCGATTCTCATCCGCGCGTGCCCGTAGATTCGTAAGGGAGAGCCGTGTCTCTCGACACCGCTACCAAGAAGTCCATCATCGCGGAGTACGCGACGGCCGAGGGCGACACCGGGTCGCCCGAGGTGCAGATCGCGCTGCTGAGCAAGCGCATCAGCGACCTGACCGAGCACCTCAAGACCCACAAGCACGACCACCACAGCCGCCGGGGCCTGCTGCTCCTGGTCGGCCGCAGGCGCCAGCTGCTGAAGTACCTGCAGAAGGTCGACATCGCGCGTTACCGTGCGCTCATCGAGCGGCTCGGCCTGCGCCGATAGCATAGAAGGGAGCGGCGGACACTGCCGCTCCCTTCTCTCGTCAGGCACGGCGAGTCCTGCGACGCGGGGCGCGCCCCTGGCGTACAACTGAATATCCGAGACACTGAGAGCCCCCGCGTCCGCTCAGCACCATGCGACCCGCGACGCCCGCGGGCCGGTCCTCGGTAGTGGCTTCCGGTATTCAGACCGGGCGCTTCGATCGAAGACCGGCGCTGCACCTACTGACGGGAACCGCCGTTACGGCCTTTACGATCCCGTCGGGCACGAGGGTGCCGGTGATATGGGCGCGGGAGACCGACTGACCAAGGAGGTCCCCCGTGGAGGGTGTCCACACCGCCGAAGCCGTCATCGACAACGGCTCATTCGGCACGCGCACGATCCGGTTCGAGACCGGACGTCTCGCGCGGCAGGCGGCCGGCAGCGCCGTCGCCTATCTCGACAACGACACGATGATCCTGTCCGCGACCACCGCGTCCAAGCAGCCCAAGGAGAGCTTCGACTTCTTCCCGCTCACGGTGGATGTCGAGGAGCGGATGTACGCCGCGGGCCGCATCCCCGGCTCGTTCTTCCGGCGTGAGGGCCGTCCTTCCGAGGACGCCATCCTCACCTGCCGCCTGATCGACCGGCCGCTGCGCCCGTCGTTCGTCAAGGGCCTGCGCAACGAGGTCCAGGTCGTCGCCACGGTCCTGGCGCTCAACCCCGAGCACCTCTACGACGTGGTGGCCATCAACGCCGCCTCGCTGTCGACGCAGCTCGCCGGCCTGCCGTTCTCCGGCCCGATCGGCGGCGTCCGCGTCGCCCTCATCGACGGGCAGTGGGTGGCCTTCCCCACCCACCAGGAGCTGGAGCGGGCCACGTTCGACATGGTCGTGGCGGGGCGGGTGCTCGCCGACGGCGACGTCGCCATCATGATGGTGGAGGCCGAGTCCACCCGCGACACGCTCAAGCTGGTCGCCGAGGGCGCGGTCGCCCCGACCGAGGAGAGCGTCGCCGAGGGCCTGGAGGCCGCCAAGCCGTTCATCAAGGTGCTGTGCGAGGCGCAGTCCAGGATCGCGCGGGTGGCCGCCAAGGAGACCGCCGAGTTCCCGGTCTTCCCCGACTACCAGGAGGACGTCTACGCCGCGGTCGAGGCCGCGGTGAAGACCGAGCTTGCGGCCGCGCTCACCATCGCCGTCAAGCAGGAGCGCGAGAACGAGCTCGACCGGGTGAAGGCGCTGGCGGCGGAGAAGCTGCTGCCTGACTTCGAGGGCCGCGAGAAGGAGGTGTCGGCCGCCTTCCGCGCCGTGATGAAGAACCTCATGCGCGAGCGGGTGCTCAAGGAGGGCGTGCGCATCGACGGCCGCGGCACCAAGGACATCCGCGCCCTGTCCGCCGAGGTCCACGTGGTGCCCCGGGTGCACGGCTCGGCCCTGTTCGAGCGCGGCGAGACCCAGATCCTGGGCATCACCACGCTCAACATGCTGCGCATGGAGCAGGTCATCGACACGCTCAACCCGGAGCGGACCAAGCGCTACATGCACAACTACAACTTCCCGCCCTACTCCACCGGCGAGACCGGCCGGGTGGGCTCGCCCAAGCGCCGCGAGATCGGCCACGGCGCGCTCGCCGAGCGGGCGCTGATCCCGGTCCTGCCGTCGCGTGAGGAGTTCCCGTACGCGATCCGCCAGGTCTCCGAGGCGCTCAGCTCCAACGGCTCGACCTCGATGGGCTCGGTCTGCGCGTCCACGATGTCGCTGCTCGACGCCGGTGTGCCGCTCAAGGAGATGGTCGCCGGCATCGCGATGGGCCTGATCGGCGAGGGCGACGACTACGTCACCCTGACCGACATCCTGGGCGCCGAGGACGCCATGGGCGACATGGACTTCAAGGTCGCCGGCACCCGGGACGTCATCACGGCCCTGCAGCTCGACACGAAGCTCGACGGCATCCCCGCCTCGGTCCTGGCGGGCGCGCTCAAGCAGGCGAAGGGCGCACGGCTGGCGATCCTGGAGGTCATGCAGGAGGCCATCGACTCCCCGGCGGAGATGAACCCGACGGCGCCGCGCATCATCACCATCAAGGTCCCGGTCGACAAGATCGGCGAGGTCATCGGCCCGAAGGGCAAGATGATCAACCAGATCCAGGACGACACCGGCGCCGAGATCACCATCGAGGACGACGGCACGATCTACATCGGCGCCACCGACGGCCCGGCCGCCGAGGCCGCGCGGTCGGCGATCAACGCGATCGCCAACCCGCACATGCCGGAGGTCGGCGAGCGCTACCTGGGCACGGTCGTGAAGATCGCCGCCTTCGGCGCGTTCGTCTCGCTCATGCCCGGCAAGGACGGCCTGCTGCACGTCTCGCAGATCCGCAAGCTCCACGGCGGCAAGCGGATCGAGAACGTCGAGGACGTCATGAGCGTCGGCGAGAAGATCCAGGTCGAGATCGCCGAGATCGACCAGCGCGGCAAGCTCTCGCTGGTGCCGGTCGAGGTCATCGAGAAGGAGGCCGCCGAGAAGGAGGCCAGGGCCGAGTCCGGCGAGTCCGAGGCCCCGGCGTCCGAGGGCGACGAGCGTCCCGAGCGGCCGCGCCGCACCCGCACCCGGGTCCGCACCCGCGGCGGTTCCGAGGGGGACGACCGCAACTCGTGACGGCGACGACCAATCCCCGCGCCGTGGTCGCGGGGCCCGCTAAGGAGGGGCCGTGACCACGACCACGCTGCACGCCGGCCGCGACGGGGCAGGGGTGGTCAAACGCACCACCCTCCCCGGCGGCCTGCGCGTGGTGACCGAGACCATGCCGACCGTGCGCAGTGTCGCGGTCGGCATGTGGGTCGGCATCGGCTCGCGTGACGAGGCCCCCGAGCACATGGGGGCCACCCACTTCCTCGAGCACCTGCTCTTCAAGGGCACGCCCACGAGAGACGCCATGGAGATCTCGGCGTCCATCGAGGGCATCGGCGGTGAGATCAACGCCTTCACCGCCAAGGAGTACACCTGCTACTACGCGCGGGTGCTCGACGAGGACCTGCCGATAGCGGTCGACGTCCTCGCCGACCTGGTGACCAGCTCGATCGTGGACGCGGAGGACGTCGAGGCCGAGCGTGGCGTGATCCTGGAGGAGATCGCCATGCACGAGGACGACCCGTCCGACGTGGTGCACGAGCAGTTCGCCGCGGCTCTCTACGGCGACTCGCCGATCGGGCGGCCGATCCTCGGTACGGCCGAGTCCATCGACGCCCTCGACCGCGACCGGATCGCCGAGTACTACCACCGCTACTACCGGCCCCGGCGCACCGTCGTGGCCGTGGCGGGCAACGTCCGCCACGAAGAGGTCGTGGAGCTGGTGGCGCGGGCGTACGAGCGGGCGGGCGCCCTCACCGGGCCCGCCGTCGCCGACCCGCCGCGCACCAGCGGCCCCGGCGCCCCGGCGCTGTCCGGGGTGCGCGTCCTGGACCGGCCGACCGAGCAGGCCAACCTGGTGCTCGGCACGACCAGCATGCCCCGCACCGACGACCGGCGCTTCGCGCTCGGCGTGCTCAACGCCGCGCTGGGCGGCGGCATGTCGTCGCGGCTCTTCCAGGAGATCAGGGAGAAGCGCGGCCTGGCCTACGCCGCCTACAGCTACACCTCGGCCTACGCCGACACCGGCCAGTTCGGCATCTACGTCGGCTGCCTGCCCTCGAAGATCGACGACGTGCTCAAGATCTGCCGGGACGAGGTGGCCAGGGTGGTGTCCGACGGCCTGACCGAGGAGGAGATCGCGCGCGGCAAGGGCCAGATGCGCGGCGGTCTCGTGCTCGGCCTGGAGGACACCGGCTCGCGCATGTCCCGCATCGGCAAGAACGAGCTGGTCTACGACGAGCTGCTGTCGGTCGACGAGGTGCTGGCCCGCATCGAGTCGGTCACCGCCGAGGAGATCTCCGCGGTCGCCGCCGACGTGCTCAACCGGCCGCTCACGCTCGCCGTGATCGGCCCGTACGGCGACAAGGACTTCTCCCACGCCATCTCCTGACACCTGCGGGTATAGGGTTGACCCTGTGATCAAGGTAGGTGTGCTCGGCGCCCGCGGGCGCGTGGGCGCCGAGGTGTGCAAGGCGGTCGAGGCGGCGCCCGACATGGAGCTGGTGGCCGCGATCGACAAGGACGACCCGATCGAGAGCCTCGAAGGCGCCCAGGTGGTGGTCGACTTCACCCATCCGGACGTCGTGATGGGCAACCTGGAGTGGGCGATCGCGCACGGCATCCACCCGGTGGTCGGCACCACCGGGTTCGACGCCGGGCGGCTCGACACCGTACGCGACTGGCTCGCGCGCTCCCCGGGCACCAACTGCCTGATCGCGCCCAACTTCGGCATCGCGGCCGTGCTCATGATGCACTTCGCCCAGCAGGCCGCCCGCCACTTCGAGTCGGTCGAGATCGTCGAGCTGCACCACCCGAACAAGGCCGACGCCCCCTCGGGCACCGCCCGGCGCACCGCCGAGCTGGTCGCCGAGGCCCGTGCCAAGGCCGGGGTGGGGCCGATGCCCGACGCCACCAGCTCCGGGCTCGACGGGGCGCGCGGCGCCGACGTCGACGGCGTGCGTGTGCACGCGGTCCGCCTGTCCGGGCTCATCGCCCACCAGGAGGTGCTGCTCGGCGGCGACGGCGAGACCCTCACCATCCGCCACGACACGATGAACCGCGCCGCGTTCACCCCGGGCGTGCTGCTCGGCGTGCGGCGGGTGGGCGAGCTGCCCGGGCTGACGGTCGGGCTGGAGCGCCTGCTGGACCTCTGAAACGTACCGTGCCCACCACCTCGTTCGAGGTCGGCGGGCACGGTCGAGGAGAGGGTCCCGGCGCCGCACAGCCGAGCCTACGATCAGCAACCCTAATATCCGGAGGCGGCGACCCCGGCGCAGGTGAGAACGTGTCGGCATGGTGCGATGGGCTGACGAGAGAGAGCTCCCCGGCCTGGTGGCCGTGGAGCTCGCCGCGGACGGGCTCTTCGAGCAGGCGGGCATCACGTTTCCGCCCGGCACGACCATGATCGAGGACGTGCGCGACCCGTCCTCGGTGCTGGTCGAGGGCGACCCGCCGGCCGGATTCGCGCTGATCTCCGCTGTCGACGGCAACGTCCACCTGGAACAGCTCGCCGTCCACCCCTCCCGCATGCGCCGGGGCATCGGCGGCCGGCTGGTCGAGGCGGTCCTGGACCACGCCCGTGCGGCGGGCGCGCCCGCGGTGACGCTGACGACGTTCAGGGACGTGCCGTGGAACGCGCCCTGGTACGGACGACACGGCTTCGTCGTGTGGCCCGAGCGCGCGTGGGGACCGGAACTGCGCGCCCTGGTAAGACGGGAACGCGAGCTGGGCATCGACGTGGCGCCCCGCGTGGTCATGGCGGCCGAGCTCGGGTCACCTGGGCGCGGTGCCGTTGGGTCCGGGGGCTCCTGAGGGGGCGCCGAAGCTGGGGGGTAGCGGGGGGCTGCCTGTGACCGCCTGTACGAGGTCGGCGGCCACCTGGTGGACCTTGATGTTGCGGCGCTGGGAGGTGCGCCGCAGGATGTCGAAGGCGGCCGGGGCGGTGCACTGGCGGCGGGCCATGACGATGCCGAGCGCCTGGTCGATGATCGCCCGTCTGTTGAGCGCCTCGCGGAGCTGGGTGATGACCTCGTCGAGGCGGGCTGCGTGGAGCACGGCCTGGAAGAGCACCGCGGCCTGGCCGGCGGTGACGGCGGCGGCCGTGCGGGCCTCGGCCGGGAAGCCGCCGGGGCGCTCCGAGTAGAGGTTGAGGGCGCCCTGGAGACGGCTGTCGAGGGTGAGCGGCTGCGCGTGGACGCTCCGGGCGCCGTGCGCGGCCAGGTCCGCCGACAGGCCGGTCCAGCGCGCCTCGGACGCCAGGTCGTCGGAGCCGACGGGCTCGCCGCTCTCGATCGCCTCCAGGCACGGGCCGGCACGGGCGGTGAACTGCAGGGTGTCGAGGTCGAGGACGCGGGGGGCGGAGGACGCCACGGTGTACGGGCCGCCCTCCCCGCTCAGGACCATGCTGGAGAGCGTCCCGCCGGGCATGGCGCGGGTCGCGACGGTGAGGATCTCGCGCAGCGGCTGCTCGAACTCCGCGGTCGCGGTGAGAGGGGTGAGCGGGTCCAACGCCCTTCCTCGGGTATACGACTCGGACCGGTCATGAGGAACGTAGCTCCCGACGGCCCGACAGACCAGTCAATGTCCGGAATGTCGAACCTTACTGGGGCCTGTCATGAGCTGCCCTCGTCTCCTGGTGCGTAACCTCAGAGCGAGACGGCCAGGCCGATCGCCAGCAGCGCCCCGTACGCCATCTGCAGCTTGCCCGTCTGCTGCAGCGCCGCGATCAGCGCCGGGCCCGTCGCGCCGGACAGGACCGTGCGGACCGGTGAGATCGCCAGCGGCGCCGCGAGCACCGTCAGCGCCACCGCCGGCGTGATCGGGACCATCGCCACCACGACCGCGAACGGCACCACCAGGCAGGCCGTGTAGAGCGTACGGGTGCGCGGCGCGCCCAGCACCACCGCGAGCGTCCGCTTGCCCGTCTGCCCGTCGGTGTCGACGTCGCGCAGGTTGTTGACCACCAGCATCGAGCACGACAGCAGCCCGACCGGCACCGACGCCACCAGCGCCGCCCACGACAGCTGCTCGGTCTGCACGAACGCGGTGCCGACCACCGGCACCACGCCGAAGAACACGAAGACCGACGCCTCGCCCAGCGCTCGGTAACCGTACGGGCGGCTGCCGCCGGTGTAGAACCAGCCCGCGGCGATCGCCGCCGCGCCCACCAGCAGCACCCACCACGCCTGCGTGACCAGCACCAGGGCCAGCCCGAGCACCGCGGCGGCGGCGAAGCTGCCGAGCGCCGCCGCCAGCACCTGGCGCGGCGTCGCCGCCCGTGAGCCCACCAGCCGCATCGGGCCGACCCGCTGGTCGTCGGTGCCGCGGATGCCGTCGCTGTAGTCGTTGGCGTAGTTGACGCCGATCTGCAGCAGCAGCGCCACCAGCAGCGCCAGCAGCGCACGCCACCAGCTGAAGCCGCCCTCGCCGATCGCCACGCCGGTGCCGGCCATGACCGGCACGATCGCGTTCGGAAGCGTGCGTGGGCGTGCTCCCGCGATCCATTGAGCAGGAGTTGCCATGCGGTGAGACCTCTAGCTGATGTCCGTGGTGAGCCTGACCATGCGGATCGGGCGGCCCATGTCGAGCACGCGCTCGGCCATGTCCTCGCCCCAGCCGGCCGACTCGAGGAAGCCCAGGACAGGATAGTTGTCGGCGAACACCCAGGTGGCGATCTGCCGGTAACCGTCCTCGCGGAGGTAGTCGACGGTGGCGTTGAGCAGCCGGCTGCCGTGGCCGCGCCGCACGAAGTCGGGGTCGACCAGAAGCGTCAGCATCTCGGCCACCTCGGTGGGGTCGAGATCGGGGTCCTCGGCGGGGGAGTGGGACGCCAGGCCCACCACCCGCTCGCCGCCCCGCGGGGTCATCGGCATGTTCGCGCCGCCCGCGCCCAGCGCCGGGAACCCCTCCGTGTCCAGGATCGTCTCCACCGCCACCAGCACCCGGTGCCGGGACGTGGGCGGGGCGGCGATCGCCTCGTCCCACTGGCGCAGCCACATCTTCTCGGCCGCCGGGCCTGTCATCTGCTCGAGGGGACCCTCGGGCAGGAACTCCCGATAGCCATAGCGCCAGGCGCGCACCTGCACATTCGCCACCTGGAGAACATCCTCGCGCCGGGCCGCCCGGACGCCTACGTCTGCCATCTCGGCCCGCTCCTTCGCCTGCCGTTCATGCCACAAGGCACGAGTTACACCGTATCGGTGTTTGACCCTGGGCGAGGACGCGAACCCTGCTTCCTCGCCCGGTATGCCCTCGTTTTGGTGCGGTTACCGCAGACCCGCATGGAACACCATGATCGGGAACGGTTCCTGGAGAGGTCGACGAACGCCCTCCCGCACGTCTCCTCGGCACACACCTTCAGCCGGTCCCAGCCCCCGCCGGCCACCGCCGCCGCGATCCTGGCCAGCCCGGCCGCCACCCCCTCGCCCACCGGCACCAGCTCCGGCCCCCGCCCCACGGTCACCCGCAGCGGCAGGACCGGTAACTCCGGCGGCTCCGCGTCGCGTCTGAGCGCCGCCCTGAGCCCCTCCCGCAGCGCCACGGCGAGCGCCAGATCGTCGTCCGTCGCCCGGTCGCCGGGGCCGGTCAGCGCCCGCTCACGCAGCCACAGGGCCAGCTCCGCGGGCGTGCCCAGCTCGTCGGCGTCGGCCTCGACGTCGTAGGTGTTCACGAAGTCGCGCACCAACTCGGCCGACGCCAGCATGCGAACACTCTACTCATACCGTGATCTTCCCGGCGTCCTGTGCCGTCAGCGTCTCTGCGAGCCGCCGCACCCCCTCGGCCAGCTCCGCCACGCTGCCCGCCGCGATGTGCGTCACCCTGATGTGCGGGCCGGGCGGCTCCGCCGGGTAGTACATCCGGCCCGCGCTCACCAGCACCCCGTTCCGCTCGGCCGCCTCCACCAGCGCCCGCTCGTCGGTCTCCCGCGGCAGCCGCAGCCACAGGTGCATCCCCCCGATCGGCAGCACGTACGGCTCCGCGCCGGGCATCCGGGCCGCCAGCGCGGCGGCCAGCGCGTCGCGGCGGGTGCCGATCTCGGCGTGCACCGCCGCCAGATGCCGCCGCCAGGCCGGCGAGCCCACGAACTCCAGCGCCGTCTCCTGCAGCGGCCGCGCCACGAAGAACGACTCCACGAGCTGGGCGGCCCGGAGCCGGTGCGCGGCCGGGCCGCGCGCGATCACCGCCGCCAGCCGCATGCTCGGCGACAGGATCTTGGTGAGCGAGTGGATGTGGACCACGGTCCCGTGCCCGTCCATGGACACCAGGGACGGCGGCGCCTGCCGGGTCAGCCACCGGGCGTAGTCGTCCTCGATCACGAACGCACCGGCCGCCCTGGCGACCTCCAGCACCTGGCGGCGGCGTTCGAGGGTGAGGGTGGCGCCGGTGGGGTTCTGCAGCGTCGGCTGGCACAGGAAGACCCGCGCCCCCGTCACCGCGAACGCCTCCGCCAGCAGGTCGGGCCGGACCCCGTCGCGGTCCATCGGCACCCCGGTGGCCCGCAGCCCGGCCGCCTTGGCCGCGGCCAGCGCGCCCGGATAGGCCGGGGTCTCCACCAGCGCCTGGGTCCCGGGAGCGGCCAGCGCGCGGAAGGCGTGGCTGAGCGCCGCCTGCCCGCCGCTGACGATCAGCGCGTCCCCGGCCGTCACGTCCCCGCCGGCCTGCAGGGCGAACCACCGGCGCAGCTCGTCCACCCCGGGCAGCGGCGGCATCCCCCAGACGCCCGGCCTGCGCATCGCCCGCGCGGCCGCCGCCGCGAGCTGCCTGTCCGGCCGCAGCCCCGGGGGCAGGTAGCCGCCGATCAGCGGCACCACCCCTTCGGGAGCCCGGGCGAGCAGCGCCGTCATGGGGGCGTCGTCCACCACCCGGTCGCCGAGCGCCACCGTCTGCCACGAGAAGTCGGCGGCGTCCCGCAACGGCGGCCGTCGCGGCGCCACGAACGCCCCGCTGCCCGGCTTGGTGATCACCTTTCCTTCGGCGGCGAGCTGCCCCAGCGCCCGGGACACCGTCACCGGGCTCACGCCGTGCCGCCGCATGATCTCCCTGCTGGACGGCAGCCGGTCGCCCGGCCGCAGCCGGGCGACCTCGTCGCGCAGCACCGCGGCGATCTGGGCGATACTGCTATCGTTATTCATGAGAGTTGAGAATAGCGCTATCGAATCGAAGGTGATAGCGCTCCCGGGCCGGGAGCAGCGCGGGGGCACCCTGCTCGCCTTCCTCGGCGTGCTCGCCTTCTCCGGCTCCCTCCCCGCCACCGCCTACGCCATGGAGGGCTTCGACCCCTGGCTCGTCGCGATCGGCCGCGCCGCCGTCGCCGGAGCCGTCGCGCTGGTCTGCCTCAAGGCCGCCGGGCTCCCGCTGCTGCCGCCCCGCCCGCACCGGCGCCCGTACGGGCTCATCTCCCTCGGCGTGGTCTTCGGCTTCCCCGTCTTCAGCGGCCTGGCCCTGGACCTCGGCGCGAGCACCGCGCACGCCGCCGTCGTCGTCGGCCTGCTCCCCGCCGCGACCGCCGTCTTCGCCGTGCTGCGGGCCGGTGAACGTCCCCGGCCGGCGTTCTGGGCTGCCTGCGCGGCGGGCGCGCTCGCCATCACCGCCTTCACCCTCACCCGCACCGAGACCACGGCCGCCTGGCCCGACCTCCTCCTGGCCGGCGCCCTGCTGTCGGCCGCCGTCGGCTACACCGAAGGCGGGCGGCTCGCCAGGCACACGCCCGGCTGGCAGGTCATCTCGTACGCGCTCGTCCTGTCACTCCCGATCACGCTTCCCATCACCGCCGTCCTGGCCGCCGTCACACCGATGACGCCCGCGCCGCCCGCCCTCGCGGGCTTCGCGTACGTGGGACTGATCTCGATGTTCCTCGGCTTCTTCCCTTGGTACGCGGGCCTGGCCAGAGGCGGCATCGCCCGCGCCGGCCAGACGCAGCTGACCCAGCCGCTGCTCACCCTCGTCTGGGCGTGGTTCCTGATGGGCGAGAGGTACGGGATCGCGACCGTGGTGGCGGCACTGGCGGTGCTCGTCTGCGTGGCCGTCACCCAGCGCGCCCGTACTTGAAAGCCGTGACGCCACGCCGCAGGATGGGGGAGGAGGTGTCACACATGGCGGACCTCACGATCCCCGAGGGCGGCTTCTGGCCCGCCCCCGAGATCCCGCAGCCGAACATCTACCCGATGGAATGGCGCGTCGAGACCGAGAAGCTCGCGGCCATCTACGAGAAGTCCAAACGGATGGTCTGGAACCCGGCCGACCTGCCCTGGGACGGCCTCGACCCCGCCGACTTCACCCGCGAGCAGCGGCTCGGCATCATGTACTGGTTCGCCGTGCTGGCCAACTTCGACGCCTCCGGACCGGCCGTGTTCGCCCGGGCCACCATCCAGGCGTTCGAGAAACACGAGGAAGACCCGGTCAGGAAGTGCTTCTTCTCGATCACCCGTGACGAGATGAACCACGAAGAGTGCTGCCAGCGCACCATCGCCCGCCTCTGGCCCGGCGGCCCGCTCGACTGGGAACCCCGCGACGACCTGGAGAAAGCCGCCCACAACAACATCGGCTGGCTCTACCACAACGGCGGCCGCTACTGGAACGGCTACAACTCCGCCGTGGGGAAGTACTCGCTCCCCGTGCTCTTCACCAGCTTCATGATGGGCGAGATGGCCGCCTCCACGCTGTTCCGCGGCATGGCGTCGGGCACCCAGCACCCCGTCTTCGCGGAGATGTTCCACCGCATCGGCCGCGACGAGTCGCGCCACCTCCAGATCTGCATGACCATCCTGGACAACGAGTGGCCCGGGCTCGCCGACGACACCCGCACCCTCATCACCCGGCAACTGCGCGCCGGGTTCGTGTTCCTGTCGATGATCCTCTGGGAGCCGCCGGAGGGGTTCTGGGAACTGCCGCCCTACTTCCTGGCCAACCACCGCGTCCTCATGGACCACGCCCGCGACGCCGGCCTGGGCGTGCTCTCGTACGAGGAACAGGCGGAGAACTGGCGGGTCGCGATGGCCAGGATTCGCGCCATCGTCGAACGGTGGGGCATCGCCTTTCCGGCCATCCCCGAGCTCGACCTGGAAGGGGTGCCGGTGAACTTCGTCGACCCGGAGGACATCATCCCGGTGTTCTGACCCGTTCCGCGGGCGCCTGCCGGTCCTCGGGCGCTGTGGGCCAGCGCTCCTCGGGCGCGACGTAGGTGCCGCGCTGAGGGACCGTGTAGAGCCAGCCCTCCGCCCGCATCGTGGCCATGGCGCGGCGTACGGTCTCGCGTGCGACGTCGTAGCGCTGGGAGAGGGTCGTCTCGCTCGGGATCGGGCGCCTCGGCCGGTATGTGCCCGCGCTGATCTGCCGCGCCAGCTCGTCGGCTATTTGGCGGTACATCGGGGTCTTGCGGGGGCGGATCGGCCCATCGGGACCGGCGCCCACGAAGGTGCCCTGGCCGTGGACGGTGTGGACCAGGTTCTCGTCGCGGAGGACTCTGATCGCCCTGCGGGCGGTGGTACGTGCGACGCCGAATTCGTGCTGGAGATCCGCCTCGCTGGGCACCTGATCACCCACGGCGGCCTGGCCGATGCGTGACCGGAGAATTTCACTGATCTGCAGATAGAGATGGGTGTCGCCCTCGGGGTCGAGCATGCGTACGAGGATATCGCTCGCCCGGGGCGTCTATTCTTTCGTCGGCCATTTATCCTTCGTGTTCACATAAGTGCCGCGATAGGGGACCGTGAACACCCACCCCTGCTCTCGCAGGTGCGCTACCGCCTGACGCGCGGTGGCCTTGGCGACGCCGTACTGCTGCATCATCTGCTTTTCGCCGAGGATCGCACGGTTGGGCGGTATTTCGCCTCGTTGAATGCGCTCCGCGATTTCCTCTGCGATCTGCTGATAAAGCGGGATTTTTCTGGCGCCGCGTGGTGCGGTGGGTGGTCCCACGAAGGTGCCTTCGCCCTGGATCGTGTACGCCACGCCCTGCTCCCGGAGCTCCCGGGCGACGCGGCGGGCGGTCGTCCTGGCGATCTCATAGTCCTGTTCGAGCTTGGCTTCGCTGGGAACGGGATCGCCCGCCTTGAGCTCGCCGCGCTCGATCTGCTCGCGGATGAGGTCGGCGAGCTGCTTGTAGATGGGGACAGGTCCTTCACGGTCAAGCACGCCGAGATTGTAGACCAATCTAGACATGCCCGCACAAAGCAGACACCTGAACAGGTCTATAGATACGACCTGGACTAGGGAATATGGCTAGACTAAGGTGAAGGCATGTGCGGGGAGGCGGATGATCTGCATGGCAAGCACGTGATGCCCATGGTCGCTGCGGCGGAACTGATCGAATGGATGCCCGCGACGCCGCGTACCGAGCGGATGAGGGTGCGGGACTACACGTGTGATTGCGGTCCGGTCGTGTACGAGCTGTGCCAGGCGGGAGGGCTGCGGTTCATCCGGAGGGTCAGCAGGCTGAACGGGCGCCTGGTGGTCGAGGAGTCGCCGCGGGCGATGGCCGCCGTCGTCGACACGCTCTGGGCCGAGCTGCTGCGTGGGGAGGCCCGGTGACTTCGAACTCCCGGCAGGTGTCATCCCAGCTCCTTGCACCTGCCGGGTCCCCGCGCGCAGGCGTCCAAGGCCTCGGACGCCGACACACTGCCGGCACGGTGGAACCCGGGCTTCTCCGGGTTTCCCTCTGCGAGGCCCGGCTTCCCGGGTTCGGGGCCCCGGCTTCCCCCCCGTGAGGCGCGGTTCCTCCAGCTTTCCTCTCGTCGAGCCCGGCTCCTCCAGGTTTCCCCTCGCGGGGCGCGGCCGTACGGAAGGGCGGTTCTCGGCGCCAGGCTGCCACCCGGCGCCGAGAACCGGTGGAGGGGGACCGGAGGCCCGCGCGACACCGGACAGAGACCGCGCGGGTCGATCCTCGCCGGTGGTCACGTTGGTGACCGCCGGCCAGGAGTGCCTGCTGCCGGGTGACATGCCCGTCCAGCACTCTCGTCCACGATACGGATTGCCGTCGACCGCAGGGAGAATGTCCGGCAGCAGGCGACGTGATCCCGCGCCCTCCGGGAGGTGCGAAACCACGCACGGGTGAAAGGCCGATGACGTCCAAACGGCCCCTGCCCGCGGGAATCAGGATGCCACGCCTTTCCGCGGCCAGGCTGGGCTTCCGCGCTTTCATAGGGATCATGCGTTTTCGGTTCGTGAGCGTCCTGGTCTCCGTTTCTGGATGAATTCTCCCGGGGGAAAAGCGCTGGTCGTCGAGTCGTATTTCGGTTTATAGGGGAATGCGCCGCCACGCGTCGTCGGTGACGATGAGGTGATCGAGGAACCGCAGGCCCACGGTCTCGGCGGCCTCCGCGAGTCGGCGCGTCGCCGTCACGTCCGCTTCGCTGGGGTCGAGTGAGCCGCTCGGATGGTTGTGAGCGACGCCGAACAGCGCCCCGCCCGACGTGAGCACCGCGGAGACGATCTCCCGGACCGGGACCGTCGTGTGGTCCGCGCCTCCCTCGGTCATCACCGCCCGGCGCAGCACCGCGCCCCGGACGTCGCAGACGACCACCACCAGCCGCTCGTGCGCGTGCCCGCGCAGCAGAGGCGCGGCCACCGCGGCCAGGTCGGCCGTGCAGGCGACCCGCGCCCGCTCCGGCTCCGCGTCCGCCCTCCGGATCAGGTGGAACGCCGCCGCCACCCGCGCCGCCTTGGCCGGGCCCACCCCCGGCACGGCCAGCAGCCGGTGCGGCTCCGACCGTACGAGCCTGTCCAGATCGCCGCAGTGCGCGATCACCCGGGCGGCCAGATCCATCGCGCTCGCCCCCCGGAACCCCGACCCGAGCAGCACCGCCAGCAGCTCCCGATCGGCCAGCGCCGCCGGCCCGCTCTCCATCAACCGCTCCCGAGGCCGTTCCCGCCTCGGCAAGTCCTTGACCCGCATGCCCCACCTCCGCATCGGTTGTATCAACGCCCACCGACAACCTCTGGCCTGCGAAGACAGGGGTAGCGGGATGTCCGGAAAGCCCGCTTGGGGCTCACCCGCCAAGCCCACGGAAGTGGTGTGCGAGATCGACCTGAAGCCGTGAAAGGAGAACGGCCACCGCGTGATCTTTCGAAGGTCACCCGGGATCGCTGATGCCGAGCCTGTGAGCGCTTCGCCTCAAGCATCGCCACCGGGTTCACCGTTCCTTCGAGTAGCAGCGATCAACGAAGGAGACCAGGCGGTGGCCGACAGTGTGACGCCCGCGCAGTGGCTGGCTGAGCGCGGCGTCCGTACGGCGGTTCTCGGGCGTGGCAGGCCGCCCAGGACGGCGAGCCGACGTCGTCAGACGAGTGTGTGCCCGGGACGGCAAGCGGGCGTGGTCGGACGGCATGTGTTCAGGGCGGCCAGCCGGTGCCGTGGTACGGGCGTGTGGCCGGGACGGCAAGCGGGCGTCGTCGAGCGGGCGTGTGCTCAGGGCGGCGAGCGGGTGTCGTCAGACGGGCATGCTGTAGACCATGCGGAAGCGGTCGCCCGGCAGGACGATGTCGCTCGTCTCCACCGGACGGTCGCCGGCCCAGTGGGTGCGCTCGACGTGCAGGACGTGCACGCCGGCCGCGAGTTCGAGGGTTTCGATCTCGCTCTGGTGGGGTGCCCGGGTGTGGATGCTCTCCACCACTTCAGTGATCTTCACGCCGTGCGCGTACATCCTCGCGACCAGGCTGCGCCGCTCCTCCGCCGTGTGCGGGGCGAACTCCAGTGGTTCGTACGCGGTCGCGACCTGCAACGGCCGGCCGTCGCCGCGGAACACGTAGCGGGTCCTCGTCAGCGTCGCCGATTCGTCGACCCGGAGCCGTCTGGCGAGGTCGGGGCCGGCTGCGGCGGGCTCGCTGTGCCAATCCCAGGTCACTCGCCTGCCCTGCGACTGCAGATCGATCGCGAAGGGGGTAGGGCGGTCTAGGAACCGCCACCGGTGCAGCGGGGTGAGCTCGGAGCGTTCTCTCACATAGTGTCCCGAGCCGATCCGTCCGACGACGAGGCCCTCGGCGGCCAGGGCGCGGAGGGCGTGGCGGGCGGCGGTCTCGCCGACCTGGTATTTACGGGTCAGCTGTGCCCGCGACGGGATCTGCGAGCCGGGAGGAAGGGTGCCGTCGAGGATCTGACGCCGGATGTCTTCGACGACACGCAGGTAGACCGGATCTGAGGTGGCCACTAGTCCATCCCTGGGGGTTCGTGTGAGGCGTTGCCCCATGTTGCCGTATTCGGCAGGTAACCGACGGTCAGCGACGACTGTTGGAGCCCCAACTTTGCGGTAGCGGAAAATTGTGGAGGAAACCCTGTAACGCCGGTGTAAGGGGTGCCGATTCTCTCGGTAGAGGTCGTCGATGTGTGTACCCCCGAGCACATATCGGCGGCCTCTACCTATGCGAGCCCCCTGGTCCGGGTTTCTGCTGATCAGCAGGGGGTTTGTCGCGGATGGTGCTGAAGCCGATCATAGCGGGCGATGTGCCGATGATGTTTCGGCGGGGGCAGACTGGGTTCGGGCTCTCGGGGGCTTGGACTATCTAGCCCCTCGCAAGACATCCACGCGGCAGGTCGGCGGAGTACGTCGATGAGCCGAGCGCTCGCAAATCCCGTCGAGCTGCTCCCTCGCACTGCGCCAATTATGATCTTGGAGCACTTCTTTACCCGAGATTTGGCGCGGGGAGACGATTACCACTTATGTCGGCATACAGCGGGGCCCGGCTATGGGCGGCGCTCACGGCCGTCCCCCTCGCCGTGCTACAGAGCGCAGCGGCGGGGTGCCGGAGCTCGGTCCGGCCCGGTCGAGGTCGGGAGCCCCGGTCGATTCCCGGCCTTCGGCGGGGTGTGGCCGCGCCGGGGTTGCATGCGAGAGGCATGGGGCATGAGAGGCTGGAGGTGCGCGGGAACGAGTGAGCATACTGTGACAAAAGGCCGCGTCAGGTGGGCAAAGCGGGGTGGCGGCGTCCAACGGATTTCGGAATCCGGGTAGCGTTCGCACTATGGCATCGCCTACAGGAACCTCCGACGCGCCCTTCGGCCGCATGCTGACCGCCATGGTCACGCCGTTCACGCCTGATGGCGCGGTCGACTATTCGGCGGCGCGGCGGCTCGCCACCTACCTGGTGGACGAGCAGCGCAACGACGGACTGATCGTCAGCGGGACGACAGGAGAGTCCCCGACCACCTCCGATGAGGAGAAGGCCCGCCTGCTCGGCACGGTCCTCGAGGCCGTCGGCGACCGGGCGACCGTGGTGGCCGGGGCCGGCACCAACGACACCCGCCACAGCGTCGAACTTGCTCGACAGGCCGCGCGGGAAGGCGCTCACGGCCTTCTCGTGGTGACCCCGTACTACAACAAGCCCCCGCAAGAGGGCCTGTATCGGCACTTCTCCGCCGTGGCCGACGCCACGGAGCTGCCGGTCATGCTGTACGACATCCCGGGGCGCAGCGGTGTGCAGATCAAGACCGAGACGCTGATCCGGCTGGCTCAGCACGACCGCATCGTGGCCGTGAAGGACGCCAAGGGCGACCTCTTCGGTGCCAGCCAGGTGATGAACGCCACCGATCTCGCCTTCTACTCCGGCGACGACCTGCTCAACCTGGCCTGGCTCTCGCTGGGCGCGGCGGGCTTCGTCAGCGTGATCGGTCATGTGGTGGGCGACCAGCTCGCGCGCATGATCCAGCTCCATCGCAACGGCGATGTCGAGCAGGCGCGCGCGATCCACCGGCAGGTGGCGCCCGTGGTCGAGGGAATCATGATGAGCGCGGGCGGCGCGATCATGTCGAAGGCCGCACTGAGCATGGTGGGCATGCCGGTCGGGCCGGTGCGCCTGCCGCTCGTGCCCCCAACAGAGAAGCAGATCGCCGAGCTGCGTGCTTGCCTGGTGGCCGGCGGGGTGAAGTTGACAGATATCTAGATACGGGGAGGAACTGCGAGTTTTGAGCACGCGATATGACCATGGGGGCCGGGCATGAGCCATCCGCATCCTGATCTCGGCCCCCCTCCGAAGCTGCCACGTGGCGGCTTGCGCATCGTCGCGCTGGGCGGGCTGGGCGAGATCGGCAGGAACATGGCGGTCTTCGAGTACGCCGGCCGCCTGCTGATCGTCGACTGCGGGGTACTCTTCCCCGATCCCGAGCAGCCGGGCGTCGACCTGATCCTGCCCGACTTCGAGTACATCAGAGACCGGCTCGACCAGGTCGAGGCCGTCATCCTGACGCACGCCCACGAGGACCACATCGGCGCGGTGCCGTACCTGCTGCGCGAGCGGCGGGACATCCCCCTCGTCGGTTCCAAGCTCACCCTGGCGTTGATCGAGGCGAAACTCACCGAGCACCGCATTCAGCCGGTGAAGAGGCTGGTCGTGGAGGGTGAGCGACACACGTTCGGGCCGTTCGACTGCGAGTTCCTGGCAGTCAACCACTCCATCCCGGACGCGCTGGCGGTGGCCATCAGGACGCCCGCCGGCATCGTGCTGCACACCGGCGACTTCCGCATGGACCAGTTGCCGAGCGACGGCCGCCTCACCGACCTGGGCGGTTTCGCCCGGCTCGGTAGCGAGGGCGTCGACCTGCTGATGTCCGACTCGACGAACGCCGAAGTGCCGGGGTTCGTCACCAGCGAGCGGGAGATCGGCCCGGTCATCGACGAGGTCATCCGTACCTCTGAGCAGCGGGTGATCGTGGCGAGCTTCGCCTCGCACGTGCACCGCATCCAGCAGGTCATCGACGCCGCGTCCAAGCACGGGCGCAAGGTGGCGCTCGTCGGCCGCTCGATGGTGCGCAACATGGGGGTCGCCCGCGACCTCGGCTACCTCAAGGTGCCGCCGGGCCTGGTCGTCGACACCCGCGACATCGAGCAGTGGCCGCCGCAGGACGTGGTGCTGATCTGCACCGGGTCCCAGGGCGAGCCGATGGCCGCCCTGTCGAGGATGGCGAACCGCGATCACCCCATCCGCATCACCGAAGGCGACACGGTGCTGCTCGCGTCGTCGCTGGTGCCGGGGAACGAGACCGCGGTCAACAAGGTGATCAACGGGTTGACCCGCTGGGGTGCCCGTGTCGTGCACAAGGGCAATGCCAAGGTGCACGTCTCCGGTCACGCGGCGGCAGGTGAGCTGCTTTACGTGCTCAACCTGACCCGGCCCTCCAACTTCATGCCGGTCCACGGAGAATGGCGGCACCTGCGGGCGCACGCCAAGCTGGCCGCGCTCACCGGCGTGCCGGAGGACCACATCGTGATCGCCGAGGACGGCGTCGTCGTCGACCTCGTCGACGGCCGCGCCAGGATCGTCGGCGCGGTGCACGCGGGTTACGTGTACGTCGACGGCTCGTCGGTCGGCGAGATCACCGACGTGTCGCTCAAGGACCGGAGGATCCTGGGCGACGAGGGCTTCATCTCCGTGGTCGTCGTGGTCGACTCGACCACCGGCAAGATCACGGCGGGGCCGGAGATACACGCGCGCGGTTCGGGCATCGATCCGGCGCAGTTCGAAGAGTTCATCCCCCAGATCGAGAAGGCGCTTGAAGAGAAGGCCGCCGACGGGGTGGTCGACATGCAGGAGATCCGCCGTGTGGTGCGCCGCACGGTGGGCCGCTGGGTGAGCGACACCTACCGCCGCCGACCGATGATCATTCCTGTGGTGCTGGAGGTCTGAGTCGCGCACCGGTACGGCAGGCATACCCTGCCGTACCGGAGGAGCGAAGTATGCGGCAGAGGCCCAAGCAGCGGCACGGCGGATGTGCTTCGCCGCCGTGACGTGGCTTTCGGAGGGCGCAAAAGCTCCTCCCGGACAAGGTGGGGGCGGCATCTCAGACGTCCCTCCGCCGCAGCAGCCACAGGCCCGCGAGCACAGGCAGCAGCGCATAAGCGGCCAGCAGCCCCGCCGCGGCCCACGGCGGCAGCGACGTGCCGTAGATGCCCGGAGTGGTGAAGTCGCCGCTGATCTGCCGGGGAAGGGCGATGATCATGACTGAGCCGAGCCACTCGTCCCACGGCGCGGGGAACTTGCTCACGATCATCGGGATGACGTAGACGAGCCCCACGAGCAGCGCGATCGCGCCCGCCGTGGAGCGCAGGATCGTCCCCAGACCCAGCCCCAGCAGCGCGAACGCCGGAACGGTCAGGGCGAAAGCGGCCAGCAGCGGCAGTTTGTCGGTGAACGGCGTCTGGTAGAGACCGCCGAAGCGGTCACCGATGATCCATCGGCACACGACGTGCGTGCCGAACACCACCGCCGGTCCTGTCACCAGCCCGATGAGACCGACGACGGCAGCCTTGGCCGTCAGCACCGGCCAGCGCCTGGGGACCATCGTGAAACTGCTCCTGATCAGGCCCGTCGCGTACTCGGAGGTCATGGCCAGCACGCCGAGGACGCCGAGGGCGAGCAGGGGAAGCATCAGCACGACCTCCTCCAGCTCCGCGACGCTCGCACGGGCCTGCTGGGCCGGGGACGCGCTGTCGTACATGCCGGCCGCCATCTGGGCGAGGCCGGCGCCTAGGAGGACCCCGCCGAGGGCCAGCAGGACGGTGAGCCTGCTCGAACGTACGGAACGGAACTTCAGCCACTCCGCGGACAGCACGTCCCTCATGATCTCCCCGCTCCGTACTCGACGCTGCTCGCGGTGAGCGTGAGGTAGGCGTCTTCCAGGGTCGGATACCGCGCGGTGAGCTCCGCGACCGTGGCCTCCGCGATCAGCCTGCCCTTGCCCACGATGACGATGTGGTCGGCGGTCAGCGCCATCTCGCTCATCAGGTGGCTGGAGAGCAGGATCGTCCTGCCCTGGGCGGCGAGCGTGCGCATCAGGTCGCGGATCCAGCGGACGCCGTCGGGGTCGAGCCCGTTGACCGGCTCGTCGAAGATCAGCACGCCGGGGTCGCCGAGCAGCGCGGCGGCGATGCCGAGCCGCTGTTTCATGCCAAGGGAGAAGCCGCCCACGGGTCTGCGGGCGACGCCGGTCAGGCCGACCCGCTCCAGCGCCTCGGTCACGCGCCGCGGGCCGATGCCGTTGGTGCGGGCCAGGCAGAGGAGATGGTCGTAGGCGCTGCGGGAGCCGTGGACCGCGTTGGCGTCGAGGAGGGCGCCGACCTCGTGGACGGGTCTGCGGAGAGAGGCGTAGCGCCTGCCGTTGACCAGGGCCTCGCCCGACGTGGGGGCGCACAGGCCGAGGATCAGGCGCATGGTCGTCGACTTGCCCGCGCCGTTGGGGCCCAGGAAGCCGGTCACCAGGCCCGGACGTACGGAGAATGACAGGTCGTCGACGGCGAGCGTGGCGCCGTAGCGTTTGGTGAGGTGCTTGAGCTCGATCACGTTGCAAAGCGTGCGGCACGGGGTGGCCTCGGCACATCGAACCACGGGTTGAACCTCAAAGTCAGACCACGGGCTGACGTACGCGGTCGCGATCGCGGCTACTTTTCTTCGCGTGAACGAGTCGCACCGCCTCTTCGTGGGACCGCTGGGCCGCTCCCAGCTGATCGCGCTGGACGCAGCCGCCGCGCTGGGCTTCGCTCTGGTCGCCCTGACGGCGACGGTCGACGCCGACATTCCGCCGTGGGCCAGGCTGGCCATCCCGCTGGGCCTGGGGCTTCCGCTGGCGCTGAGAAGAGTGTGGCCGCTGCCGGTCTTCCTCCTCACGCTGGTGCTGGCCGTCGCCGCCGTGGTGAGCGGCGCGTTCGGCATCGCGTACATGTCGCCCGCGTACGCGCTCTACCTGGTGGCGGCGACGGAAGACCGGGGCAGCTGGCTCCCCACCACGGCGATCGGGGCGCTCGCCCTGCTGACGGGGATCGGCCTGGTCACGGTGGGTGTTTCGGCTCACCCGGAGGGGGCCGGCCGGCTGCTGGGCATCGACGATGCGCTGTTCGGCATCGCCGCACTCGGCGGCGCCTGGACCGTGGGCCGCGCCGTCCGCGAACGGCGGATGTACGCGGCCCGTCAGGCCGAGCGGCTGGCTGAGCAGGCCGTGGCCGAGGAGCGGCTGCGCATCGCCCGGGAGCTGCACGACGTGGTGACCCACAACGTGGGGCTGATCGCCGTGAAGGCGGGAGTGGCCAACCACGTGCTGGCCACGAAGCCGGAGGAAGCTCACGACGCCCTGCGCGTGATCGAGATGGCCAGCAGGAACGCGCTGGTCGAGATGCGTCATCTGCTGGGGGTGCTGCGGTCCTCCGACGCGCCCGCCCGCGATCCCGCGCCGGGGCTTCATGGGTTGAGCGACCTCGCCCAGCAGGCCAGGCAGGCAGGGGTGGACGTGAAGCTCGACATTCGGGTGGGCGGAAGCCGGTTCGAGTCCGCGGGTCAGGACGGCGTGCGGGAACCCGCGGCAGGTGGAGAACGAGGGGTGGCCGGAGCGCTATCTCAGCGGGCTGGGCCGTCCGGGAGGGACAGGCAGCCGGGTCAGTCGGCGGAGGTGTCCTACCGGGCGGGCCGGGATGTTGACGGGGAGTGTCCTGCTGGGGGTGGGAACCCCGATGGGGAGGGCTTTGCTGGGGTCGGGGGCGTCGAAGGGGCGCGGTCTGTCGAGGGCAGGTCCCCGCTTGGGGATGGGGTGCCCGAGGGGGAGGGCTTTGCTGGGGTCGGGGGCGCCGAAAGGACACGGTCTGCCGAGGGCGGGTCGCCGTCTGAGGGCGTAGGCACCGAGGGAGAGGGCTCTGCTTTGGGCGGAGGCGTCATAAGGGCGGGACCTCCCGAGCGCGAATCGCCGTCTGGGGCTGGGAACGTCGAGGCAGAGTGGCGTGCTGGAGGGCCGAGCGCTGAGCGGAAGGGTTCTGCTGTGCGCGGGGGCGCGGAGGGGGAGGTGCCTGCTGCGGATAGGGGCGTCGAAAGGGCGGGGTCTGCCGCGGGTGGGGCACCGCTGGGGGATGGGGGCGCTGAGTGGGAGGAGCCTGTAGTGCGCGGGGCCGCCGAGGGGGAGGGGGCTGTGGAGAGCGGGTCGCTGCTTGGGGCAGGGCGGGGGAGGTTGCCCGAAGGGGTGGAGTTGTCGGTGTACCGGATTGTGCAGGAGGCCCTCACCAACGTGGTCAAGCATGCGGCGCCTGCGCGGTGTCTGGTGTCGGTGGTCGACGACGGGAGAGTGGTACGGATCGAGGTCGCTGATGACGGGCCCGGTCACCGCATGCTCCCAGGCAAGGGAACTGGTCACGGTCTGATCGGGATGCGGGAACGGGTCATGATGTACGGCGGGACGTTCGAGGCGGGGGCGCTGGCCGGTCAGGGCTTCCGGGTCTCGGCCAGCCTGCCCTACGGGGATTCACTTCGGCTCTCCCATGAGGAACGGTGATGCATGATCCGGGTGCTGATCGCGGACGATCAAGCCTTGCTCAGGGGCAGCTTCCGGGTTCTGGTGGACTCCGAGCCGGATCTGGAGGTGGTGGGAGAAGCCTCGACGGGGGCGGAAGCCGTGGCCGTCGCCGAGCGGGAGCAGCCCGACGTCGTGCTCATGGATGTCCGGATGCCCGGGATGGACGGCATCGAGGCGACGAGACAGATCGGGAAGGCCAGTCGGGTCCTCATCGTGACCATGTTCGATCTGGACGCCTACGTTTATGACGCGCTGCGGGCCGGGGCTAGTGGGTTCCTGTTGAAGGACACGCCTCCGGCTGACCTGCTCAACGCGATCAGAGTGGTGGCCGGGGGAGAGGCGCTGCTGGCTCCGACGGTGACGCGACGGCTGATCGAGGAGTTCGTCCGGATGCCCGCTCCACTCCGGGTGCGCGGGCTGGAGGGGATCACGGAGCGGGAGCGGGAGGTGCTGGTTCTGATCGCAGGGGGACTGTCCAATCTGGAGATCGCCAAGCGTCTGCAGCTCAGTCTGGCGACGGTCAAGACCCACATCAACCGTCTGCTGACCAAGCTCGACGCCCGGGATCGGGCCCAGTTGGTGATCGCGGCTTACGAGAGCGGGCTGGTGGTGGCGGCTCGGTGAGTGCTGTGACTGTGGTGAGTGGTCCCAGGGGGGTCCGTCTCGGTGGATCGTCATGTCCTGGGGGCGGGTGGTCGCGTCCTCGGAGCGGTGTAAAAAGCTCGACGAGGTAGGTGCCGTGGGTGGATCTTAGGCGGCCTCGGTGACGGGTGCCAAGGCCGGATCAT
>NZ_JBFAOH010000027.1:0-78835 GCF_040675175.1 Nonomuraea sp. NPDC049649
CACCCGCACGCCGTCCGCGTGCTGGCCCGCGCCTGGATCCGCGTGATCTGGCGCTGCTGGCTCGACGGTGTCCCCTACGACCCCGCCAAACACGGTGCCGCAGCAGCGCTCAACGAGTTCGTTGCTGCCTGAGGTTGACACAGGGAGTGTCATGCGTCCTCCTGTACGCGCCCGTGCTCCCGTACGTGGACGCAGGCGGCGGCGCGGCGGTCACCGGCGGGCCACAGTTCGGCGTCCAGCGTCGCGCATTCCTCCAGCGCGACCGGGCAGCGCGGGTGGAACGAGCAGCCCGCGGGCAGGTCCATCGGGTCCGGCGGGTCGCCGCCGAGGCCGCGGGGCGCCAGCCGGGACGCCGGGTCGCCGACGGTCGGGAAGGCCGCCGCCAGCGCCTGGCTGTAGGGGTGCTTCGGGTCGTGGAACACCTCGCGCGACGGGCCGTGCTCGACCACCCGGCCCGCGTACATGACCGCGAGCCGGTCGCAGACGTCGGCGAGCACCGACAGGTCGTGCGAGATCATGATCAGCGAGATGCCGTGCTCGGCGACCAGGTCCTTGATCAGCGTCAGCACCTGCGCCTGCACCATCACGTCGAGGGCCGTGGTGGGCTCGTCGGCGATGATGAGCCGGGGCGAGCAGGCGAGCGCCATCGCGATCATCACGCGCTGGCGCTGGCCGCCCGACAGCTCGTGCGGGTAGCTGCGCGCCCGCCAGGCGGGCAGGCCCACCTGGCTCAGCAGTTCGGCCACCCGCTCGCCGGCCTGGCCGGGCTTGGCCAGGCCGTGCACGAGCAGCGGCTCGGCGACCTGGTCGCCGATCCTCTGGACCGGGTTGAGGCCGTGCTGGGCGCCCTGGAACACGATCGACGCCCCGGCCCAGCGGACCGCGCGCAGGCGGCCCCACCGCATGGTGAGCACGTCCTCGCCGTCGAGCAGGATCCGGCCGCCGATGCGGGCGTCGCGCGGCAGCAGCCGCAGCAGCGCCATGGCCAGCGTCGACTTGCCGGACCCCGACTCGCCGGCGACCCCGAGCGCCGCCCCGCTGTCGAGCGTGAGCGACACGCCTCGCACCGCGGGCACCTCGCCCTCGGCGACGCGGTAGGTGACGGAGACGTCGTCCAGTTCTAGCAGGCTCATGCCTTCGCCCCCCGGAGTCGCGGGTTGAGCACGGTCTCCAGCGCCCGGCCGCAGAGCGTGAACGCCATGACGACCGCGAGGATGCACAGGCCCGGGATGAGGATGTACCACCAGGCCCCGGCGCTGGCCGCGTTCCAGTCGTAGGAGCCGCGGAGCATGGTGCCCCACGAGGTCTTGTTGGCGGAGACGCCCAGGAAGGCCAGCGTCGACTCGGTGACGATGGCGCTGGCGACCTCCAGCGTGGTGCTGGCCAGCAGCAGCGGGGCGACGTTCGGCAGCACGTGGCGGGTGGTGATGTGCCAGTGGCCGCCGCCCAGCGCCTTGGAGCGCTCGATGTACGGCCGGGCCTCCACCGCCAGCGTCTGCGCCCTGATCAGCCGGGCCGTCGACGGCCAGGAGGTGACGCCGATCGCCATGATGATGGTGAACGTGCTGCCGCCCAGGATGGCCGCCAGCACCAGCGCGGTGACCAGCGAGGGCAGCACCAGGAACCAGTCGGTCACCCGCATGAGGAGGGCGCCGATCCAGCCGCGGAAGTGGCCGGCGGCGATGCCGAACACGGTGCCGATGCCCACGCTGACCAGGGCGGCCAGGAAGCCGATGAGCAGCGACGTGCGCGCGCCCCACCAGACCATGAGCAGGATCGAGCGGCCGGACTCGTCGGTGCCGAAGGGGTAGGCCAGGCTGGGCGGGTCGAAGGCGGGGCCGGTGTTCTGGACGACGCTGGTGACGCCCTCGTCGATGAAGAGCGGCGCGACGACGGCCAGCGTCACAGCCACGCCCAGGACGATCAGGCCGGCCATGCCGCCGCGCTGCGAGCGGAAGCCGTCCCAGAACCGGCCGAGCGCCTGCCGCCTGCGGGTCCGGGTGATCGCGCTCATGCGGACCTCACCCTCGGGTCGAGGACGTGGTAGACGACGTCGGCCAGCGTGTTCATGATGATCACCGCGACCGTGATGAGCATGAACGTCCCCTGCATGAGTGTGAAGTCGGGCACCGAGATCGCGTCGTAGAAGAGCTTGCCCAGTCCCGGCCAGCTGAAGACGGTCTCGACCGTGACCGCGCCGCCGACGACGAACCCGATGCGCATGAACACCAGCGTGACCGTGGGCAGCAGCGCGTTCGGCACCGCGTGCCTGCGGCGCAGGTCGTCGTCGCGCAGCCCCTTGGCCCGGGCGACGTTGATGTAGTCCTGGCCCACCTCGTCCAGCAGGGACGAGCGCATGACCAGCAGATACTGTGCGTACACGACGCCGACCAGCGTCAGGCACGGCAGCACCATGTGCCAGGCCACGTCCAGGACGTAGCCGAATCCGTCGGGCGCGTCGACGCTCTCGATGCCCCGCGACGGGAAGATCTTGAGCCAGGCGCCGAAGACCATGAGCAGCAGCAGGCCGAGCCAGAACGTCGGCACCGACCACAGCAGCAGCGAGGTGGCCGTGGAGAACCGGTCGAACCGGCTGCCCGGCCGCCACCCGGCCCGGGTGCCCTGCCACAGGCCCAGGCTGACGGCGATGACCAGGCCCACCCCGGCCAGCAGCAGCGTCGGCCCCAGGCGTTCGCCGATGAGCTCCAGGACCGGCCGCTTGTACTCGTACGAGGTGCCGAGGTCGAGCCGGAGGGTCTGGCCGACGAAGTCGAAGAACTGGTCGACCAGCGGCTTGTCCAGGCCGAGCCGGCGCCGTTCCAGGTCGAGCTGGTCGGGCGTCATGTTGCGGCCCTGCGCGAGGTTCCGTACCGGGTCTCCGGGGAGGAGGCGGAACAGGAAGAACGTCGCGACGATCACCATGGCGATGCTGAGCAACGCCCCGCCGGCCTTGGTGAGCGCGTAGCGCAGCAGGCCGCGGCGGGCGGGGCGGTGGTCGTCAGCGGGGCCCGCCGCCTGCGCGGCGGCGGGCTCTGCTGCTTCGAGCGGTGCGGTCATTCGCGGTCGTCCGCCACGGACTTGCGCCGCCTGCTCAGGAAGAACGCGCCCGCGCCGAGGATGAGCACGGCGCCGACGACGCCGACGATGACGCCGGTGTTGGAGCCGCCCTCCTCGGCCGTGGCGGAGGACTCGACGGCTTCCAGCGAGTAGAACGGCCAGAAGCTGCTCGCGCCGTACAGGATGCCGTCCTGCTCGGGCACGGACGTGATGCTCGCGACCCGGTCCTTGCGGTAGCCCTCAAGGTCGTTCGGGTAGTAGATCGCGATGACCGGGGCGTCGGTGTAGAGGCGCTCCTGCATCTGCTTGATGAGGTCGGCCCGCTTGCCGCGGTCGAGCTCCTTGAGCTGCTCCTGGTAGAGCTTCTCGTAGGTGTCGTCGCAGTAGAACGACTCGGTGCCGCCGCCCTCACCCGACGGGGTGGGCCGCCGGCTGCACAGGTGGGTCGCCAGGACCTCCTCCGGGTCCGGGTTGACCGACCAGCCGGAGATCGCGATGTCGAACAGGCCGGTGACGCCGGTCTCCTCGGTGAACTTGCTGGACTCCAGCTTCTTGGTGGTCAGCGTGACGCCGATCTCCTTGAAGAAGCCGGCCAGGTACTCGGCGAGCTTGTCCTCGATCGGGGTGTCGGTGTGGATGCTGAAGCGGAACTCCAGCTTGCGGTCGCCGTCGGGCATGGTCCGGACGCCGTCGGGGCCCTTCTTGTAGCCGGCCTCGTCGAGGATCTGGTTGGCCTTGGCCGGGTCGTAGGTGACCTTGGTGTCGCCGGTGGCCTCCCAGAAGAAGTCGGTGTACATGGGCGGCACGATCGAGCCGTGGGCCGGCTTGGCCAGGTCGTTCTGCACCTCGGCGACGAGCTTGTCCTTGTCGATGGCGTAGTGCAGCGCCTGGCGGACCTTCTGGTCCTTCAGCGCCGGGTGGCCGTCGCCGACCTCCTTGCCGTCGGTGGTGGTGGCGCCGTGGTTGAGCTGCAGGTACGCGGCACGGCGGCCCTGCTGGTTCCACTGGACGATGTTCGGGTCGCCCGCGAGCGACTGGTAGTCCGGCGGGTTGAGCCGGCCGATCAGGTCGATCTCGCCGTTCTTCAGGCCGATGATGGACGCGGCCGGGTTGTCGTAGAAGACGACCTGCAGCTCGTCGATCTTGGGGGCGCCGCGCCAGTAGTCAGGGTTGGCCTTGAGCTTGACGTACTGGTCCTTCTTGTGCTCGACGGCGATGTACGGGCCGCTGCCGACGGCGGGATACTCGTCGCCCGAGAAGTCGGCGATGTTGTCGACCTTCTCCCAGATGTGCTTGGGCACGATCGGGATCGGGTTCTCCAGCATCGAGGCCTGGGGCTCCTTGAGCTTGATGACGAGCTCCTGGCCGTTGGCGGTGACGCTCTCGAAGTTCTCCGCGGCCGGGCCGTTGGCGGTCTTCGCGGCGTCGTCCGTCATGACCTTGTTGAACGTCCAGGCCGCGTCCTCGGCGGTGACGGGCGTGCCGTCGGACCACTTGGTCTCGCGGATCTTGAAGGTCCAGGTCAGGCCGTCCTCGGAGCTGCTCCACGACTCGGCCAGGTCGGGGCTGGGCTGCAGCGTCTTGTGGTCCGGGATCGTCAGGAAGCTGTACATCTGCCGGTGGATCTGGGACGACACCAGGCGGACGGCGAGGAACGGGTTCATGGAGTCAACGGCCTGGGTCGCGCCCACGCGGATGACCTTCTTCCCCGCCGCGGGATCCTGCGCCAGCGCCACCTGGCCCTGACTCACCACTAAGAGCGCGACGCCCAACGCTGCCAGGCGTGCGAGCCATTTCCTCATGTGTGCCTCACCTTCAGGCGGGGGGTTATCTGTGTAAGGCACGGCACACCATAAGAACATCGCATGTCAACGAGATACGGAGAATTGTTTCATCTTCGTTTCCTTGTGCGGTGTAAATTTTCAGTGGAACTCGGACACCCGTCCCCGGTCCACCACGAGCCTCCGGCCGACGCTGACCGCCTCCAGCATGCGGCGATCGTGGGTGACGAGCAGGAGCGTGCCCGGATAGCCGGCCAGCGCCGACTCCAGCTGCTCGATCGCGGGCAGGTCGAGGTGGTTGGTCGGCTCGTCCAGCACCAGCAGGTTGACGCCCCTGCCCTGGAGCAGCGCCAGCGCGGCCCGGGTGCGCTCACCCGGCGAGAGCGTCGAGGCCGGCCGCGGCACGTGATTCGCCCGCAGCCCGAACTTGGCCAGCAGCGTGCGCGCCTCGCCCGGCTTCATGCCCGAGTGCGCGGTGAAGGCGTCGAGCAGGGTCTCCTCCCCCTCGAACAGCCCGCGCGCCTGATCGACCTCGCCGACCATCACGCCGGAGCCGAGCGCGGCATGCCCCTCGTCCGGCGCGATCCGGCCGAGCAGCGTGCCGAGCAGCGTGGTCTTGCCGGAACCGTTCGCCCCGGTGATCGCCACCCGGTCCGCCCAGCCGATCTCCAGATCCACCGGCCCCAGCGTGAAATCTCCCCGCCGCACGACCGCGCCGCGCAGCGTCGCCACCACCGCGCCCGAGCGGGGCGCGACGGCGATCTCCATGCGCAGCTCCCACTCCTTCCGCGGCTCCTCGACCTCCTCCAGCCGCTCCAGCATCCGCTCCGTCTGACGGGCCTTCGCCGCCTGCTTCTCGGTCGCCTCGACGCGGGCGTTGCGGCCGAGCTTGTCGTTGTCGGTGGCCTTGCGGCGGGCGTTCCTGACGCCCTTCTCCATCCAGGCCCGCTGCATGCGGGCGCGGCCCTCCAGCTCGGCGCGGGTCTGCGCGTACTCCTCGTAGCGCTCCCGGGCGTGCCGCCTGGCGACCTCGCGCTCCTCCAAGTACGCCTGATAGCCGCCGCCGAACAGCTGGATCCGCTGCTGGGCCAGGTCGAGCTCCAGCACGTCGGTGACGGTCCTGGCCAGGAACTCGCGGTCGTGGCTGACCACCACCGCGCCCGCCCGCAGCCCGTTGACGAAGCTCTCCAGCCGGTCGAGCCCGTCGAGGTCCAGGTCGTTGGTCGGCTCGTCGAGCAGGAACAGGTCATAGCGGCTGAGCAGCAGCGACGCCAGCCCGGCCCGGGCCGCCTGACCGCCCGACAGCGAGGTCATCGGCTGATCCAGCGCCACCGGCAGGCCGATCGCCTCGGCTCGCTCGTCCAGATCGGGGCCGCCCAGCGCCAGCCAGCGCTCCAGCGCCACACTGTAGGCGTCGTCCGCCCCCGGGACCTGCTCGGCCAGCGCCTGCGCCGCCGCGTCCATCTCCCGCTGCGCCCGCGCCACCCCCGTACGGCGGGCCAGGAACTCCATCACCGTCTCGCCCGGCCTGCGGTCGGGCTCCTGCGGCAGATAGCCGACGGTGGCGGTGGCCGGGCTGAGCCGGATCTCGCCCTCCTCCGGCCGGTCGAGGCCCGCCATCATGCGCAGCAGCGTCGACTTGCCCGCGCCGTTGGCCCCCACCAGCCCGATCACGTCACCCGGGCTCACCACCAGATCCAGCCCCGAGAAGAGCACCCGCTCCCCGTGACCGGCGGCCAGGCCCCGCACCACCATGGTCGCGCTCATGTACGGCGAGCCTACTAGGCTGCGCCGGATGTCGAGATCGCCAGTCGCGCTGGCCGCCCTGCTCACGATCGCGCTCGGGCTCGGCGTCCGGCTGCTGTGGGACGGCCCGGTCTCCAAGTACGCCGGCGACGCCCTCTACACGGTCCTGATCTACCTGCTCGTCGTGCTCGTATGGCCGCGCGTCCGCCCGTGGGCGGCGGCCCTCACCGCCGCCGCCCTGAGCTGGGCGATCGAGTTCGCCCAGCTCGCCGGCATCCCTCCGGCGCTCCAGCCGCTGCTCGGGAGTACGTTCAACCCTCCCGATCTCTTCTGGTACGTGGTCGGCGCGGTGACGGCGTGGGCCGGGCACACCCTCTGGCTGAGCAGGGCGCTCAGATGATCTCCGCTTGGCGAGCCAGCACGAACCCGCGCCTGCTGGGCAACCTCCTGCTGCACTACGTAACCCCGGTACTGGCGGTCGCCGACTGGCTGCTCCTCGACCGCGACCGGCCCGCCCGCTGGACGGCCCCGGTCGCCTGGCTGGCGTTCCCTGTCTCGTACGGGATCTTCATTGTGCTCCGGGCGCGGACGCTGCCCGAAGGGATGACCCGGCGGTACGTGTACCCGTATCTGAACCTCGACCGGATCGGCTGGGATGGGTTCGCGCTGGTCGGGGGAGCTCTGCTGGCGTCGTTCGCGGTCGCCGGGTACGCGCTGGTCTGGCTGTATCGGCTGGTTGCCGCGTATAGATCGGGACGTCACGGATAGGGGGTAGGAAACAACTCGACTAGGGGGATTCATCATGCTCCAGGACAAGACGATCGCGTTCCTGGCCGCGCCCGAGGGCGTCGAGCAGGTCGAGCTCACCGAGCCGTGGAAGGCGATCAAGCAGGCCGGCGGCACCCCGAAGCTGATCTCCACCAAGAGCGGCCAGATCCAGGCCTTCAACCACCTCGACAAGGCCGACACGTTCGCCGTGGACAGCACCGTGGAAGAGGTGTCGGCGGCCGACTACGACGCGCTGGTGCTGCCCGGCGGCGTCGCCAACCCGGACTTCCTGCGCATGGACCCGAAGGCCGTGGAGTTCGCCAAGGCGTTCTTCCAGGACGGCAAGCCGGTGGCGGCCATCTGCCACGCGCCGTGGACGCTGATCGAGGCCGACGTGGTCCGCGGCCGGACGCTCACATCCTGGCCCAGCCTGCGGACCGACCTGCGCAACGCCGGTGCGACCTGGGTGGACGAAGAGGTCGTGACCTGCGACGCCGGGCCGAACAAACTGGTCACCAGCCGCAAGCCGGACGACCTGAAGGCGTTCTGCCAGACGGCGATCGAAGTCTTCGGCGGGTGACGCGCGTGAGGGGCGGCCCGTGATCCGCCCCTCACCGCACGGTCTTCGCCCTCCGCGCCGACAAGCTCAGGCAGCGTCTACGGGGGCACGCCCCCGCACCCCCGGCGGGGGGCCGGCCCCCTCGCGCTCCCCCGGCCTCGGCCATCGTTCGACGCCGGAGGCGCAACGTCAGGACGCTTCGAAGGCGGCTGCCACCACCGGACGGACTGCGTCCATCGACACCGCGCCCAGTTCCCGCTCAAGGGAGGTCATGTCCACTTCCGGCATGCCGCAGGCGACCGCCCAGTTCCACGGCATCAGGTCGCCCTCGACGTTGAGGGCGAAGCCGTGGCTGGTGACTCCGCGGCTCTGCCGCATCCCGATCGAGACGATCTTGCGGCCGGTGTCGGCCGTCCACACGCCGGTGAGGAGTTCCGAGCCGGGCGGGGTGTCGCGACGTTCGGCGGGGAGTCCGAGTTCGCGGAGGGCGTCGATGAGGCGCAGTTCGACCTCGCGCACGTAGTCGACGATGCGCTCGTCCTCGTCCAGCTTGACGATCAGGTAGCCGACGAGCTGGCCGGGGCCGTGGTAGGTGAGCTGCCCGCCCCGGCCGGTCTCCACGACCGGGATGCCGCGCGACGGGTCGGGCAGGTGGGATGTCGGGGTGCGGCGGCCGACCGTGTAGACCTGCGGGTGGCTGAGCAGCCAGAGCGTGTCCGGCCGGGCGTCGCGCTGGCGCTCGTCGACCAGCTCGGCCATGCGTTCCATCGCCTTGTCGTAGTCGACGAGATCATCTTGGATCAGTGTCAGCGGCCTAGCCCTCATGTCTCAAAGGATAAACCTCAGTACTTCCTGGGCTCTTCGGGGACGAGGATCCACATGACCACGTAGACGACCCACATCGGCCCGGGGAAGAGCGAGAGGATCAACCAGAGGATGCGGACGAGGGTCGGCGGGAGGCCGAACCGGTCGGCGAGGCCTCCGCAGACGCCGGCGAGGATCCGGTGCTGCCGTGAGCGGTACATGGTGTCCCTCCGTTGACGACGTTCTACTCAGTCAGACGAACGCGCCTCGCTGACTTCTCCCACTACCGGCCCTGAGAAAACCCTGTCAGGGTCAGCCATTCCCGGGCGGCGGCCAGATGTCTGCTGGTCAGACCGTGTTCGGGGGGTACGTGGATGAGTAGAAAATCGCCCGTACCCTGACGGGCCCTGAGGTAGTCGTCGTCTTCCTGGTACACCTGGTCGTCGAACCAGACGAACCGTCGGCCGCCGACGTACTCGGCGACCCGCCTGGTCTTGAACATCTCGCCGTGCCGGCTCGCGCCCTCGTCGTCGGGCCGCATCCCGATGACCGGCAGCGGCGGCAGCCCCAGCCGGGGCGCGATCCACTCGTTGGCGTGCTGCTCCCACGTCGTCGCCCAGACCAGCTCGGCCCCGGTCTCGACCGCCAGTTCCAGCAGCCGGGCGCCGTGCCGGTAATTGAGATGGACGGTGTAGACGGTGCTGCCGACGGTGCACTGGTAGCGGCGGAAGTCGGGGGTGGGTCGCCCGGTGGGGTTGAGCACCCCGTCGACGTCGAGGAGCAGCAGCGGCTTCACCGGTTCGCCCCCACCCGGTGTTCCTGCGGGCTGACGCCGTGGACCCGTTTGAAGGCGGCGCTGAGCGCGAACGGGCTGCCGTACCCGACCTTCCGGGCGACGGAGGTCACGGTCGCGTCGGGTTCGCGCAGCAGGTCGGCGGCGAGCGCCAGCCGCCACCCGGTGAGGTACGCCATCGGCGGCTCCCCCACCAGTTCGGTGAACCGCCGGGCCAGCGAGGCGCGCGAGACGCCGACTTCGGCGGCCAGCGCGGCCACGGTCCACGGCCGGGCGGGGTCGTGCTGCATGATCCGCATGGCCTTGCCCACCACGGGGTCGCTCTGCGCCCGGTACCACGCCGGGGCCTCGTGGGTGGCGAACCAGCTCCGCAGCGTGGCGATGAGCAGCAGGTCGAGCATCCGGTCGAGCACCGCTTCCTGCCCCGGCTCGTCCTTGACGACCTCCTCGCCCAGCAGCTCGATGAGCGGGCCGCCGGGCTGGATGAGCAGCGGCGGCAGCGCCTGGAGCAGCCGTTTGCCGACCTCACCGGTCATGAGGTAGGTGCCGACGATCAGCGCGGTGCCGCCGTCGCGGTCGTTGCCCCAGGTCCGCACGCCCTGCCCGAGGCTCTGGTAGAGCGACCTCCCGTCGAGGGTGGTGCACTTCTCGCCGGGGTGGATGACGACCTGCGGCGGGGTGTCCGGCCGGTCGGCGACGACGTACGGTTCGGGCCCGCGGACGACGGCCACCTCGCCGGGCCGCACCTGTGTCACGCCGTCCCGTACCACCGAGGCCTCGCCCCGCACCACCGCCAGGACCGTGAGCGGCGCCTCGTCCTGCACCCGGATCGACCAGGGCGGGTCGAGGATGACGCGGAGCAGGAACGCGCCGCGGGCGTGCGGGCCGTCGAGCAGCGCCGCCAGGTGATCCATGATTGAGACGATCGCATATGCCTTCGGGCGTCACAACCATGGAACCTCTCAGCGACGGCGGGCTTACTGGGGTCCATGACCATCTTGGTAACGGGCGGCACGGGCAAGACCGGCCGCCGGATCGTGGACCGGCTCGGCGCGCTCTCTGTCCGGGTCGGTTCCCGTACGGGCAACCCGCCCTTCGACTGGGCGGACCGCGGCACGTGGGACGCGGCGCTGGACGGGGCGCGTGCCGCTTATATCTCCTACTATCCCGACCTGGCCTTTCCCGGCGCGCTGGAGGACGTGCGGGCGTTCACCGAGCGGGCGGTGGCGGCCGAGCTGTCGAAGGCGACCGGCCGCCAGGTCGCGTACGTGCCGGTCACGGCCGAGGAGTACGCGGCGGGCGCCGCCGCGCACGGTGTGCCGCAGGACGAGATCGCGTTGCTGACCAAGCTGTTCACGGAGGTTCTGGACGGCCGGAACGCCCAGGTCGCCGACGGGGTGCGGGCGGCGCTGGGCCGGCCCGCGCGGGACTTCGCGGACTTCGCCCGGGACAACGCCGGGACCTGGATGAACGGCGGGTGAACTCGCCCCGGCGGCTCGCCCTGACTGGGCCTGCCGGGGCCGCGTTTCCGCTAGCCTCACCTCGTTACATCGTGCACTCCTAACGGGGGAAGGTGCAGGCGTGATCGGCTGGATGGAAGCCGTGGTGCTGGGGCTGCTGCAGGGGCTGACGGAGTTCCTGCCCATCTCCTCCAGCGCGCACATCCGCGTGTTCCCGGCGCTCTTCGGCTGGGACGACCCCGGCGCCGCGTTCACCGCGGTCATCCAGCTCGGCACCGAGATGGCCGTCCTGATCTACTTCAGGAAGGACATCTGGGAGATCATCACCACCTGGACCCGTTCCCTGTGGACGCCCGAGCTGCGCGGCCACATCGCCGCGCGGATGGGCTGGTACGTGATCCTCGGCAGCATCCCGATCGGCCTGCTCGGGCTGCTGCTCAAGCACCAGATCGAGGGCGTCTTCCGCGACCTGCGGCTGGTGGGCACGACGCTCATCCTGTTCGCGCTCGTCCTGTGGTTCGCCGACCGCACGGCGCGCAACAAGCTCACCCTCACCAAGCACCTCAACGTGCCGCACTCGGTGGTCTACGGCTTCGCCCAGTCGCTCGCGCTGATCCCCGGCGTCTCCCGCTCGGGCGGCACCATCACGGCCGGTCTGCTGCTCGACTACCGGCGCGAGGAGGCGGCCCGCTACTCGTTCCTGCTGGCCATCCCGGCGGTGCTGGCCTCGGGGCTGTACGAGCTGTCGGAGATCGGCGGCGCGAACACCCCCGACTGGGGGCCGACGATCCTGGCGACGGTGATCTCCTTCGCGGTCGGCTACGCCGCCGTCGCCTGGTTCCTGCGCTACATCAGCACCCACAGCTTCACCGGCTTCGTCGTCTACCGGATCGCGCTGGGCTTCTTCGTCATCCTCGCGGTGACGCTGGGCTGGATCCCCGCCCTGGGCTGACGGGAAAGTTCCACCAAATGGCAGAGAATCCACCCTCGGTGGAGGATTCTCTACCTCACTGAAACGGGCTGGGCCGCGGGCCGGTACGTCGCCAGGGTGAACAGCACCGTCACCAGGCCGAGCGCGGCGGCCAGCGTGATCACGCCTGCTCGTCCGTACCCGTCGAGGGCCAGCCCGCCCATGACGCCCGCCAGCATGAGCCCCGCGTACTGCGACGACGAGAGCAGGCCGAGCCCGACCGGCACGTTCGCGGGCAGCGCCGCGACCACCCTGTACTGCTGCGCGGGCGCCACCAGCCAGCCCACCACACCCCAGGTGAAAGCCCAGACCAGGGCGACGGGCAGGGCCAGGTTCGCGACCGGGATCAGGGCCATGAGCAGCGTGGACGCGGCCAGGCCCGCCAGCACCATGCGGCGCGGCCCGTACGCGTCCGTGAGCCGGCCGCCGAGCTGGTTGCCCACGACCGCGCCCGCGCCCCACGCCCAGAGCACGGCGGCCAGCGGCAGGTCGATGAGCGCGCCGAGGTAGGTGTAGGCGGTGAAGGCCGAGGCGAACATCATCAGCTGCGTCGCCAGCACCGCGAGCACGCCCCGGTCGGCCAGCGGCGCGAACCGCTCCCCCAGCCTGCCGGAGACGGCGATCCGCACGTCGGGCACCAGCGCCGCGACCCCGGCGAGGCCGAGCACCGCCAGCCCCGCCACCAGCCAGATCGTGGCCCGCCACCCGTACGCCGCCCCGATCCACGTCCCGAGCGGCACGCCGACGGCCGTGGCCACGCTCATCCCGCCCATCACCAGCGCCAGCGCCCGCCCCCGGTGTTCCGGCCCGGCCAGCGCGGTCGCCACCCCGGACGCGGTCGGCGTGAACATGGCCGCCCCGGCGGCGGCCAGCACCCGTGTGGCCACCACCAGCGGATATCCGGGCACGACAGCGGTCAGCACGTTGCCCAGCACGAACACGCCGAGCCCGAGCAGCAGTAACGTCCGCCGCGGTAAGGGCGCGGTGACCGCGGCGAGCACCGGTGACAGCACGGCGTACGCGAGCGCGAACACGGTCATGAGCTGCCCGGCGGCGGCCACGGACACGTCGAGGTCGGCGGCGATCGGGGCGAGCAGCCCGGCGGTGACGAACATGCCGGTGCCGACGGCGAAGTTCCCGGCGGCGAGGGGGTAGAGCCCGCGGTTCAAAACGTCCTCCAGTCAATTGGATGCCCATCAAACTGACGCACGGTTGGATGGTTGTCAAACAACGAAACCGGTATCTTGGGGGCATGCGCGCCCTGCCCCATCCGGCCTCCGAAGACCTCCAGCTCACCGAGGTGCTGCGGGCGCTGTCCGATCCCGTACGGCTCGAGGCCGTCGCCCGCCTGGCCGCCGCCGGCGAGCTGACCTGCGGCGAGGTGGGCCAGGGGCTCGGCGTCCACAAGTCGACCGCCTCCCACCACTTCCGCATCCTGCGCGAGGCCGGCCTGATCACGACCAAACAGGAAGGCAGGCAGAAGTTCCTCAGCCTGCGCCGCGACGACCTCGAAAGCCGCTTCCCCGGCCTGCTCGACTCGGTGCTCTCCGCCGCCCATGCCACCGTCTGACACCCTGCCGATCCGGCGCGTGCTGCCGGACCTGCTCACCGCGCTGGACGCGCACGGCAGCGCCGTCCTGACCGCCCCTCCCGGCACGGGCAAGACCACGGTCGTGCCGCTCGCCCTGGCCGACGCGGGCATGCGGGTGGTGGTGGCCGAACCCCGGCGGCTCGCGGTGCGCGCGGCGGCCCGCCGGATGGGCGTCAGCTACACGATCCGCGGCGAGCGCCACACCGGCGCCGACCCCCGGGTGGAGGTCGTCACCACCGGCGTGCTGCTGCAGCGTCTCCAGCGCGACCAGGAGCTGACCGGGGTGGACGCGGTCGTGCTCGACGAGTGCCACGAACGCCACCTGGACGCGGACACGGCGCTGGCGTTCCTGCTGGACGTGCGCGACGCGCTCCGGCCCGGCCTGCGGCTCATCGCCGCCTCCGCCACCGCCGACGCCGACCCCTGGGCCCGCCTGCTCGGCGGTCCCGTCGTGTCCGCGTCCGCCGTCACGCACCCCGTCGACGTCGTGTGGGCGCCGCCGCCGCGCCCCGTCGCGCCGCCGCACGGGCTGCGCGTCGACCCCGCCCTGCTGGCGCACGTCGCCGCCGTCGTCCGGCGGGCGCTCGCCGAACGGGACGGCGACGTGCTCTGCTTCCTGCCGGGCGTCGGCGAGATCGCCCGGGTGGCCGGGATGCTCGACGGCGTCGAGGTGCTCCAGGTGCACGGCCAGGCCCCCGCCCGGGTCCAGGACGCCGTGCTCTCCCCCGGCGCCTCCCGCCGCGTGGTGCTGGCGACCTCGGTGGCCGAGTCGAGCCTGACCGTGCCCGGCGTACGGGTCGTCGTCGACTCCGGCCTGGCCCGCGAGCCGCGCACCGACCACGCCCGCGGCCTCGGCTCCCTCACCACCGTGCGGGTCTCCAAGTCCTCGGCCGGCCAGCGCGCCGGCCGCGCCGGGCGGGAGGCTCCGGGCACCGTCTACCGCTGCTGGTCCGCCGCCGACCACGACCGCCTCCCCGACCAGCCCAGCCCGGAGATCGCCCTCGCCGACCTGACGTCGTTCGCCCTCCAGGCCGCCTGCTGGGGCTCCCCCGACGCCTCCGACCTGGCCCTGCTGGACCCGCCCCCGCCCGCCGCCCTCTCCGCCGCCCTCGCCACCCTGCGCACCCTCGGCGCCGTCGAACCGACCTCTGGGAGCGTACGAGTGACCGACCGCGGGCGGCGGATGGCCCTGGCAGGAGTCCACCCCCGGCTGGCCCGCGCCCTGCTCGACGTCGGCCCCCGCGCCGCCGAGGTCATCGCCCTCCTGTCGGAACAGCTTCCCCGCGACGCGGCCGACGACCTGGTGGAGGTCTGGCGCGCCGCCCGCCGTGGCCGCGACGCCTTCACCGCCCGCTGGCGCGCGGAAACCCGCCGCCTCTCCCGAACCACACTCCGAGAGCCGACCGCGGAGGACCGGGAAGGCGCGTTTCCGAACCGTACCGACAGCACCCAGCCTCCCGCCCCGAGACGAAGCACCGAGGACACCGCTCCGGGGCGGAGAGGCGACAACAGCACGCGGCTTCCTGCCGCGGGGCCGGCGACCGAGGACGACATGACGACCCCCACTTCCGGGCGGAGGAGTGATGACGGCGCGCCCCCTCTTATTGCGGGGCGAGCCACCGAGGATGAGGTGGCCGGGGTCGCCGTGGCGCTGGCGTTTCCTGAGAGGGTGGCGCGGCGGCGGGGTGGCGGGTATCTGATGGCGTCGGGGACGGAGGCGCAGCTCGCCGAGGGGTCGAAACTGGCGTCCGCGGAGTGGCTGGCCATCGCGGTGGCCGACCGTCCCACCGGGTCGGCGTCGGCGAGGATCCGGCAGGCGGTGGTGATCGACGAGGAGATCGCCAGGCGGGCGTACCCGGTGACCGTCGAGGAGGAGGTCGCCTGGAAGACGCCGCCCGGCTCCAAGCGGGGAGACGTGACGGCGCGCCTGGTCGAACGGCTGGGCGCGATCGAGCTGTCGGCCACGCCGCTGCCGGACGCCGACGTGCGCGACGCACTCCTGTACGGGCTCCGTACCGAGAACGTGCTGACCTGGACGAAGGAGGCACGAGCGGTCAGGGACCGGCTGGCGTTCTGCCACCGCGCGGCGGGCGACCCCTGGCCGGACGTGAGCGACCTGATCGCCCTGGCCGACCAGTGGCTGGAGCCCGAGCTGTCGAGGGCCCGCCGCCGCGCCGACCTGGAGAAGATCGACGTGGCGTCGGCGCTGCACCGCCTGGTCCCGTGGAGCGAGCGCCTGGAGGCGGTGGCACCGGAACGGATCGAGGTGCCCAGCGGCTCCCGCATCAGGATCGACTACTCGGGCGAGCAGCCGGTGCTGGCGGTGAAGCTGCAGGAGCTGTTCGGCTGGCAGGAGGCGCCCCGGATCGCGGGCGTGCCGCTGCTGGTCCACCTGCTCTCCCCCGCCGGCCGCCCGGTGGCGGTCACGGCGGACCTGGCGTCGTTCTGGCGCGACGGCTACCGCGCGGTCCGCGCCGAGCTACGCGGCCGCTACCCCAAACACCCCTGGCCCGAGGACCCCCTCACAGCCACCCCCACCCGGCGCACAAGCCGATCGGCGTCCCGGAGGACGTAATGATCCAGGAAGCCGCCCTCAACAACGCCGCCTGGTGCGACGTCCTGTGCCGCGCCCACGGCCTGCCCGGCGCGTTCACCGAGAGGGCGTGGACCAACCCGCGCCGCACCCCGCCCTACTACCCCGACGCCGTCACCCTCTCCCCCGAGGCCACACCCGCCGACGTCCTCCCCCGCATCGACGCGACCCCGGGAGCCTCGATCAAGGACAGCTTCGCCACCCTCACCCCGCCCGGCTTCGACCTCCTCTTCGAGGCCACCTGGATCCACCGCCCCGGCGCCACCCCCGGAGCACACAGCTGGAAGGTGGTCCAGGACGAGGAGGCGCTGCGGGCCTGGGAGCGGGCTTGGGGCGAGGAGCCGGGCCTGTTCCCGGCGGCACTGCTCGCCGACCCGGCCGTCAAGATCGTGACCGGCCCGGAAGGCGGGTGCGTGCTCAACGAGACCCCCGGCGGCCGGACGGCCGGCATCTCGAACTTGTTCGGCGACGACCCCTGGCCGGCGGCCGTCGCGACCGCCGCCGCCCTCTTCCCCGGCCGCGACCTGGTCGGCTACGAAACCGACCCCGCCCCGGCCGCGGCACACGGCTTCACCCCGATCGGCCCGCTGCGCGTGTGGGCGAAGCCCTAGCGGAGCGCTAGGCCGGAAGGTGAGCCAGCACCTCCTCGAACGTGGCCGCCTCGGGGATCTCCGCCACCCCGGCGCCGAGGTCCTTGAACCCGCTGGACGTCCCCACACACACCACCGGCCCGCCGAACGCCACCCCCAGCTTCCGATAACCGGCCAGCCCGGCCGCGCCGGACAGCTCCTGCCACAGCCCTTCCCGGCCCAGGTCGCGCTGGGCCGCGCGCATCTCCGCGTCGGTGACCAGGACCGCGCCGCCGCCGCTGTCCAGCACCGCCCGCACGCCCCGGTGGCCGCCGACGGTGCAGGCGATCCCGTACGCGTCCGTAGGAGCGTCGCCGACGACCGCGGCGGGAGCCCCGGAGGCGACGGCCCGCGCGTTCGGCCCTCCTCCGGCGGGCTCGCAGGAGAACATCCGGGGCGCGGTCTCGGCCACCCCGAGCCGCCGCAGCTCGGAGAAGCCCTTCCAGATCCCGTACAGCAGCTCGGCGTACCCGGTCGGCGCGAACACGGCGGCGGGCGCCCGCCCGAGCTGGACGAAGAGCTCGTACGCGATCGTCTTGTAGCCCTCGGGGCCGTACGGGTGGCCGGTGTGGGTGACGGTCTGGTTGCTGACGGGGTGGTAGCCGAGCCGGTCCACGATCTCCCGCAGCAGCGGCCAGCGCCGCTCGATCGGCACGCTGAACACGGCCGCCCCGTACGCCCGCACGAAGGACCGGACGGCGGCGGGCGAGTTCGCGGAGGCGAGCACGATCGCGGGCAGCCCGGCGCGGGCGGCGTAGGCGGCGGCCGAGGCGCCGTGGTTGCCGGAGGAGGCGACGACGACGCCGGGGGCGCCTTCGGTGAGCGCGGCGCTGACGGTGACGCGGTTGAGGCGGTCCTTGTGCGACCAGGTCGGGTTGCGTGACTCGTCCTTGACGTGCACGCCGCACGCCTCGATCAGCGGGGTGCCGCCCTCGCCGAGGGTGGGCGCGGGCCGCCGCGGGTGAGCGGGGGCCGGGGCGGATAGGCGATGCCGGGGTCTCCGAGTGAGCGCTGGCCGACCGCCAGCGAGGCGGAATCGTGATGCACGCGGCCGAGCCTAGTGGGATAGCATAGTGATATCACTTCGATAGCAGGGAGGCTTGATGGAGCGACGGGCGTTCAAGGTCAACGGCTTTGTGGTGGTGCTCGTCCTGCTGGTGCTGGGCGTCGCGGCGCTGCTCGCCGGGATCGGTTCGGAGCCGACGCTGATCGTGCTCGGCGCGATCTGGGTCGTGCTGGTGTCGCTGGCGTCGACCGGCTTCACGATCGTCAACCCGAACGAGGCCAAGGTGGTGCAGTTCCTCGGCCGCTACGTCGGCTCGGTCTCCGACGCCGGATTCCAGTGGGTGCTGCCGCTGACCACCAAGCGCAAGGTCACGCTGCGGGTGCGCAACTTCGAGACGGCCAAGCTGAAGGTGAACGACGCCGACGGCAACCCGGTCGAGATCGCCGCCGTCGTGGTCTACAAGGTGATCGACACCGCCAAGGCCGTGTTCTCGGTCGACGACTACGAGGAGTACATCGCGATCCAGTCCGAGGCGGCGGTCCGCCACCTCGCCACCACTCACCCGTACGACGCCCAGGACGCCGAGCGGACCAGCCTCCGCGACGGCGCCGAGGTGGCCACCGAGCTGACCGCCGAGCTGCGCGACCGCACCGACCTGGCCGGGATCGAGATCATCGAGGCCCGCATCACCCATCTCGCCTACGCCCCCGAGATCGCCCAGGCCATGCTGGTCCGCCAGCAGGCCGGCCAGGTCGTGGCGGCCCGCACCCGGATCGTCGAGGGCGCGGTGGGTATGGTTCAGCTCGCGCTCGACCGGCTGTCGGCCGAGGGCGTGGTGGACCTCGACGAGGAGCGGAGGGCGCAGATGGTCTCCAACCTCCTGGTCGTCCTGTGCGGCGACCGAGCAACCCAGCCGGTGGTGAACACCGGCAGTCTGTATGGCTGAGCGTAAGAAGCTCCTGCTGCGCCTGGACCCGGCCGTCTACGAGGCGATCGCCAAGTGGGCGGCCGACGACCTGCGCAGCGTCAACGCACAGATCGAGTACGCGTTGCGGCTCGCGCTCAAACAGGCGGGCAGGGAGCAGAAGCCGCGCAAAGCACCTCGCGCTGAGGAGTAGAAACCTGCACACTCTAGGCATGTCGTGGGCAGGCAGGTCCGCCAGGGAGATCGCGGCGGCCGTACGTCAGGGAAAGGCAGCGGCCGCGGCGGTGGCCGAGGATCATCTGCGCGTGATCGCCGAGCGCGATCCGCGCGTGGGCGCGTTCCGCGTCGTGCGCGAGCGCGTGCTGAAGGAAGCGGAGGCGGTGCAGGACCGGACCGATCTGTCGGAGCTGCCGCTGGCCGGCGTCCCGGTCGCGGTCAAGGACAACCTGGAGGTCGCCGGGGAGCCGATGCGGCTGGGCTCCGCGGCCTCCTCCGCCGACCCCCAGGCCGCCGACCACGAGACGGTGGCGCGGCTGCGGGCGGCGGGCGCGGTGGTGATCGGGCTGACGAACGTCCCCGAGCTGATGCTCGTGGGTTTCGGCGACAGCGTGTACGGGACCGTACGCAACCCCTGGGACCCCGCGCGGACGGCGGGCGGGTCGTCGTCCGGCAGCGCGGCGGCGGTGGCGGCGGGCATGGTGCCGCTCGCGGTCGGCAACGACGGCATGGGGTCGCTGCGCATCCCGGCGGCGTGCTGCGGCGTGGTGGCCATCAAGCCGGGCTCGGGGCTGGTGCCGGCCCCGGCGGAGGACTGGCGGGGGCTGACGGAGAACGGGCCGATCGCCGCGAACGTCCCCGACCTGGCGCTGATGCTGTCCGTGCTGGCCGGGGATCCGTCGCTGGCCGAGGCGTGGCGGTCCGGGCAGCGCACCGAACCGACCCGGCCGCCGCTCCGGTCGGTGTGGGCCGACGACGAGGCGGTCTGGGAGCCGCCGCCGCCGAAGGACGGGCCGGAGCCGTTCGACCTGCGGGTGGCGTACGTGCCGCAGCCGCTGCCGGTGGGGGCGCCGATGGACGGCGAGTTCCGCGCGGCGGTGCGCGGGGCGGCGGAGACGCTGCGCCGGGCCGGGCACACGGTGGTCGAACGGGCGAACCGGCTCCCCTTCTGGCTGGCCACCGCCACCATCGCCGCCTGGCTGTCCAGGGCCGCCGAGTCGGCCGCGCCGTACGACGCCCGCGCGCTGGAGCGCCGCACCCGCGCGCTGGCCAGGGCGGGGCGGCTGCTGAACCGCCTGGGCGCCAACGGCGACCAGGGCCGGGACCGGTGGCGCGGCTACGGCGCCGACCAGTGGTTCGGGGACGCCGACGTGCTCATCACGCCCGCCCTGGCCGCGGTCCCGCCGAAGGCGGAGCGGTGGGGCGAGCGGGGTTTCGTGCGGAACGCCCTGGTCAACGTCCGGTACGCCTCGGCGACGGGCGCGTGGAACATGTGCGGCTGGCCCGCGATGGCGGTCCCGGTCGCCACCCACTCCACGGGCGTGCCGATCGCCGTGCAGCTCATCGCCCCACCGGGCGGCGAACCTCACCTGCTGGGCCTGGCCGCCCAGTTGCAGAGCGCCCATCCGCCGATCCGGCCACCGGGGTTCTCCGGCTGAGTCGGTGAGGGTGCGCGGATCCATGCCGCCGGGCTTCTCCGGCTGAGTCGGCGCCCACTGCGAGGGTGCGCAGATCCGTGCCGCCGGGGTTCTCCGGCTGGGTCAGGCCGGGACGGTGAAGCGGGACAGCACCCTGCGCCCGTCCGTCACGACGATCTCGACGGGGCCGGTGCCGTGGGACAGGATGAGCTCGTCGTCGCCGTCGCCGTCGTAGTCGCCCGCGGTCCGCGGCCTGGCGGGGCCCACGCCGTCGAGCGCGCTGCCGGGGCGCAGGCCGCCGGGGGCGCCCCGGAAGACCAGGACCCGCCCCCGCTCGCCGTACTCGTGCCCGCCGCCGAAGGCGAGGTCGTCGCGGCCGTCGCCGTCGAAGTCGCCGGCGGCGATCGGGCCGGCGGTGCCGCCGAACGTCGCGGTGCGGCCGTCGCCGTAGTGGACGGTCAGCTTGTGGTGGACGGCGGGCGGCTCGGTCTCGTAGCCGGGCTCGTCGTTGCGGCTGCCGTCGTCGCCGACCGCGACGTCCCGGGCGCCGTCGCCGTCGAAGTCGCCGAACGCGGCCGACAACCCGTCATTCAGCTTGCGGCCCGTCCGTTCCAGCCCGCCGGGCCCGGGGCGGAGCAGCCAGGCGGCGGTCTGCTCGCCGTCGTCGGGCTCGTGCACGAGCAGCCCGGTCGCCCGCCGGCCGTCGATCCGGTCGGCGGTCAGCCGCCAGAACTCCTCGCCCGACGGCGACGGCTGGACGGTCCGGCGGGCCGGTTTCCCGTCACGGCCGAACGGGCCGTAGAGGACGACCAGCTCCGACGTGAAGAAGCCGCCTTCCGGCGTGGCCGGCATCGCCACGTCCGCGAAGCCGTCGCCGTCGAAATCCCCGGCGACGGCGTGGTGGGCGTCCACGTTCTTCTCCGCCGTCACCTGGACCGGAGCCTGCCGGTCCGGGCCCCACAGGACGCACGGACGATTCCGGTCCTCGCTCAGCCGGACGGCTCCCAGCAGGTCGCCGTGGCCGTCGCCGTCGAAGTCGGCCGCCCAGTTGGTCTGGTCGAACAGGATGAAGCAGGACGTCTCCGACGTGGCGTCGGTCTGCCTGTCCGGGTCGAGGCCGCGCGGCGAGCCGTGGACGACCGTACGGAACGGCAGGTCGTCGCGGGTGCGGCCCTCGACGACCAGGTCCGCGCGGCCGTCGCCGTCGAAGTCGTCCGCGCGCCCGCCTCCCCCGCGCTCAGGCGCGGAGGCCGTGGGCGTGACGGTGGCGGGCGACGAGGGCTGGGCTGACGGGAAGACGGGTGACGAGGGCTGGTCCGGCGGGGAGGCGCGGGGCGGTTCGGCGCCGCAGCTCGCGAGCAGGAGGCCCGCCGTCAGCCAGATCGTCACCCGTCGTAACACGGCACGACCCTAACGCTCTCAGACTCCCATCGGGTGCCAGACCGTCTTGGTCTCCAGGAAAGCCGTCATGCGTCTCAGGCCGGGGTCGGCGGACCAGTCGTCGCCGGACGGGACGAACACCCGCTTGAGGTTCTCCGCCGCGTCCTGCTCGCAGCGGAGCGCCAGGTCGGGGTCCGTCACGCCGGTCAGGTCCAGGGCGTTGACGTCCATGTGCGAGGCCAGCCAGGGGGCCAGCTCCGCCTGGTGGCCGGTGAGGATGTTGACCACCCCGCCCGGCAGGTCGGACGTGGCCAGCACCTCGGCCAGGGTGATCGCCGGGAGCGGGGTCCGCTCGGCGGCGACCACCACGCAGGTGTTGCCGGTGACGATCACCGGGGCCACCACCGAGACCAGCCCGAGCAGCGGGTCGGCGGGCGCCACCACCGCGACCACGCCGGTCGGCTCGGGCGTGGACAGGTTGAAGTACGGCCCGGCCACCGGGTTGGCGGTGCTGTGGACGGACGCGATCTTGTCGGACCAGCCCGCGTACCAGACCAGCCGGTCGACCGCCGCGTCCACGGACTCCAGCGCGGCCTTCCTGCCCATGCCCAGCTCGTCGGCGAACTGGGCGCGGCGGCCCTCCAGCATCTCCGCGATGCGGTAGAGGATCTGACCGCGGTTGTAGGCGGTGGCGCCGGACCAGCCGGGGAACGCCTTGCGGGCGGCCGACACCGCGTCGCGGGCGTCCTTGCGCGAGGCCCGGGACGCGTTGGCGAGGAAGTCGCCCTTCGGCGAGGTCACGGGATAGGACCTCCCACTCTCCGAGCGCGGGAACGCCCCGCCGATGAACAGCTTGTAGGTCTTGCGTACGGCCAACCTACTCATCGCCGCGCCCCCTCCACGTGATCTCCTGGGCTGTCTCGACCGGCACGAACACCTGGCCGCACCGGCTCACGCCGCAGCGGTGGGCGTACCAGCCGGTGCGGACGGGACGGCCCGGGCGGGCGTAGCCGTGGCCGCGGGTGGCCTGGGCGCGGGTGAGGCGCCGGCGGTAGTTGCGGTGGTCACACGTCAAGGTAGGCCTCCAGTCCGCGGAGACCGCCCTCGCGCCCGTACCCCGACTCCTTGTAGCCGCCGAACGGCGAGGTGGGGTCGAAGCGGTTGAACGTGTTGGCCCACACCACGCCGGCCCTGAGCTTGTCGGCCATCCAGAGAATGCGCGATCCCTTCTCGGTCCAGATCCCCGCCGACAGGCCGTACGGGGTGTTGTTGGCCTTCTCGACCGCCTCGGCGGGCGTGCGGAAGGTGAGGACGGACAGCACCGGCCCGAAGATCTCCTCGCGTGCGATGCGGTGGGACTGCGCCACCCCGGTGAACAGGGTGGGCGGGAACCAGTAGCCCCGCTCGGGCAGCTCGCAGGCGGGCGACCAGCGCTCGGCGCCCTCCGACTCGCCGGACTCGGCGAGCTGCCGGATCTTGGCCAGCTGCTCGGCCGAGTTGATCGCGCCGATGTCGGTGTTCTTGTCGAGCGGGTCGCCCAGCCGGAGCGTGGCCAGCCTGCGCTTGAGCGCCGCCAGCAGCTCGTCCTGGACGGACTCCTGCACCAGCAGGCGCGAGCCCGCGCAGCAGACGTGGCCCTGGTTGAAGAAGATGCCGTTGACGATGCCCTCGACCGCCTGGTCGAGCGCGGCGTCCTCGAACACGATGTTCGCGGCCTTGCCGCCCAGCTCCAGCGTGAGCTTCTTGCCGGTGCCGGCCACCGCGCGGGCGATGGTCCGGCCGACCTCGGTGGAGCCGGTGAAGGCCACCTTGTTCACGTCGGGGTGGGCGACCAGGGCGGCGCCGGTCTCGCCCGCGCCGGTGACGATGTTGACCACCCCAGGCGGCAGCTCGGCCTGCCGGCAGATCTCCGCGAACAGCAGAGCGGTCAGCGGGGTCGTCTCGGCGGGCTTGAGCACCACCGTGTTGCCGCACGCCAGCGCGGGCGCGATCTTCCACGCGAGCATGAGCAGCGGGAAGTTCCACGGGATGACCTGCCCGGCCACGCCCAGCGGCCGCGGGTCGGGCCCGAGACCGGCGTAGGAGAGCTTGTCCGCCCAGCCCGCGTAGTAGAAGAAGTGGGCGGCGACCAGCGGCACGTCGACGTCGCGGGACTCGCGGATCGGCTTGCCGTTGTCGAGGGACTCCAGGACGGCCAGCTCCCTGGCGCGTTCCTGGATGAGGCGGGCGATCCGGAACAGGTACTTGGCCCGCTCGGCGCCCGGCAGCCCGCTCCAGGCGTCGAAGGCCTTGCGCGCCGCCCGCACGGCGCGGTCGACGTCGTCGGCGGAGGCGCAGGCGACCTCGGCCAGCGTCTCCTCGGTGGCGGGGTTGACGGTCTTGAACGACGGCCCGGAGCCGTCGACGAACTCGCCGCCGATGAACAGGCCGTAGGACGGCTTGAGGTCGACGACGTCGCGCGATTCGGGCGCGGGAGCGTACTCGAATATCGACATCGCCATCAGTCCAGGGTGAAGTAGTCGGGGCCCGCGTAGCGGCCGGTGGCGAGTTTCTGGCGCTGCATCAGCAGGTCGTTCAGCAGCGAGGAGGCGCCGAGGCGGAACCAGTCGGGGGACAGCCAGTCGTCGCCCGCGGTCTCGTTGACCAGGACGAGGTGCTTGATCGCGTCCTTGGTGGTGCGGATGCCGCCGGCGGGCTTGACGCCCACCTGCCGCCCGGTGGCGTCGCGGAAGTCGCGCACCGCCTCCAGCATGATCAGGGTCACGGGGAGGGTCGCCGCCGGGGACACCTTGCCGGTGGACGTCTTGATGAAGTCGCCCCCGGCCAGCATGGCCAGCCAGGACGCGCGTCGTACGTTGTCGTAGGTCGCCAGCTCGCCGGTCTCCAGGATCACCTTGAGGTGGGCCTCGCCGCAGGCTTCCTTCACCGCGGCGATCTCCTCGTACACCTTGAGGTAGTCGCCGGCGAGGAACGCGCCGCGGTCGATCACCATGTCGATCTCGTCGGCGCCGGCGGCGACGGCGAGCTCCGTCTCGCTCACCTTCACCTCCAGCGACGAGCGGCCGCTGGGGAACGCGGTGGCCACCGAGGCCACCTTCACCCCCGAGCCGGTCAGCTCGCGGGCGGCGACGTGCACCAGGTCGGGGTAGACGCAGACCGCGGCCACCGGGGGTGCGCCCTCTCCCGGGTGGCGCGCCTTGGCGCAGAGCGCGCGCACCTTGCCGGGGGTGTCGGCGCCTTCGAGCGTGGTGAGGTCGACCATGCCGATGGCCAGGTCTATCGCTCTGGCCTTGGCGGTGGTCTTGATGGAACGGGTGCCGAGCGTCGCGGCTCGCTGGTCAGCGCCGACCCGGTCGACGCCGGGCAGGCCGTGCAGGAATGCTCGCAGGGTGGCTCCGGAGGAGACGACGTCCGCGAGCGAGGTCGTCACAATTGACACCCTCACAGCATCGCTGACCGGTGTCCCTACGTCCAAACCGGATCCCTTTCCGTCCTAGGTATGGGGGAACCGGCACAGATAGGGCATCCACCCGATGTGCCGGGGCGGGCCTTAGGCCGAACCTTGAAGGTGTAGACGAGAGACGCCTTCGAGGAGGGCCTGTGATGAGTCCGGAAATCGAGTTCGAGTTGATGAAGAGCCAGGCGAGCGAGCTACGCAAGGCCGCCGCCCGGCACCGCCGCGTGCGTGAGGCGCAGCAGGGCAACAAGGCCGAGCGCCGCTCGGTCTTCGGCAAGCGCCGTACGTCATGACCACCGCACGACAGCCCGGCCGCACCCTCCCTCGCGGCCGGGCTTCACACCCCCCGTAATCGCGTCGATCTCACCGGACGAGGCGTGACATGCTGGACGACATGCTCGGACGGTCGGTAAGTCCCGTTTTCGTGGGGAGACAGGAGGAACTGGCCGCACTGGCCGACGCCTTCGCCGAGGCCCGGGCGGGCAACGCCACGGCCGTGCTGCTCGGCGGCGAGGCCGGCGTCGGCAAGACCCGGCTCGTGCAGTGCTTCGCCGAGCAGGTCACGCGCGACGGCGCCCGGGTGCTGTCCGGCGGCTGCGTGGAGCTGTCCACCGAGGGTCTGGCGTACGCGCCTTTCACCGCCGTCCTGAGGCAGCTCGTACGGGAGCACGGCACCGGCGGGGTCGCCGGGCTGCTGCCCGACGGCGCCGAGCGCGACCTGGCGCGGCTGCTGCCCGAGTTCGGCGAGCCGAACGTCGACGGCGAGACCGAGACCGGCAGGGCGAGGCTGTTCGAGCAGATCCTGTCCCTGCTGGAACGGCTCGCCGACGCCGCGCCCACCGTCCTGATCATCGAGGACGTCCACTGGGCCGACCGGTCCAGCCGCGACCTGATCGCCTTCCTCAGCCGCAACCTGCGGGTGCCGCAGGTGCTGCTGGTCATGACGTACCGCTCCGACGACCTGCACCGCCAGCACCCGCTCCGGCCGGTGCTGGCCGAGCTGAGCCGGGTCCACGGCGTGCTCAAGATCGACCTGCCCCGGCTGTCGCGGGAGGAGGTCGCCCAGCAGATGGCCGGCATCCTGGGCAGCACCCCCGACTACGCCAGGGTGGAGAAGGTCCACGAGCGCAGCGAGGGCATCCCGCTGTTCGTCGAGGCCCTGCTGGAGGACTCCGGCGACCGCGGGTTCCCCGGGTCGATGCAGGACCTCATCCTCAACTCGGTCGAGCGGCTGCCGGAGGAGACCCAGCGGGTGCTGCGGGTGGCCGCCGCGGGCGGCACGCGGGTCGGCCACGCCCTGCTGTCCGCCGTGAGCGGCCTGTCCGACCTGGAGCTGGAGGCGGCGCTGCGGCCCGCCATAGCGGGCAACGTGCTGCAGATCGCCGACAACCGCGCCTACGTGTTCCGCCACTCGCTGATCCGCGAGGCCGTGCACGAGGAGCTGCTGCCCGGCGAGCACCAGCGGCTGCACGCCCGCTACGCCGAGGAGATCTCCAAGGACCACCGGCTGGTCCCGCCCGGCCGCGCCTACGTGGAGCTGGCCCACCACTGGTACGGGGCGCGCGACGACGTGCACGCGCTGACCGCCGCCTGGGAGGCCGCCGGGAAGTCCTTCAAGGCCTTCGCCTACACCGAGGCCGTGCCGCTGCTGGAACGCGTCCTCGCGCTCTGGGACCGGGTGCCGGACGCGGCCGAACGGATCGGCGCCGACCACACCGCCGTGCTGGAGAAGGCGGCCGCGGCGGCGTATGCCGGCGGCGAGGTGGACCGGGCGGTGAAGTTCGTCAGGGCCGCCCTGGCGGAGCTGGACGAGACGCGCGAGCCGGGCCGGGTGGCCGGGCTGATCGTCCTCCGGTGCCGCCTGAAGATCGCCAAGGGCCAGATGGGCGTGGTGGACGACCTGCGCCACGCGCTCAAGCTGGTGCCGGAGCCCGGCGGGGCCAGGGCGGAGGTGCTGGTGCCGATGAGCCAGCACCTCATGCTGCGCGGCGAGCCCGTCGAGGGCGCCCTCTACATCGAGGAGGGGCTGCGGCTGGCCAGGGAGCTGGGCGACCGGTGCCTGGAGGCCGAGCTGCTGCTCAACCTGGCGCTCGGCCACTCCATCGCGGGGGACATCGAGGCCGCGGTCGCCACCAACCAGCGCGCGCTCGACCTCGGCAGGCAGGAGAACTCCGGCCGCATCATCACCCGCGCGATCGCCAACATGATCGACTCGCTGCCCGACACCGGCCGCTGGGAGGAGGCGCTGAGGCTGGCCGACGAGGGCTGGCGGGAGGCCAAGCGGTTCGGCAGGCTCCGGGCCAGCGGCCTGTTCATCCTCAACAACAAGGCCGAGGTGCTGGAGTCCGTCGGCCGCTGGGACGAGGCCATCGAGACGGCCGAGCGGGCGCTCCGGTTCGGGCCGTCCCTGCGCATCCGCCACCACCTGCTGCGCGTACGGGCCGACATCGCGCTCGCGCGGGGCGAGGTGGAGCTGGTGGAGAGCATCCTGTCGGAGATCGGGGTGCTCCAGGAGCGGCCGGAGGACTTCGTCCAGGACATCACCAACAGCACCCGGCTGCACATCGGCTGGCACATGGTGCGGGGCGAGCCGGGATACGCGCTGGCGGTGGCCGAGCGGATGCTGGCCAGGCCCGCGCAGTCGAGCAAGGCCATGCTGGGCTGGCGGCTGCTGGCGCTGCTGCGCGTCGTCTGCGACGCCGCCGAGGAGGTCGAGCCGGAGCGGGTCCGCGCTGTGCGCGAGCAGGCGGCCGACGTGGCCGCGCACCTGTCGGTGACGAGCCCGGTCGCCGAGGCCTACCGGATGACGTACGCGGGCGACTTCGACGCCTCCGCCGCCGCGTGGGAGCGGCTGAACCGGCCGCACAACCAGGCCAGGGCCCTGCTGCGGGCCGCCGTGGTGGCGGCGCGGGCGGGCGACAGGGACGGCGCCGCGGCCCGGCTGGCCGCCGCGCTCCCAACGGCCAGGGCGCTGCGCGCGGCCCCGCTGGTGGCCGAGATCGAGGCGCTCTCCCGCCGGGTCGGCGCCGCGCAGGAGCAGTCGGAGCTGCTCACCCCGCGCGAGCTGGAGGTGCTCCGCCTGGTCGCGCAGGGCCGGACGAACCGGGACATCGCCAAGGAGCTGTTCATCTCGGCCAAGACGGTCAGCGTGCACGTCTCCAACATCCTGGGCAAGCTCGGCGTCACCACCCGGGGCGAGGCGGCCGCCGCGGCGCACCGCCTTTCACTCCTGTCACAGAAGTCGTAGCCACCTCGTTACCGGTAGTCAGCTTTGTCTGTGGTTGGGTGGACTCTGACTGTTTGTGCACGGCGGAGTGGAGCAGGGTTTGTCAAGGTTCGGCTGGCGTCATTCGGCGTTCGCGCCGGTGGTGGCCACAGGGGTCGCGGTGCTGTCGTACGCCGGCGGGTTCGTCGGCGCGCTGCTGGAGTCGGTGGGGGCCACGACGGTCCCGGCCGCCGCCGAGCTCGTGGTCATGCTCATCATCGCGGTGTTCGTGACCACCGTGCTGCGGATCGCCAGGACCGTGCCGGACATCCGGCGGGAGAACGCCGCCACCGCCCGCGCCGCCAGGAACGTGCAGGCGGTCAAGCCCGGCGAAGGCACGCTCGTGGCGCGGCGGCTCAAGCTGTTCAAGGAGGCGGCCGAGGCGGGCGGCGACGCCGAGGCGGTGCTGAGCGCCCGCTCCGCGCTGGACGAGAGCGGCATGGCCAACAAGCACCACCTCGACCACGCGCTGATCTGGGCGCTGCCGGTGTTCGGGTTCATCGGCACCGCGCTGACGATGGCCACGATGGTCACCGCCTTCGGCGACGCGCTCGACGCCCGGGGCGACACCGGCGCCCTGATGACCGCGCTCAAGCAGCACGTGCTGCCGGAGCTGGCCTCCGCGTTCGGCGTCACGCTGATCGCGCTGTTCCTGAGCGTGCTCGCGTTCGGCGCGATGGCGCTGGCCGAACGGGCCGAGCGGGCGTGCGTGGCCGCCGCCGACGAGGTGTTCCTGGGCTATCTCGCCCGCCTGCCGGTCAGGCAGGCCGCCCCCGCGCAGCAGCAGCACGGGCTGTCGGAGGAGCTCGCCCAGTCCAGGAGCGTGACGGAGGAGCTGATCAAGGGCCTCGACTCGCTGCGCACCGCCGTCGACCGGCTGGCCGAGTCGGGGAACCGCCCGCAGCGCTACACCCTGGTGAGGGAGCAGTGAGAAGGCGGCCCGCCAAGACGGTCGCACCCCCGCTCGACCTGCGGTTCATCGACCTGTTCATGGCCATTGTGCTGGTCCTGGCGTTCATCGCGATCATGCTGACCGTGGTGGCCTCGGTGCTGCCCTCGGACGCCCCGTCCAGACCGGCCGCCCGCCAGGAGACCGCCCGCCAGATCGCCGAGCTGGAGAAGGAACGCGACGCCGCCGTGGCCGCGCAGCGCCGGGCCGAGGCCGAGCTGCGCGCCACCCGGGCGTCGATCGCCGAGCGGGCCACGTTCGCCCTGCCGTGGTGGCTGATCGGGCTCTGCGCCCTGCTCGGCGTCCTCGTGGTCTACCTGGACTGGCGGATCAGGCTGTGGCGGCGGGGGAACCTGCCGCGCCTGCGCACCTGGCTGCTGGTCACCGGGGTGGTGGCCGTGGTCACCTGGGCGCTCCGCTCGCGCAGCGACAGCGACGGCTACCTGCTGCTCGCCGAGATCCCGTGGTGGGCGGCCGAGGCGCTCTGCCTCGGCCTGCTGCTCGTGGCGTACGTGCTGATCACCCAGATCAGGGCGGGCCGGCGGACGCTCGCCGAGATCAGGTCACGATAGGAACAGGGCGTCGGCCAGCATCACCAGGCCGAAGAGGGCGAACGCGGCGGCCGCGCCGTAGCGGACGACCTTCTCCGGCAGATTACGGCCGATCAGGCGGCCCGCCAGGATGGCCAGGGCGTCCGCGGCCACCATGCCGAGGGTGGAGCCGATCCAGGTGCCGACCCAGTCGTACTTGGTGGCCAGCGTGATCGTGGCGAGCATCGTCTTGTCGCCCAGCTCGCTGAGGAAGAACGCCACCGTGACCGCGATCAGCGCGCTCCTGGTGGCCCGCTGGGCCTTGCGCGCCTCCTCCTCGGTCAGCTCGTCGCCGCGGAGCGTCCAGGCGGCGAAACCGATGAAGGCCAGGCCCGCCACGATCGAGATGGCGGTGGTGGGCAGGGCGTCGCCGATGAGCCCGCCGATGGCCACGCTGCCCAGATGGACGACGGTGGTGGCGACGGTGATGCCGGTCAGCACGACCCAGGCCTTGTAGCGGGTGGCGAACGTCATGGCCATGAGCTGGCTCTTGTCGCCGAGTTCGGCGAGAAAGATCGCGCCCAGGCTGATCCAGAAAGCTTCCACGGTCCCTCTCTCGCGCGGCCGGACCGTGGGCGTCGCACCCGGGGAGTTTTTCGGGCACGGCTTCGGCCCGGCAGCGGCTTCGTACACGACTGCCAGGCCGAAGGTCTCGCCCGCCCGTCAGGCCCGCGTGACCGGGCACGCGCGAGCGCGCACCAGCATGTCGATCAACGCGATTGGGGCTACTCCCCTTCGGTGTTGCTCAGCAACCCTAACATCAAGTCATCCGGGGGTATTCCCCTGGTCACAGCGCGCAGTTCACCATCACGGGCTCGTTGACCAGCGTGACGCCGAACTTCTCGCGCACCCCGTCGCGCACCTCGCGGGCCAGGGTCAGCAGGTCGGCGGTGGTGCCGGCGCCGTCGGGGTTCGTCAGCGCGAGCGTGTGCTTGGTGGAGATGCGCACCGGGCCGCGGGCGTAGCCCTTGGGGAAGCCCGCCTGCTCGATCAGCCACGCCGCCGGAACCTTGACCAGGCCGCCGGGCAGGTCCCAGCGCGGATGGCCGGGCGCGCGGGCGGCCAGCTCCGCCGCCTGCTCGTCGGTCAGGACCGGGTTGGTGAAGAACGACCCGGCGCTGCGGGTGTCGGGGTCGGCGGGATCGAGCACCATGCCCTTGCCCCGGCGCAGCTCCAGCACCGCCTCACGGGCGCGCTCCAGCGGCACCCGGGCGCCGGGCTCGACGCCCAGCTTCGTGGCCAGCTCCTGGTAGGCGATCGGGCCGGACAGCTCGCTCAGCTCCAGCGCGTACGTCACCGACAGCACGACATAGCGGGACAGGTCACGCTTGAACAGGCTGGTGCGGTAGGCGAAGTCGCACCGGCGCGCCTCCAGGTCCTCGACCTGCTGGGTGCGGCGGTCGTAGGCACGCACGCTCCAGACGGTCTGGGCGATCTCCTGGCCGTAGGCGCCGACGTTCTGGATCGGGGTGGAGCCCACCAGGCCGGGAATGCCGGACATGCACTCAAGGCCGGACCAGCCCTCGGCGACCGCGCGGGCCACCAGCGGATCCCAGTCCTCGCCCGCCTCGACCGTCACGAACATGTGGTCACGGTCGCGGGACGCCTTCACGCCCCTGGTCGCCACCCGGATGACCAGCCCGTCGAAGCCCTCGTCGGCCACCACCAGGTTGCTCCCGCCGCCGAGCACCAGCGTCGGCCGCGCCTCGTGGTCGGCCTCGGCCACCAGAGAGACCAGTTGCTCGGCCGTATCGGCTTGGACGAACTCGAGGGCGGGACCGCCCAGCCCCAGCGTGGTGTACGGCGCGAGCATCTCCATAGCGGTCTAGCTTAGGAGGGTTCCAGCATGGCCAGCACCCTCCCGTGGTTACGGTGTGCCTCCTCCACGCGATATCGGTCGTCCACCGGGTGCTCGCGCGCCCTCCGTACCGGCAGGCGTGTGCGCGGCACCACCTTCTCGCCGGGCAGCCGCAGGGACAGCTCCAGGTCGGCGCCGGCGCCGTAGCGGGCATCCTCGGGCAGGGCCGAGAGGGCGGCCGAGCGGCGCACCGCCATCAGGTCACCCGTCAGCGCGGGCACCTTGCCGGGCCCGGCCTCCATCCAGTCGTCGCTGTCCCGCTGGTCGACGCCCGGCGGCTTGCGGCCCTGCCAGCCCGCGGCCACCGCGCCCTCCCAGACGGCGGCGACCAGCGGCGTGAGCGCGTCGCCCTCCAGGACCAGCGAGGTGTCCATCAGGACGTGCACCTCGGCGGTGTCGAGCCGGAGCAGCTTGGCCCTCGCCACACCCCAGGTCGCGGTGCCGCCGCGCCAGTGCGGGCTCTCGGCGACGTGCCACACCCGCACCCGGTCCGGCTCGCGGTCGGCCAGCTGGTCCAGCACCTCGCCGGCGCCGTCCAGGTTGCCCAGGTCGAGCGCCACGACGGTGCAGGCCGTGTGGGCCAGCACCGACTCCACGCACGCGCGCACATCACCCGGCCAGCCGTCCACCAGCAGGCTCACCGACGCGGTCACGTCCTTGGTCTCCATGCGCTGCCGCTCGGTGTTGACGCCCAGGTCGTCCATCCGGTTCGTGGCCAGCGTGCCGTCCCACACCCGCTGGGCGTGGAGCATGTCGTCGCCCGGATCGCCGTGCTGGCCGGGGTCGCCGGAGAAGCCGAACTCCGCGGCCGGGTTGCCGCGGGCGCCCGTACGGCGTCTGGTGCCTGCGGTGCCCACGCCGGTGGCGCGCACGGCTTCACCGCCCGCGGTGTCGCGGCCGGTGCCGGTCGCGCCGGCGATCTCCTGCATTCTGGCCGGCTTCAGCTGCCCCGGCGGGCGGTCGTCGGTGACCGCCGAGACGGGGATCGACTCCACGGTCGGCCATACGTTCTTCTTCATGACCGTCACGGGTACCCGGGAGCCGCCCGCCCTATCATCGCCGGGGCCAGGCATTGCCGGGATCAGCCATCGCCCGGGTCAGGCGTCGCCGAGCTCAGGCGTCGCCGGGGTCAGGCATTGCTGGGATCAGGCATCGCCGGGGTCAGGCGAGCCGCACCACGGCCCGCGCCCTGGACAGCACCCGGGCCTCCCCCGACTTGGCCGTGAGCCCCAGCACCACCTTGTTGTCGTCGAGCTTCTCCTCCACGACGCCGCTCACCGTGATCGTGGCGCCCTCGTCGTCGTCCGGCACGACCACCATCGACGAGAACCGCACGCCGAAGTCGACGACCGCCCCCGGGTCGCCCGCCCAGTCGGTGACGAACCGGCCCGCCTGCGCCATCGTGAACATGCCGTGCGCGATGACGTCCGGCAGGCCCACCATCTTGGCGAACCGCTCGTTCCAGTGGATCTGGTTGAAGTCCCCGGACGCCCCCGCGTACATGACCAGGTCGACCCGGCGCACGCGGTAGTCGACCGGCGGGATCTCCTGGCCTGCCTCGACCTCGTCGTACTTCACCGTCGCCGTCATCTCAGGCCGCCCCTCCGCGCTCGACGATCGTGTTGTACGTGGTGCAGACCGGCTCACCGGAGACCGTCGTGACCTTGCTGCGGACCGTGAGCAGCTCGTTGCGGCCCGCGGTGCGGATGTCGGTGATGGTCGCCTCGGTGACGAGCTCGTCGCCCGCATAGACCGGCCGGACGTACTCGAAGCGCTGCTCGCCGTGGACCACCATGGCGAAGTTGAGGCCCAGCTCGGGGTCGGCCAGCGCCTCGCCGCCGCTGCGCAGGCTGAACACGATGGGGAAGGTGGGCGGGGCCACCACGTCAGGGTGACCGGCCGCCTGGGCCGCCGCCTTGTCGTGGTAGATCGGGTTGTCGTCGCCGATCGCCGCCGCGAACTCGCGAATCTTCACCCGGCTGACCTCGTAAGGGACGGTGGAGGGATAACTGCGTCCTACGAAGTCACGATTCAAGGCCATCTGTGCTCCTTCGTCTCACGGACGTCGCCGCGCCGTTGAGCCGAAGGTAACAGAACAAGGTTCGGCTGTCGCTGGCGATTGGCCTGCTTTTTGCCGGGCGCCCGGACATGACAAACCGGCGCCCACAGGGGAACGCCGGTTGTGCGAAGGAGGAGGCCGATCCGACCGCCCCGGGCGAGAGCTAGCGCGTCTCGCGGTGCGCGCGGTGGCAGCGGCAGTTGGGGCAGTACTTCTTCAGCTCAAGCCGATCCGGGTCGTTGCGCCGGTTCTTCCGCGTGATGTAGTTGCGGTGCTTGCACTCCTGGCAGGCCAGCGTGATCTTCGGCCTAACGTCGGTGGCAGCCACTTGGGAGTGCCTTTCTTCAATCGGGACATGGACACACCCGAGCCCAGGCCACATGACCTGGGCGAGGGCAGTAGCGGAGGCCGGACTTGAACCGGCGACACAACGATTATGAGCCGTTTGCTCTGCCTGACTGAGCTACTCCGCCTTGAAGCCGGAAAGAACCCGGCCTCGTAGAGGATACCTGACCCGGAGAGCGTCTACGTCCACGCGCCCGACCAGGTTGGGGTGATCCCTAGTATGCCAAAGCGACCCGACGACACAAAACAGAAAACCCCACCGAAGCGGGGTCTGTCGCGGGTGGAGCCCCCAAACGGAATCGAACCGTTGACCTTCTCCTTACCATGGAGACGCTCTGCCGACTGAGCTATAGGGGCCTGTCCGGCGCTGCGGACAGGAGTAACCATACACGGCGCTCAGCCATGATGCGAACTCGTCTGAGCCGCCGTCCGCCCCGCCTGGCGTGGCCGCGCCGGGAACTCCACGACCTCACACAAATCGGCCAGATCGACGAGGCGCGCGACCTCCGCCACCGACGTACAGTCGGCGACGAGCCGGCCGTCGCGGCGCACCCTGAGCACCTGCCGCCCGTCCAGCACGGCGGGCACGATCTCGTATCCGTGGCTCCCGACCCATCGCCTGTCCATAGCGGCACACCATAGCCACCGCGACTCTCATTTTTCGCCGGTCGTCAGCCGTCCTGACGCCCGACATACCGGAAATCCATAGACGCCCTGAAAGTCCGCACTCCCCGGACCCGCACCACCACCCGCCCCAAGAGCCCGCACCACCACCCGCCCGAAGCGATTCGGGTGGAACGTGGTCGTCCGCACCGTCCTTACGGATCTCGATGCTCAGCGGTCCCACAGCCGCCCAAGGCTTCTGTGCTCACCATGGCACGCTGCCACCCGCAATGCGCGGTCACGGGCTCGCTCGTCACCGGCGCCAGGCCCGCGCGCTCGAACGTGGCCGGCGCGTACCGGTAGCCCCGCTCGTACCTCCTCGGCAGGAGGGTGCGGCGCTGGTGGTGCGGGTCTGTCTGTTCCGCTGTGGTACGTGCGAGAACGCCGTCTCAGTCGGGGTCCACATCCAGCAGAGGGGCCAGCGTCTCCCAGTTGGCGCGGGTGGCCGCCGCCGCGCCTGCCACGTCACCGGCTTCGCAGAGGGCCACGATCCGGTCGTGCTGGGCGACCGACTCCCGGCCGCTCAGGGAGGCGAAGCGGAGGCGTTCCAGGCGTCGCAGCACCGGGGTGTAGCGCTCCAGCACGTCGCGGAGGGCGTCGTTGGCGCTCGCGGTGACGAGGACGCCGTGGAAGTCGTCGTCGGCGGCGATCGCCGCGTCCACGTCCTCACGGGCTAGGGCGTCGGCGAAGCGGGCGTTGGCCTCGCGCATGGCGTCCAGCTCGGCGGCCGAGAGTTGGGGCAGGCCCTCCCGGACGGCGAGTTCGTGCATGGCGGCCGTGACCGACTGGGCGTTGCGGGCGGCGCGCGCGTCGAGGGGGCTGACGATCGTGTAGCGGCCGGGTTTGGTCTTGACCAGGCCCGCCTGCTCCAGCCGGGCCAGCGCCTCGCGCACCGGGGTCCTGCTGACGCCCAGCCACTCGACCAGGTCGGCGTCGTTGAGCCGCTCACCGGGGGCGAGCGTGCCGTCGACGATGGCGTCCCTGATCGCCCGGTAAGCATCTTCGCGCAGCAGCGTCCTGGAGACGAGCCCGCGACTCTGAGGAACCGGCATGCAACATATTGGACCGCTCGGTTCTAATCACTGTCAAACGGATCCCGCCGGCCTCGCCGCCGAACACCGGAGGCAGGCCGGCGGCGGGGTTGGACACCAGAGGTTGGGCCGGTTCCACCGCCGCACACCGGAGGCGGGTCGGCGCCCAGGATCCCCACACCAGGCCGGCGCCCGGGACCTCCTCACTGAGGTTCAGCTCGCCGGTCGAGTTCCTTGACCACGCCGGGTTGGCGGACAGATCGATCACGGCCCCGATCTGCGGCAGCCACCGCCGGGCGGGAAGGCCTTGGGGGAGCCCAGCCGTTGCGCTGCGCTGCTGGCTACGGCGGAGGGGCCTCGGTCGCGGGCTAGGGCCGTGCTGGAACGCCTCTGCGGTGGGTCTTGACAGGGTTCGGGGTAGCGAAGTGCAATATATTGCATTCCGTACATCGTCAGAGAGGGCCCTCTCATGAAACCCACGGTCGTGCTGGTCCACGGCGCGTTCGCCGACTCCTCCAGCTGGAACGGGGTGATCAAGAACCTCAGGCGCGACGGCTACCCGGTCATCGCCGCCGCCAACCCGTTACGTGGCTTGCACAACGACGCCGCCTACCTGCGCAGCGTCCTCGACAGCGTCTCCGGTCCCATCGTGGTCGCGGGTCACTCCTACGGCGGCTCCGTGATGACCGAGGCCGCCGACGGCCACCCGGGTGTCCGGGCGCTCGTCTACATCGCCAGCTTCAACCTGGACGTCGGCGAAAGCACCTCGGCCATGGCCGCCAAGTTCCCCGGCGGGCAGCTCGGGCCCGCGCTCAACCCGGTGACCGTCCCGATCCCCGGCGGCGGCACCGCCACCGACCTCTACATCAAGCAGGACGAGTTCCCAGCCGTGTTCGCCGCCGACGTCCCCCTGGAGGTCGCCGAACTCATGGCCGCCACCCAGCGGCCCATCACCGCCGCCGCCCTCGACGGCGAGGCCACCAAGGCCGCCTGGAAGACCATCCCGTCCTGGACCATGATCACCACCCAGGACCTTGCCATCCCCGCCGAGTCGATGCGTTTCATGGCCGAACGGGCGGGCTCGCACACCGTCGAGATCGACGCCTCCCACGCCGTCACCGTCTCCGAACCGGACGCCGTCGCCGAGCTGATCGACAAGGCCGCCCGGGGGTAGCTTCAGCGAGGCAGGGGCGCACCGTCAAGGACGATACGTCCGCGCCGCACGCCACTGATCGGCAAAACCGCCCGCGGGTGACATCAGCGAGATAGGGGCGTGCAGTCGAGGACGACGTGTCCGAGCGGGGTGCCGCGCATGGCGGTCACGTCGAGCCCGGCCGCCGCGGCGAGTGATCCGTACTCCTCGACCGTGCGCTCGCGGCCGCCGCTGAGCACCAGCATCCGCAGGTTCATCTCCGCGAACATGGCCGGGTCGTCACCGGAGCCGCCGTGGGTCTCGATCACCACGACCCGGCCCCGCGGCCCGGCCGCCTCGGCGCACCGGCGCAGGATCAGCCGGGCCTCCTCATCGCCCCAGTCGTGGATCACCCGCCTGACCACGTACACGTCGCCGCCGCCGGGCAGGGGGTCGAAGAAGCTCTGCCCGGCGAACGCGCACCGCCCGGCCAGGCCGCGCTCGATCAGCAACCGCCTGCCCCGCTCCACCGTCTCCGGCAGATCCACGAGCGTGGCCCGAAGGTCCGGGTGAGCGCTCAGCACCTCGGCGAGCAGGGCACCGGTGCCGCCGCCGACGTCGACCACGTGTCGCGCGCCGGACCAGTCGTATCCCCCGGCCGCGTCGGCGACCTGGTCGGCGCTGGAGGCCATCATCGCGTCGAACGACCCGCTCAGCTCCGCGTCCGCGGCGAGATGGCGCCAGAACGGGGCGCCGAAGACCGTCTCCCAGGCCGGCTGCCCGGTGCGGACCGTGTGCAGCAGGCCGGTGAACGCCAGATCCATCCGCCCGCCGAAACCGTCGAGGTCGAGCCAGCCCCGCATCCCCGCCGGATGGTCGGACGCCAGCAGCGCCCCGGCCTCGCCGACCGCGAACCTGCCCGGCTCCGGCTCGGTGTAGACCCCCCGGCCGGCCAGGTGACGCAGCAGTCTCGTCAGGGCGTCGACATCGCTCCCCGACCCGCGCGCCAGCTCCTCGACGGGCACCGCGTCATCGCCCATCAGATCGGTCAGCCTGAGCGTGGCCGCGACCCGTACCGCCATCGGCGTCACCAGGTCCATCAACGGCGCCAGCACGTCCCACGCCGACCGTCCGTCGTGATCGTCTCCAGTCACGGCCACGACTCCTTCTCTCGCCCTGCCCCACAACCTAACACGCTTCGATCGTACGTTCGAGAAATCCTTCTCTGTAACGCCCCGTTTCAGGTGGCCAGGGTGCGCCGGTCAGGAAGGGAGGTTGAGTGGGGTGGTCACGATCAGGTCCCAGTCATCCCCGGAGCGGTCGACCCACCCGATCGCGGGCCTGCCATGGGCGTCGAGGGTCATGGCGAGGACGTCGCCGAGCATGTACCGGCTCTTCGCCACAGGAGTGTGTACGCAGCGCGTGCCCGTACAGGTGGCGACGACGATCCGGTTGGAGCCGATGTCCTGGTACGCCACCAGCGCCCGACCGCCCTCGTCCACCACGAGAGCCGGCGGCACCCGGTAGCGGCCGGGCCCGGCCAGGATGACGGAGTCGGACTGGGAGCAGCGCAGGTTGCGGCAGTCGAGCATCCTGATCGATCCGTCGGCCGAGTCGCGGTAGGCGATCAGCGGCCGGCCGTCGTCCCTGACCAGCATGGTGGCGCCGGCCCTTCCTCGGACGTCCTCGAATCCCCAGGTCCAGCCGCCTTGGACCAGCCGTTCCACATGCACGTCGTCACAGCCGACCTCCTCGCAGGTGATCAGGGTGAGAGAGCCTGCGTGCTCGTCGAAGCGGAGGACGACGGGGCGGCTCAGCGGATCTGCTGCGACGACCAGGCCGTGGTCCTGGTAGTCCGATGTCCTGGAGGGGAGTCGGGCGAGTTCCTTCGTCCACGGGTCGTTACAGGCCAGAGTTACACAGAAGGGGATGACCACGAGCTGACCGGCCAGCGTGATGAGGATCGCCGCCGCGGCCCACACGAGCAGTGGCCGTCCGGGCGTGCCGAGCAGTTCGAACGAGCCGTTGACCAGCGCCGCCGACTCGTCCACCACCAGCGCCAGCCCGAGCAGGGTCAGCAGGTTGACCGGCAGGAACACCAGCACGGCGGGCGCCGCCAGCCGGATCAGGTGCCGCCCGGCGTTCCCGTACGCGAGCCAGATCACCCCGTCCCGGCGGGCGTCGGTCAGGGCGTCCTCGTAGCGGGTGTCCGCCTCGGATATGGAGGCCTCCAGCGAGCAGCGGGGATCGCCACGAGCGTAAAATTCACCGCCGCCGCACATGGGGCATCCAGCCCATTCGGCATCGATGCCGTTAATCCAGGCAGAACTCGTTGCCCTCGGGGTCGGCCATCACGATGTAGCCGGTGCTCAGCGGCGGGGCGGGTTCGTCGCGGCGCAGCCGCTTCGCGCCCAGGGCGACGAGGCGGTCGCACTCGGCCTCCAGCGCCGCCATCCGCTCCTCGCCCTGCAGCCCGGGGGCGGCGCGGACGTCGAGGTGTACGCGGTTCTTGGCGACCTTGTCCTCCGGCACCTGCTGGAAGAACAGCCGCGGGCCCTGGCCGTCCGGATCCTCGATGGCTGATCGGGTGTTGCGCTGGTCCTCCGGTACGCCGATGCGGGCGAGGAAGTCGTCCCAGGCCGCCAGCGGGTCGGCGCCCTCGGGCAGATCGACGCCGGGCGGGCCGGGGTGGACGTAGCCCAGGACGTCACGCCAGAAAGTCGACAGCGCCCTCGGGTCGTGGGCGTCGAAGGTGATCTGAATGTGACGGCTCATCGGACCGCTCCTTATCTTGGTCCCGTGTTCTGTACCCGCCACAGGCTGGCACCCTTTGCGGAAAGCATCGTTCCGCGATGATCAGTCCCAGCCGATCAGCGGGTCGCCGATCTGCTCCCGGGCCGTCAGGTCCCAGAGGCGGATCGTCCGGTCCTGACCCCCGGAGATAGCGACGGGAGCGCCGTCGAGCCGGGTGATGGCGATCGCGTACGTGCTCGACCTGTGGCTGGGCAACGGGTCGCCGATGGGCCGCCGCGTGGGCAGGTCCCACAGCCGCATGGTCCGGTCGAAGCCACCGGAGACGATGATCTGCCGGCCGTTCGCCCGGGCCACCGCCAGCGGGCCGCCCGCACGGTCGTGGGCGGGTATCGGATCACCGATCTGCTCTCTTGCCGACAGGTCCCAGAGCCGGATGGTGCCGTTCAAGCCGCTCGACACGACCACCGTCCGGCCGTCGAGCTCGCCCAGCGCGACGGACAACGCCATATGATGGCCGGTCATCTTGCCGATCTGCTTCCTGGTGGTCAGGTCCCACAGCCGGATCGCGCCGTCGTGGTGTGCGGAGACGAGGGCGGGGTCGCCGTCGTATTCGGTGAGGACGAACGAGGTGATGGTGCCGCCTTCGCTGACCAGCGGGGCTCCGGCGCGTTTCCCGGTGGACGGATCCCAGAACCGGATCGTGCCGTCCCCGCTGCTGGAGATGACGACCGGGCGGCCGTCCAGCTCGGCGATCGCCACCGACGCGACGACGTGTTCGTGGCCGGTCAGCTTGGCGCCGATCTGCTTTCGGGTGCGCAGGTCCCAGATCCGTACGGCGGCGTCCACTCCACCCGAGACGGCGACCGGCTGACCGTCCAGTTCGCCGACCGCGACCGTGGTGACGTGATCCGGACCGGATGGCGGTTCTCCGGGCTCCTCCTCCACGACGAGATTTCCGATCTGCTTTCTCGTGGTCAGGTCCCAGACGCGTACGGTTCTGTCGCGTCCGGCGGAGACGGCGATCGGCCGTCCGTCCAGCTCCCCGACGGCGACGGACGTGACGTCGCCGCCGTGGCTGAGGGGGCCGGGGCCGTGGTCGATGAAGAACAGCACGGCGAGGGTGGCGAGCGCCGCGCAGCCTGCGATCAGGCCCTTGCGGACGCCGGTCAAGCCGATGTCGGTCAGGACCTTACGAACGCCTGTTAAGTCGATGTCGGTCACCGCCTGTTCGTCTCCGCCGGATGATCACTCTGTCACAAGGGCTCCCCGCGATCACCAGGCGGAGCACGCGGCTTTTCGCGAGGGTCAGCGTGGCCTGACCACGGCTGCGCCATCTACGAACTCGTGCGGCGTGAGGCGTCGCTGGAAGAAGCTTTTCTGGAGACCACCCGATGATCAACGCCATAGCCTCGGAGTGGCTCAAGCTGCGCTCGCTCCGATCCAGTTACTACGTCCTGGCCTCCACGCTCTCGGCCCTGGCGCTCACCGCGTACGCGTCCTTCGCGGTGTCGCGCTACTTCGACGCCAACGGTCCCGGAGGGGATCCGGTGGGGACTGGGCTCGGCTTCAGCGCCGACTTCACCCCGGTGCTCTTCGGCATGCTGGGGGTGCTGGCCATCTCCGGGGAGTACGCCAGCGGCATGATCAGGCTGACGCTGACCACACACCGCCGCCCGGCGACCGTCGTCCTGGCGAAGGCCACCGTGGTGGCGTCCGTTGCCGCGGTCGCGGGGCAGGTGCTGGCATTGGCCCTCTACTTCACTAGCGTTTCCTGCCCGCGCCGTGGAACGACTGGACGGCTTCCCTGACGATCCCCTCTCTGACACGGCAACTGGCCGGTGTCCCCGACTCCGGTGCCTTCGGTCCATCCGCAGCCGCCATGATCCTGATGGGGTACGCCGTGGTGTCCCTCCTCGCAGCCGCCCTGGCCATCACCCGACGCGACGCCTGACCACCGCCACAGGCTCCGACAGACGTCTTGGCCTTCGCCGATCTCCCCGTAGGTTCTCTGGATTTCGGTGAAGAGCGGGTCGAAGTCTGCGGGCATGGCTGTTCTGCGTTCTAGACGGCCAGGTGGGTGCCTGGGCGAGGACGGAGGCGCTTTCGCGTACTTGGTCCGGGTTACCTCGCGGGTAATCGACGTGCTTTCGGAGGGCGGAATAGTTTCGCGGCGTGAGTGAAGAGACCAGTCTGACCGTCGAGGGCGGGCTGATCACCCGCTTCCACGTCTACGAGGACAGTCTCACGGTGGCGCGGGCGCTCAGCGCCTGATGCCGTCAGGTCACCAGGCCGTTGCGGTAGGCGTAGACGACCGCCTGGACGCGGTCGCGCAGGTCGAGTTTGGTGAGGATGCGCGACACGTACGTCTTGACCGTCTCCTGGCTGAGCACCAGCGTGGCGGCGATCTCGCTGTTCGACAGGCCGTCGGCGATGAGGCGGAGCACTTCCAGTTCGCGCGGGGTGAGCGGGGGGTCGTGCGGTCTGTCGCCGGTGGGGCGGATGCGGGCCGCGTATCTGCCGACGAGTTGCCGCGTCACCTCGGGGGCCAGCAGGGCGGCGCCGGTGGCGACGGTGCGGATGCCGTGCAGGAGTTGCGGCGGCGGGGCGTCCTTGAGCAGGAATCCGCTGGCCCCGGCCCGCAGCGCCTCGTACACGTACTCGTCGAGGTTGAACGTCGTCACCACGAGCACCTTGACGGGGTCGGCCACTCCGGCGCCGGCGAGTTCGCGGGTGGCTTCGATGCCGTCGAGCACCGGCATCCGCACGTCCATGACCACCACGTCCGGTTTGAGCCGCCGGGCGAGGTCGACGGCGGTGCGGCCGTCGCCGCACTCGCCGACCACTTCGAGGTCGGGCTGGGCGTCGATGATGGTGGTGAATCCGGTACGGATGAGCGCCTGGTCGTCGCAGACCAGGACGCGGATGGGAGCGGTCACGACGGGTTCCCCGCGGGGATGCTCGCCCGTACGACGAAGGCGTCCTCCCGGTGGTCGGCGGCGAACTCGCCGCCCAGGGCGTGGACCCGGTCGCGCAGACCGGCGAGGCCCCGCCCGCTGCCGCCGGGAGAGCCGGCCGGTGAGCCGGGACCGTCGGTGCTGACCTCCACGGTGATCTCCTTCTGGCCATGGCGCACGAGGACCACGGTTCGGGCGCCGTGGGCGTATTTGAGGGCGTTCGTCAGGGACTCCTGGACGACCCTATAGGCGACGAACTCGGCGCTGCCGGTCGTTTCGGCCGGTTCGCCCTCCTGGATGAACTCCACGGGCTGGCCCGCCTGGCGGGTCTGCTCCACGAGCGTGTGCAGGTCGCCGGTGGACGGGGACCTGACGTCCCGGTCGTGGTCGGGGTTGAGCAGGTCGAGCAGGTGCCGCAGGTCGGCGATGGCGCGCCGGCCGGTGTCGGTGACGGCGCTCAGGGTGGCGTCGAGGCGTTCGGGGGCGGCGGTCAGGTAGCGGGCCGCCTCGGCCTGGACGACCATCGCGGTGACGTGGTGGGTGACGACGTCGTGGAGCTCGCGGGCGATCCGGGTGCGTTCGGCGGCGCGGGTGGCCTCGGCGACGTGGCGGCGGCGTTCGGCCTCGGCGGCCCGGGTGGAGCGTAACCAGGTGCCGATGCCCCAGGCGAGGACCAGCGTCAGGTAGAACACCGCGAACCCTTCCAGCCCCTCGGTCGAGCCGAGCCGGTCGAGCGCGACCGCCAGCGGCACGTACGCGGCGGAGAGGAGGATCGCGACGGCGCGCCGGTGGTGTTCCAGGTGGGCGCCCACGCTGATGAGCGCGATGGGCAGCGCGGTCCCCGAGAAGGCGTGGTAGGCGAGGAACTGGTCGACGGCGAACCCGAGCGACACCAGAACGACGCAGACGATCGGATAGCGGCGGCGCACGATGAGCGGGAAGCTCTCCAGGGCGACCACCGCGATGGCCAGCGCGTCGAAGGGCCGGACCGGCAGGTCGCCGACCTGCGTCCCCTTGCCGTGCATCGCCGGCAGGAGCGACACGGCGGCCAGCAGCAGCGCGAACGGGAGGTCCCGGACCGTGACGTCGCACCGCCGCCACCGGTCCAGGACCCTGCGGAGGTCGATCACCGGGGCAGCGTAGCGGCGGCTTCGGTCCGGTCGCCACGCCGCATCGGGACCACGTTGCCGCGCCGGCGGGCCAGCCACATGAACGCGACGGTCAGCAGCAGGCCGAACACGACCGCGTACAGGCTTCCCTCCGGCCCGAACGCGCCCCCGGTGAGCAGGGTGGGGCCGGACGTCGCGGCGTCCAGCAGCCCCTGGGCGCTGTTCTGGCCGGAGACCTCGGTGCTGAAGATGCCGACGGCGGCGAAGTTCCACCCGAAGTGCAGGCCGATCGGGAGCCAGAGGGTGCGGGTGGCGGCGTAGGCGGCGGCGAGCATCCCGCCGGCCTCGACGGCGATGGCGAGCACGCCCCACAGGTTCGCGTTCGGGTTGCCCAGGTGCATCAGGCCGAAGACCAGGCCCGTCAGCGTCAGCGCGATCCAGGTGCCGGTCCGCTCCTCGACGATCCTGAACAGGATGCCGCGGAAGATCACCTCCTCCGTCACCGCGGCGGCGGCCATCAGGCCGAACAGCCCGGTCGCGCCCCCGAGCGAGCCCAGGCCCTCGATCCGGTAGCCGCCCAGCATGGCGATGTTCAGGATGACGGCCGCGAACATCGCGACCCCGATCAGCACACCCCGGGCGGTGGCCGGGATCGCCCCGGTCGTGCCCACCTCGATCGGCTCCCGGCGCTCGGACCACCGCACCGTCCAGCCGTACACGAGGACCGAGAGTGCGGCGGTCGCGAGGCCGAAGAGCAGGGTGAGGAGCGCGTTCCCTTCTACGGCGAAGACGGCCAGGCTGCCGAGGTAGGCGACGGCGGCGGCGGGCACGAGTTGCTTCAACAGTCGCATGACGACTCCTTGGAGAGGGTGCGGGGATCACTGGAAACGCTAGAGATCCGGCCCCGGGGAATCGTCACCATGTGGCGGACATTCGCCTGTAGCTCGCACGGGGGACATGTCCCGAAAAAACATGACAGAGGGTGTCGGCTTTAGGGCCGACCATGACAGCCGTCGCCCTGACGGAAAGGACTTCCATGCGTGAGACACCAGAAGAGCTGAAAGAGCTCCAGGCCCTCCTCGACGCCTCGCTCGCCCGCTCCACCTCGCACCTGCGCTCGATCATCAGCGCCGAACGCACCCTCACCGCCGACCAGCTCACCGGGGTTCTCACCGGTATGTGCACGCTCGCCCTGTCCACCGTGACGGCGAAGGGCGAGCCCCGCATCAGCGCCGTCGACGGGCACTTCCTGCACGGCAAGTGGCACTTCGGCACCGCCCGCGGCGCCGCCAAGGCCCGCCACCTCGCCGCCCGGCCCGCCGCGAGCGCCGCCCACCTGCGCGGCGAGGAGCTGGGCGTCTTCACCCACGGCACCGTCGAGATCCTCAACCCCGAGGACGGCCCGCCGGCCGCGGACTGGCCGGACCTGCTCGCGTACTTGAAGGACTTCTACGGCGGGGACGCCTTCGACTGGGAGAAGGAGGTGGTCTACTACCGCCTCCACCCGCACTGGATGACCGTCTACGCCGCCGCTGAGTGACCGTACGAAAAAATCTTGGGGTGGGGTGTAGTGGAGTGTGCTTCCCGCTCGTCATCGGGATGAACGGAAACGACATGACAGGAGCAGTGCGGTGAAGTACCTCATGCTGGTGTGCACCGACCCCGGCCACACGCCCGGCCAGGACGACGCCGTCCCCGATGTGGACGACTGGGTCAAGGAGATGGACGGCCGGGGGATCCGGCTGATGGGCAACCGGGTCCGCCCGGTGGGCGACGCCACCACCGTCCGGGTCCGCAACCGTGAGGTGCTGCTTACCGACGGCCCGTACGCGGAGACCAAGGACCAGATCGCCGGCTTCGACATCCTGGAGTGCGCCGACCTGGACGAGGCCATCGAGGTCGCGTCCAAGCATCCGATGGCGTGGGAAGGGAAGATCGAACTGCGCCCGTTCTGGCCCGACGGCGAGGACTAGCCCCAGGTGAACGAGCTGATCGCCGGGATCTACGCCGACGGGTGGAGCCGGATCGTGGCCACCATGATCCGGTTCACCGGCGGCGACTGGGACCTGGCCGAGGAGTGCGCGCAGGACGCGTTCGCCCAGGCGCTCCGGAAATGGCCGGAGTCCGGAGTGCCCGACCAGCCCCTGGCCTGGCTGACCACCACGGCCCGGAACCGCGCGATCGACCGGCTGCGGCGCGCGTCCAGCGAGGCGGCGAAGCTACGGGAGGTGGCAGTGATGGAACCGCCGCCGTACCGGAGCGACGGCGAGATCCCGGACGAGCGCCTGGAGCTCATGTTCACCTGCTGCCATCCGTCGCTGAACCTCGACGCCCAGGTGGCGCTGACCCTGCGGAGCCTGGCCGGGATGAGCACCGCCGAGATCGCCCGCGCGTTCCTGGTGCCGGAGCGGACGATGGGCCAGCGCATCTTCCGCGCCAAGCGCAAGGTCCGGCACGCCGCCATCCCCTTCCGGGTGCCGCCCGCGCACCTGCTGCCGGACCGGCTTCCCGCCGTGCTGCACGTGCTCTACCTGCTGTTCAACGAGGGGTACGGGGATACGCGCAAGGCCCGGCTGTGCCGGGAGGCCATCCGGCTGGCGCGGCTGGTGGCGGAGCTGATGCCCGACGAGCCCGAGGCGCAGGGGGTGCTCGCGCTGATGCTGCTGCACGAGGCCCGCCGCCCGACGCGGGTCGACGCGGCCGGAGACCTGGTCACGCTGGACGAGCAGGACCGGACGCTCTGGGACCGGGCGCTGATCGCGGAGGGCGCCGCGCTCTGCGAGCGGGCGCTGCGCCGGGGCCGTGCCGGGCCGTTCCAGCTCCAGGCGGCCATCGCGGCCTGCCACGCGGACGCGCCGCTCGCCGCCGAGACGGACTGGCCGCAGATCGCCGGGCTGTACGGGGAACTCGCCCGGATCGCGCCGAGCCCGATCGTGGAGCTGAACCGGGCCGTGGCGGTCGGCATGGTCAGCGGGCCCGGGGCAGCGCTCCGGCTGGTCGACGCGGTCGCGGCGTCGGGGCGGCTGGACGACTACTACCTGCTGCACGCCACCCGCGCCGACCTGCTGCGGCGCGCGGGCCGCGGGCAGGAGGCGGCCGGCCACTACCGGTCGGCGCTGGACCTGGCGCCGACCGAGGCGGAGCGCCGCTTCCTGCGTCGGCGCTTGGAGCACCTGTGACGCCGGTTCCTGCGTCGGCGGTCAGAGCTGCTGTAGCCGCCGCATCGCGTCCTCTTCGATGCGTGCGAGGTCGCGGAGGACCGTGCCCGCCTGCTCCAGGTGCGCGGGGTCGCGGCTCTCTCCCGCCTTCTCGATGAGCGTGGACACCTCGGTCCACAGTACGGCCGCTTCCTCGTACAACCGCTGACCCGCGCGGAGGGCGGGGTCGTCGACCAGGAGGGCGCACTCGGCGAGGAAGTCCCGGTAGAGGGCGCGGAAGAGGGCGCCGCCGGTGCCGCCCCGTTCCATGAGCATGGCGACCTGCGCCAGGTCGGCGGTCCGGTCCAGCCAGCCGGGGACCAGGCGGGCGGCCTTGGCGATGCCGCGGTGGCCCAGGTTCGCGATGGGGGCGGCGAGGAAGGTCTCGGCGCAGTCCCTGATGGCGGGGCGGAGCTGGTCCTGCCATGGGAGCGGGTTCGCGGGCAGGGTGAGGGTGAAGGACCGGTGCCTGGCGGTCATCGGGCCGCGTTCGGCGCGCGCCCTGGCCAGGCTGTCCAGGGTGGTGCGGACCGCGCCGCCCTGCTGGGCGGTGTCCACCAGGTAGGCGTGCTGCTCGTCGTAGCCGTACATGGCGACCACGTGGCCGCCGAAGTGGACCTTGGAGCCGAAGTAGTCCAGGTGGTAGCTGTCGAGCTGGAGCCCGACCGGCCTGCCCGCGTCGATCGGGGTGGCGACGTTCTCCCATGCCTTCCGCGGTGAGGTGGTCTCCTTCACCGTCAGCGTCAGCCCCAGCCGGGCGGCCAGGTTCCTGGTGAGCTCGAAAGGCTTGACCCGGCCCCCGAGGAACGGGAACGGCATGCTCTTGCTGTCCCAGTAGACGAAGGACAGGCCCCCGCCCAGGCCGAACAGCATCGGCTCCGACAGATCCAGCCCCTCATGCCGCAGCAGCACCCCGAGCGCGGTCGTCTCACAGTGGTGCATGCCGCGGGCCTCGATGCCCCGCACGATCGTCATGGTGACATCATCGGCCTTCCCAGAGTCCAGCGCGCGGCCGGTTCGGGGCGGTGGACGCCGCGCGGGCGGTAGCCGAGCGCGTCGGCGACGCCCGCCAGGTCGGCCAGCAGCCACACGATCGCCAGCCACATCTCCGTCCCCTGCAGCCCTGGGGTGGTGGCGGCCAGGCCGGTCGTGGCAGGGTGCGGGGCCTGGAAGCCGAAGCCCTGGCCGTCGGTCCAGTGGCCGAGCGCGTCGGACAGCAGGCTCCCGGCCAGTGCGGTCACCTCTTCGGCGCGGTAGCCGGCGTGGCGGGTCAGCCAGAGGGGGTGCGCGATGTCGAGGATGTTGCAGGCGTTCTGGCGCTCGGGCCGGACGTATCGGGGGTCGCGGGCGTGCCTCAGCACGGTGTCGATCACGCGTTCCGGGTACGGGAGCGGTACCCCGAACTGGGCGAAGGTGCCGCGGGACGCCCGGTAGAAGCCGTTGACCATGTGGAGGAGGCCGTCCTTCGCGGCGCCCCACATGCCGGTGTCCGGGTCGGCCCGGGTGACCAGCCATCCGAACAGGGCCTCTGCGGGTCCCCGCTCGCCGAGCCCGCTGTTCCACAGGAAGGCGGTGCCGAGGATGTCGGCCCAGTGCCCCGCGTGCCAGGCGTCCTCCGCCCAGGGCAGGCCCTCCAGGAAGGCGACCGGGTCCGCGGGCACCCCGATCGGCCGGGGGAAGCGGCTGCCGAGCAGGTCGAGCGCGTATCCGACGCAGAGCACGTGGTACCCGACGTCGGGATCGGGCCGCAGGCCGTCCGCGAGCGATTCCGCCGGCCCGGGGTGGGGCCGCAGCGACCCGGGATCAAGCCGGCGCGGGCTCTCGAACGGCTGCCCCGCCAAGCCGCGATCGGGCGGTCGCTGGGTGCCGTCCGGGAGCAGGGTTCCCACGAGGCCCGTCGCCGGGTCCTGCCAGGAGCGCAGGCGGTCGGCCTGGTCGGCGGCGGGGAGTTGGCCGGGGGCGCGTCCGAGCAGCAGGTCGGCGATCTCGATCGCGTCGCACTGAGCGCGGACGGTGAGCGGCGCGCCCGGCTTGTCCACGAACGCCCCGCCCAGGAGGCCGGGGTCGAAGCAGCGGGCCAGGATCTCCTCCGCCTGGCCGCGCGCCCGCTCCGCGAACCCGGCCGCCGCCGTGCCGAGGTCGCCGGCGGGTTTCGCGCCCGGGACGCGCCAGCGCAGCACCTTCGCCGGGTTGCCGCCGACGATCGCGCCCGCCGGGACGTCCTTGGTGACGACCGCGCCGGCGCCGATCACCGCGCGGTCGCCGACGGTCACCCCGTCCAGGACGACCACGTGGGAGCCGATCCAGACGTCGTTCCCGATCACGATCCCCCGGCTGGTGAGCGGCTGCCGGAAGACCTCGACGTCGGGGTCGGCCATCGTGTGGTTGAAGCCCAGCAGCGAGGTGTGCGCGCCGATCCGTACGGCGTCTCCGAGCCGCACGTCTCCTCGTACGACGGTGTAGGGGTTCATCGTGCAGTCGCGACCCGTACGGACGGAACCGCTCAGATAGGCGCCCGCGGCGATGTAGCTGCGCGGCCCGAGCCGCAGCTCCTCGTTCTGCACGGCGGCGAGCTCGGAAACGAAGCACTCCTCCCCGAACGCGTAGCCCTGACACCGTGCGAGATCCCGCTGGAGCGTGAGCTGCCGGTCCCGGTCCTCCTGGGTGGCTTCGGCCCAGAAGAGCCAGGGTGAGTAGTCGAAGCGGTGACGGGCGAAGGGTGCGTCCATGCCATCCTCAGGGAAAGCGCTTACCGTCGCACGCTAAAGGATGCCCCTCCGCCCCGCAAGGGAAACGGCTCCCCCTCCCCCGGCGATGGTCCGATGAGTTCCCGTACGGACACCGGTCGAACCTGGTGCAAGCACCGCGAGAAAGAGGACACCATGATCCACGTCAACCTGTTCACGACACTCGACCTGGTCGCCCAGGCGCCGGGCGGCCCCGAGGAGGACCCCGAGGGCTTCCCGTTCGGCGGATGGCAGGCACCCCTGATCGACGAGGCGGTCGGCCGCCAGGTCACCGCCGCGATGGAGGGCACGGACGCCCTGCTGCTCGGCCGCAGGACCTACGACATCTTCGCCGCGCACTGGCCGCACCAGGACAACGAGATCGCCGCGGTGTTCAACAGCGTCCCGAAGTACGTCGCCTCACGCGGCAACCCGGACCTGACCTGGGCGGGCTCCACCCAGCTGGGCCCCGACCTCGCCGCCGCCGTCCGCGACCTGCGCGACAAGCACGACCACATCCGCGTGTACGGCAGCCTGAACCTGCTGCGGACCCTGCTGCGCGAACGCCTCCTCGACCAGCTCAACCTGTGGGTCTATCCGATCGTGCTCGGCGTCGGCAAGAAGGTCTTCGACGGCGGCGAGACGCCCGCCAACCTGGAACTCCTCGAACCGCCCACCGCCTCACCCAAGGGCGCCGTCCTCCTCCGGTACGGCCTGCGTCCCGGCACCCCGGCCACCGGCGACATGGCCGCCCAAGAGGCGTAGGCGCCCTTGTCGGCGAGAGTCGACCAAGCCGACGTACGGTCCGAAAACCAGGAGAGATGTCAGGCAAATACCGGACATATAAGTAAATCGCAGGCAGGAAACTCAGGGAGACGTCGCAGCGCGGTCCGCCGCGCGGTCCGCCGCGCTGCGGAGGACGCAGAACTCGTTTCCTTCAGGGTCGGCGAGGATGACCCACCCCGAGCCGTCGGGGTTCCGGTGGTCGGCGACCAGGGCGGCGCCCAGGCCGAGCAGCCGCGCCACCTCCTCCTCGCGCGACGTCTCCGGACGCAGGCACAGGTGGACCCGGTTCTTGACCGTCTTCGGCTCCGGCACCTGGTTGAAGTACAGCACCGGGCCGTCCGGCAGCATCACCTGCGTCTCACGGTCGCCCGGCCCGTCCTCCGCGCCGAGGGGACAGCCGGTCACCTCGCTCCAGAAGCTCGCCAGCCCATAGGCATCCGCACAGTCGATCGCCAGGTTCTGCACCACTGAGACCATGAGCAGCAGCCTGTCCGAACGCCGGCTGCCGGCGCCACCGGTTTCCGGCGATCTTGCCCGCATACGGGCGAAGGGGGCGTTACGCCCCCTTCGCGGCAAGGTCAGAAGTCGTCGGGGGTGCGGATCCGGTCGCGGATCCAGACGCCGGCCTCCTTGAGTCTGCTCGTCCCGGCGAACGAGCCGTTCGGGCAGGTCCCGGTGGTGAAGACCGCGCCGCTGCGGAAGTCGTCGGAGAAGTTCCAGTTCACCCAGCTGATCTTCTTCTGCGCCATCAGGTCGAGGTACTGCTGGGAGCGGGCGAAGTCGTTGGCCCCGTCGCCGGAGGCGGTCTGGGTGCCGAACTCGGTGACGAAGATCGGCAGCCGGTCGGCGGCCCGGGAGAGCGTGTTCAGGTACTCGGTGCCGTGCGAGGCCGCGTAGAAGTGGAACACGTACATGATGTTGCCCGCGTTGACCGGGTTGTTGACGATCTCGGTCTCGTTGCCGCCGCCGGAGACGCCGAGCGACGACCAGGCGCGGGTGCCGACCAGGATCGGGGCATCGGGGTCGTGCTGCCGGATCACCGGGATGAGCTGGTGCGCGTAGTCACGGATGACCGGCCAGGTGACGGCGTCGCCGTTGGGCTCGTTCGCGATCTCGTACAGCACGTTCTTCTTGCCGTTGTGCCGCTGGGCGATCTCGGTGAAGAAGGTCTTGGCCCGGCCGAGGTTGTACATCGGGTCGCCCGGGGTGAGCATGTGCCAGTCGACGATCGCGTACATGCCGCGGGCGGTGGCCATCTCGATCAGGGAGTGCACCCGGTCGGTGAAGAGGCGGGGGTTGGTCTCGTACCCGCCTTCCTGGATGTACATCGAGATCCGCAGCACGTCGGCCTTCCAGTCGTACGCGAGCGCGTCGAGCGAGGCCGGGTTGAGGCACTGGTCGTACCACTGGATGCCGTGGCTGCTCATGCCGCGGAGCTGGATCGGCTTGCCGTGCTCGTTGCAGAGCTTGGTGCCGCAGACCTGGAGCTGGCCGTTGGCCTGCACGGGCGTGCCGGCGCCCCCGCTTCCGGTGGGCGTCCCGTAGACCTCCAGCTCCCACAGGGAGTAGCCCCACTGGGTGCCGCGCTGCGAGCCGTGCACCCGCACGTACCGGCCGGTCCCGCTGACCGTCAGGTCGTCGATCCCGCCGTCGCCGGAGGTGGTGGAGTAGACGTCCTGCCAGGTGGACCCGTCGGCCGAGGTCTGCACCCGGTACGCCCGGGCGTAGGCGACCTCCCAGTTCAGCCGTACGCGGGAGATGGTGTGCGCGGAGCCGAGGTCCACCCGGATCCACTGCGGGTCGATCCCTTCGGCGCTGGCCCACCGCGTCGACGCGTTGCCGTCCACCGCCTTCTCCGGCTCCAGTCCGGGGGCCTCGACGGAGGAGGCCGTCACGGTCTTGCCCCGGGACACCAGCGGGTCGGCCGCCGCCGCGCTCGCCCCGGCCGGGACCACGACCAGCGGTAACGCCAGCGCGGCCACGACTGCGGCGATCCTCGCAACTGCGCTTCGCCTCACGCGCCACTCCCTTCTATTAGGAAACTTTCTTAACTTCCGGCGCAGCTTAGGTTGACACCAGATTCCACACAAGGCCCAAATCTCCGGAAAACCCCTCGAAATCAGAGGAATGACTAAGCGCATAGTCAGTTCTAGAATGGGCGCAGTCGAAGAGGGTGAGGGCGCGGATGGCCAGACGGCAGGCCCGATTCACCGCACAGGACCTGGCGGACGATCCCCGGCTGCGGGACCACTCCCCCGAGCTGTGGCGCGACGACCTGGGGGAGGTCCAGCGCCGCCTGCTGTCGTCGGCCGTGCGGTGCTTCGCCGCGAACGGTTTCCACGCCACGACCACGCGCGACATCGCCGAGTGCGTCGGGCTCAGCCCCGCCGCGCTCTACGTGCACTTCCCGTCCAAGGAGCTGGTCCTGTACGAGATCGTCCGGGCCGGGCACGAGCGGGTGCTCGACTATGTGCGGGACCCGGCCATCCTGGCCCTGGAGAGCTCGGCGGACCGGCTGCGCGCGATCGTGTCGGCGTACACGGTCTGGCACGCCCGCCACCACGTCACCGCCCGGGTCTGCCAGATGGAGCTGAACGGCCTGACCGCCGAGCACTACGGCGAGATCGTGGAGCTGCGCCATCAGACCAACGGGTTCTTCCGGGGCGCGGTGGCGCGCGGCGTCGCGGACGGGTCGTTCGAGAGGATCGACGTCAGGCGGGTGACGCGGGCGATGCTGTCGCTGAGCATCGACCTGGTCCGCTGGTACCGGCTCGACGGCTCGGACTCGCCGGAGGAGCTCGGCGCGTTCTACGCCGACCTCGCGCTGAAGCTGGTCGGGCGCGGATCCACTGTTGACAAGCGGCGGTCATCAGTCTGACTATGCGCTTAGTAAGCCCTGCCGCACTGGAGGCTCGATGCGCTCTCTGATGCAGGACCCGACCCCTTTACACCCCCTGCCCGTCCGTCGTGCGCATGCGTGACCGCACCGTGCCCCCGCCCCGCACGCCGGGGGAGATGATGGTCCGCACCCGTACCGGAACCCCCGCCGTCTTCCTGGATCTGCTGGCCCGCGAGGCCGCCCCCGCCGAGTTCGAGGAGCCGGTGCTGGCGGCCCGCGCGGCGGGCGCGGCCCCCGAGACGCTGGCGGAGCTGGAGGCGGCCAGGCTGACGGCGCTCCGGGTGCGCGGGGGCATGCAGCGGCAGGCCCGCCGCGAGGCCGAGCTGACCGCGCTGTTCGACCTGGCCGGCGACCTGGCCGCGCTGCACGATCTCGACCCGGTCCTGGAGGCGGTGGTGCGCCGCGCCCGGCGGCTGCTGGACGCCGACGTGGCGTATGTGACGCTCAACGACGACGAACGCGGCGAGACCCGGATGCGGATGACCGACGGCTCGGTGTCGGCGGCGTTCCGGCGGCTGCGCATCCCGTTCGGCGACGGCCTCGGCGGGCTGGTGGCCCAGACGGCGATGCCCTACAGCAGCGACCGCTACCTGTCGGACCCGCAGTTCCGGCACCGCGCCCACATCGACGAGGCGGTGGCGGAGGAGGCGCTGGTGGCGATGCTGGGCGTGCCGATGCGGCTGGGCAGCCGGGTGGTCGGCGTGCTGTACGCGGCCAACCGCGGTGAGCGGCCGTTCACCCCGGAGCAGTCGGTGCTGCTGGGCACGCTGGCGGCGCACGCGGCCCTGGCCGTGGAGAACGCGCGGCTGCTGGCGGACACCCGCGCCGCGCTGGAGGAGCTGGACACGGTCAACGGGCGGATCCGGGCGCGTAGCGCGGCGATCGAGCGGGCCGCCCAGGCGCACGACCGGATGGCGGCCCTGGTCGTCGGGGGCGGCGGCCCTGCGGACGTGGCCGCGGTGGTGACCGAGGTGCTGGGCGGCGCGCTGCACGTGCTCGACGCGGACGGCCGCCGGCTGGCGGCCTCCGGCGGCCCGGTGCCGCTCGCCGAGGACGAGATCTCCGCCGTGCTGGCCGTCGCCGGCGTGCGGAGCGGCACCGTACGCCACGGCGACCTGTGGATCGCCCCGATCGCCACCCCCGGCGAGCTGCTCGGCACGCTGGTGCTGCGCACCCGGGAGGAGCTGGGCGACGCCGACCGGCGCATCCTGGAACGGGCCGCGCTGGTCACCGCGATGCTGATGCTGCTGCGCTGCAGCGCGGCCGAGGCCGAGGCCCGGGTCCGGGGCGAGCTGCTGGACGACCTGCTCGACGGCCGGGCGGACGCGTCCGGGGCGCTGGAGGCGCGGATCCGCCGGGTGGGCCTGGACACCGGCGCCCCGCACGTGGTGCTCTCCGCGCGCTGCGCCTCGTCCCGGCATCACGGCCGTGCCGCGTTCTGGGCTGCCTCGTACGCGGCGACGGCGCACGGGCTGGCCGCGGCGCGCGGCGAGGAGATCGTCCTGCTGCTGCCGGGCAGCGGGCCGGGCGACACGGCGCGCCGGGTCGCCAAGGAGCTGGGCGCGGCGCTGGCGACCCCCGTGACGGTGGGCGCGGCCGGGCCGGTGCGCGAGCTCGCCGAGGTGCCCGCCGCGCACCGCGAGGCCCGGCGCTGCGCCGACACGCTGCTGGCGCTCGACCGGCTGGACGACGGCGCCGACGCCCGCGAGCTGGGGCTGGTCGGCCTGCTGATCGGCGCGCACCGCGACGCCCGCGCCTTCCTGGAGACCACGCTCGGCCCGGTCCTCGACTACGACGCCCGCCGCGGCACGTCGCTGGTCAGGACGCTGGAGACGTACTTCGACACCCGGTGCGCCCTGTCGAGGACGGCCGAACGCCTGCACGTCCACATCAATACCGTCCACCAGCGGCTGCACCGTCTGGGCCGGCTGCTGGGCGAGGACTGGCAGGAGCCCGAGCGGGCTCTGGAGATCCAGCTGGCTCTCCGCCTGCACCGCCTCCGCGGCCCTCACGGGTGAGCAGGTGGCGGGCCGTGCCCCAGATGCCCCGCCGGAACAGCAGCACGATCACGATGAAGATCGAGCCCGTGACGATCCCGATCCCCTCGAACCCGGCGGTGGCCAGGAAGTCCTGGAGCTGGACGACCAGGGCGGCCCCGATGATCCCGCCCCAGAGTGTGCCGATGCCGCCGAGGATGACCATCATCACGACCTGGCCGGAGGTGGTCCAGTAGAGCCCGTCGAGGGCGGCGAAGCCGTGCCCGACGGCGAAGACGCCCCCGGCCGTCCCGGACAGCGCGGCCGACAGGACGAAGGCGAGCAGCCGGTAGCGCTCGACGGGATAGCCGAGGGCCCGCGCCCGCGCCGGGTTGTCCCGGATGGACACCAGCACCCGCCCGAACGGCGAACGGACGATCCGCCAGGCGGCGAAGAGCCCGATCAGCACGAACGGCAGCCCCGCGTAGTAGAAGAAGAACGGGTCGGACAGGTCGAGGCCGAACAGCTCGCGCGGGATGCCCTGCAGCCCGTTCTCCCCGCCGGTGACGCTCCGCCACTGGTTGGCCGCGAAGAAGAGCATCTGGGCGAAGGCCAGGGTGACCATCGCGAAGTAGATGCCCGTCAGCCGCACCGACAGGTAGCCGATCGGCAGCGCGAGCAGCGCCGCGAACGCCGCGCCGCCGAGGATCGCGACCGGGAACGGCAGCCCGCCGTGGAGCGCGATCACACCGGTGCAGTACGCCGACCCGCCCCAGAAGGCGGCGTGCCCGAACGACAGCAGGCCGGTGAAGCCCAGCAGCAGGTCCAGCGCCGCGGCGAACAGCGCCCAGCAGGCGATGTCCATCGCCACCGGCGGGTAGATCAGCCACGGCAGCACGAGGGCGGCGAAGATCCCGATCACCAGGAGCGCGATCCCGCCCCGGCCCGAGCGGGCCAGCCTGGACAAGATCACCGGAACGCCTCCTCACGTCCGAACAGCCCGGCCGGGCGCCACAGCAGCACGGCGGCCATCAGGATGAACACCAGCGTCTGGGAGAGCGCGGGCACGTACAGGTTGCCCAGCGCCGACACCAGCCCGACGGCGAACCCGGCGGTGACCGAGCCGAACACCGAGCCCAGCCCGCCGATCACCACCACCGCGAAGACGGTGATGATCAGGTCGGCCCCCATCAGCGGGTTGACCGCCCGCATCGGCGCGGCCAGCACCCCGGCGAACGCGGCCAGCGCGATCCCGAACCCGAACACCGGCGTCACCCAGCGGCCGACGTCGATGCCCAGCGCCCGGGTCAGCTCGGGCCGCTCGGTCGCGGCCCGGACGATCATGCCGATCCTGGTACGGGTGAGCACCAGCCACACGGCCCCGCACACCAGGGCCGACACCGCCAGCACGAACACCTGGTAGGCCGGGTAGGTGAACAGCCCGAGGTCAGCGGTGCCGGACAGCTCCGGCGGCCGGGGGTAGGGCTGGGAGTTCACCCCGTACTCCCGCTTCATCAGGTCTTGCAGGATCAGCGCCAGCCCGAACGTGAACAGGAAGTTGTAGAGCGGGTCGAGCGGCGTCAGCCGCCGCACGAACAGCCGCTCCACGACGGCCCCGGCCACCCCGAGCAGCACCGGGACCAGCGCCAGCGACACCCAGAAGTTCAGCCCGAACGAGTCGAGCGCGATGAACGCGCCGAAGGCGCCGAGCATGTAGAACGCGCCGTGCGCGAGGTTGACCACGCCCAGCATGCCGAAGATGACCGACAGGCCGAGGGCGAGCAGGGCGTAGAAGGCCCCGCCCACCAGTCCGTTGAACGCCTGCTGGAGCACGCTACAGCTCGCACGCCGGGTCGGGCTGCGCCGGGAACGCCTCCGCGGCCGGGATGGTCTTGACGACCTTCTCGTAGTCCCACTCCTCGGCGACCTCGCTGGACGGCTTCACCTGCGCCAGGTAGGCGTCGTGCACGAGCAGGTGGTCCTGGGCGCGGATGGTGCCGTTGCGGACGAACATGTCCTCGATCTGCCGGCCCTCCAGCTGCTTGACCACCTCGTCGGCGTTGTCGGTGCCGGCCCGCTGCACGGCCTCCAGGTACTGCAGGGCGGCCGAGTAGTTGGCGGCCATGTTGGAGGTGGGGCGCTTTCCGAGCTTGGTCCGCATCCGGTCGGCCCAGGCCCTCGTCTGGTCGTCGAAGCTCCAGACCCACATGGTGGTGTAGCGGGTCCCGGCCAGGGCATCGGGCCCGAGCGAGTGGATGTCGCTGAGCGCCAGCAGCCCGAGCGCCAGGTCGACGCCCTTGTCGCGCAGCTTGTACTCGTTGTACTGCTTCACCAGGTTGATCAGGTCTCCGCCGGCGTGCATGGTGCCGAGCACCTTCGGCTTGGGGTCGAGGCCGGGCGCCTTGAGCAGGAAGGTGGAGAAGTTGTCGTTGGGGAACGGCGTCGGGTCGGAGGCGACGACGGTGCCGCCTGACGCCTCGATGGCCGCGCTGAACGTCTCCGTCATGTCCTGGCCGAAGGCGTAGTCCGGGTAGACGATGTACCAGCTGTCGGCGCCGTCCTTGGTCACCTCGCTGCCGGTGCCGTGGGCCAGCATGTAGCTGTTGTAGCCGTAGTGGAAGGTGTACTTGTTGCAGGATTCGCCGGTCAGCTCGGTGGTGGCGGCGCCGACGTCGATGAAGACCTTCTTCTTGGTCTCGGCGACGGTGGCGACGGCGAGCGCGGCGGACGAGGTGGGCACGTCCAGGATCACGTCGGCGTGCTGCCGGTCGTAGAGCTCCTGGGCCTTGGAGTTGGCGATCTCGGGTTTGTTCTGGTGGTCGGCGGCCACCACGTCGATCTTTTCGGCCACGGCCTGGTCGCCGTACTTGGCCCGGTAGTCCTCCACGGCTAATTTGACGGCCTCGACCGTGCCGCGGCCGGAGGTGTCGGCGTAGATGCCCGACTGGTCGTTCAGCACGGCCAGCACGATCCCGCCGTCGCTGATCTTCCCGCCGCCACCGCCGGGGCCGCCGCCGCACCCGGCCAGCAGCAGTGCCGCGGCGGCCAGGCCGCCGCTCCAGCCTGTGATTCTCATGTCGGCTTCTCCTCTGCGCCCGCGGGCCGTTCAGATTCCGAGGTAGTCGAGTAGTTGGTGCTCGCGCTCGCGTACCTGGTCCCGGTCGAGCGATTCGACGATCCGCCCCTCGGCGAGCAGGTAGTGGCGGTCGGCGACGGCGGCGGCGAAGTGCACGTTCTGCTCCACCAGCAGGACGGTGGTGCCGGCGGCGCGCACCTCGCGGAGGATCTCGCCGATCCGCTGGACGAAGATCGGGGACAGGCCCTCGGTCGGTTCGTCGCAGAGCAGCAGCCGGGCGCCCGTCCGCAGCACCCGGGCGAGCACGAGCATCTGCTGTTCGCCGCCGGACAACGTGGTGCCGGGGGCCCGGCGCCGCTCCCGCAGGTGCGGGAACGTCTCGTACACCCGCTCCAGCGACCACGGCGCCGGGCCGCCCGCGGCCTTGGTCACCGGCGCGAGGGTCAGGTTCTCCTCGACGGACAGGGTGGCGTAGATGCCGCGGTCGTCGGGGACGTAGCCGACGCCGCGGCGGGCGCGCGCGTGCGGGGGCAGCGCGGTGACATCCTTGCCGAGCAGGGAGATCGTGCCGGTGGTCCGGCCGTACCCGCCGTGCAGGCCCATCAGGCAGCGCAGCAGCGTCGTCTTGCCCGCGCCGTTCCGGCCGACCAGCGTGACGATCTCGCCCTCGTCGACGCGCATCGACACCTCGCGCAGCGCCCGCGCCTCGCCGTACCAGGCGGACAGCCCGTCAACGCGCAGCATCGGCGTCCCCGAGGTAGGCGGTGATGACGCGGGGATCGTGGCGGATCTCCGCGTACGGGCCTTCCACCAGCACCTTGCCGTGCTGCAGTACGGTCACGCGGTCGGCGAGGCTGGCGACCACGTTCATGTTGTGCTCGACCATGACCACGGTGCGGCCCGCCCGGATGGTGTGGATGAGCTCGATGGTGCGGTCCACGTCCTCGACGCCCATCCCGGCCGTCGGCTCGTCCAGCAGCAGCACCTTGGGGTCCAGCGCGAGCGCGAGGGCCAGCTCCAGCGCGCGTTTCCGCCCGTACGAGAGAGAGCCCGCCGGAACGTCACCGTGGGCTTCGAGCCCGACCCGGGCGAGCAGAGCGGCGGCGGGGGCGGCGAAGCGGGCCAGCGCGCGGTCGGAGCGCCAGAACCGCCAGCCCAGCCCGGTGGGGCCGGCCAGCGCCAGCTCCACGTGCTGGCGCGGGGTCAGCTCGGCGAACAGGCTGGTGATCTGGAACGAGCGGGCCACGCCCAGCCGGGTGATCGTCTCGGGGCTGCGCCCGGCCAGCTCCCGGCGGCCCTGGAGCAGCACGCTGCCGGCGGTCGGCTTCAGGAAGCCGGTGAGCAGGTTGAACAGGGTGGTCTTGCCGGCGCCGTTGGGCCCGACCAGGGCGTGCACGCTGCCCTCGGCCACGTCCAGGTCGACGCCGTCCACGGCCCGGAAGCCGCGGAACTCCCTGATCAGGCCGCGCGCGGCCAGGACGGGGACGGACAGGGCCGGGGCTCCTCCCATGCGCCCTCCTCACGTGTCGTCACCGTGAACGTTAGGTAGCCGCCGGGACAGCCCACCAGGTGACGTGATCACACATTCCTGGCTCACCCGTACGGAACAGCACACACGGACGCGTGAGACGAGCACCGCCCCCGCACCCCCGGCCCGGGCGGCGCGGCCCGCCGGGCCGGAAGCGATGGACGAAGTCACCACCGGACGGCGGCGAACAGTGGAGATCGCGTACGTCGCCGTACCCGCCGGCGGCGGCACAGCATGGCGTCCACCACGGCCTGACCGATGGGAGTCCCCCATGCCCCTGTCTCTCCGCAGACCCGCAGCCCTGCTGGCGCCGCTCCTCGCGGTCTCCCTGCTGCCGCCGGCGCCGCCCGCCCAGGCGGACCGCTGCCGCCAGACCCCCGTACCGGGAGCGCAGCACCAGATCACCGCCTGCCTGGACGACCTCACCACGGCCGGCACGGTCGCCTCCGGCCACACCGACGCCGCCGACTGGACGGGCCTGCACTCGGCCGCCACCCGCAACCCCAGCGGCGTGCCCGGCACCCAGATCGACGGCTACTTCCCGGACACCTCCGCCACCAATCCCACCCACGGCTGGAACCACGACGCCCAGTTCGTCATCCGCCTCCCCAAGCGCTGGAACGGCGGCCTGGTCGTCGCGGGCGCCCCGGGCAACCGCTTCCAGTACGCCAACGACTTCACGATCTCCGACTGGGTGCTGGCCAAGGGGTACGCCTACGCCTCGACCGACAAGGGCAACGGCGGCCTGGAGTTCTACAAGGACGGCAGGCGGCCCGGCGACGCCATCGTCGAGTGGTACCACCGGATGACCCAGATCACCGTCGCCGCCAAGGCGACCGTCGCCCGCCACTACGGCCGGAAGCCCCGCAAGACGTACGCGGCGGGCATCTCCAACGGCGGCCAGCTCGTCCGCTGGGCGCTGGAGAACCACCCCGAGCTGTACGACGGCGGCGTGGACGCGGAGGGCACCTTCTGGCCGCCCGACGACAAGCCGAACGCCCTCGTCTACCTGCCGGTCGGGCTGCGCGAGTACCCCAAGTACGCCGCCACCGGCGACCCCGAGGCGCACGCCGCCATGATCCGCGCGGGCTTCGCCCCCGGCTCCGAGTTCCTGTGGGACTTCAACTACCGCATCCTGTGGGACGGCACCCAGCGCCGATACCGCGAGGCGATCGACCCCGGCTTCGACGGCGACCTCGACGCCGGCATCCCGTTCTGCCAGAGCGGCACCCCGAACTGCGACGCCGACTACGACTACTACGCCCGCCCGCGGAGCGTGCACCGGACCGTGAAGCGCGCCTCGCACTCCGGCCGCATCGGCAAGCCGCTCATCACCGTCCAGGGCACCCTGGACACCCTGCTGCCCATCAAGATCCACGGCGACGCGTACGCCGCCCAGGTGCGCTCGCAGGGCAGAGGCCGGCTGCACCGCTACTACCGCATCGAGGGCGCCTCCCACCTCGACATCGAGTACGACGCCTTCCCCGACCGGATGCGGCCCCTGCTCCCCTGCATGCGGACGGCGTTCGAGGCCCTGGAAAACTGGACGGACGGCCGCCGCGAGCCCCCGCCGCCCAGCGCCACCGTCCCCCGCCGGACCTCCGGCGACGTGGCCAACACCTGCGCCCTCAGATCAGCTTCTCGGTCGTAAACGACCGAGCTTGCAGCTCCTCCCCGTCGATGGCTTCGACGGTCCGGCCCGCGTCAGGCAGCGTGACCCGCTGGCGCTTGCGAAGCCGTACCCGTTCGTGGATGCCCTGGAGATCCTCCAGAGCGATCCCGCGCCCGGTGCGTTCTGCCTCGGTCACGATGCTGTTGGCGCGCGCTTCCTTGCGGCGGCGGCGTTTCAGCAGCCGCCTGGCCGATCTGCTCTGCCTGCCTGCCGGTCGGCACGGTCCGCAGGTGCACGCCAACCGCGACGCCAGGTCCGCGAGGCCGGTCTCGTCCGACGGGTCGGTCCCGCACTCGCCCGAACCGCCGGCGTCGCCGTGCTTCCCGGACGTGACGTGCCCCGAGCCGAGCTGCTTACCGTCGCATTCCACCACGAAGTCGGCGTCCACCAGGCGCTCCGTCATCTGGTGAACGACGTACCGTCCCGCGGCGCCGAAAGAGCTCTCACCGATGCGCCCCGTGGACGGGAGCCACTTCTCGTCCTTCGCCAGCGTCTTCGCCTCGGAGACCGCGGTGAGCACGTCACGGTCGTCGATGTTGAACCAGGTGAACGCGCACGATTCCTGGGCGGCCGCGGAACACCCCGCGAGGACGGAGATGATCTTACGTATGAAGAACGTCGCGGAGAATCCCGGCGCTCGCCTCGACGTGTGCTAGGTTGGGGTCAGTTGCAGTTGTGGTACCCATGAAAACTTGTGTGCACCTGACGGTACGAATCCTCAGGTGCATTTTTTGTTTACCGGTCTTCTCCGGGTGTGGGCCTATATCGGCGACGCGAAATCCGCACGGTGCGGATTTCGGTTTTGCACCTAGCAAGAGGAGATCACCATGGCTTCCGGCACCGTGAAGTGGTTCAACGCGGAAAAGGGATTCGGCTTCATCGAGCAGGACGGCGGCGGCGCCGACGTCTTCGCCCACTACTCGAACATCGTCTCCACCGGCGGCTACCGCGAGCTGCACGAGGGCCAGAAGGTGGCCTTCGACATCACCCAGGGCCAGAAGGGTCCGCAGGCCGAGAACATCGTTCCCGCCTGACACCGATACACCGCGCGGCTGGGGTCCTCAGCGATGGGGGCCCCGGCGCGCCGCTTTTCCGACGCATGCGGCCAGGCTGATCCACGCCGGCCCGTCCGTCTTTTCTCCGGCTCGTGCCCGCTGTTCCTCGTGCCGTTCATCCGCGCCCGGAATCACGCCGACACGTGCCGCATTCAAGAAAGGTTCTCCTTGAACCGTAGTACCCGTACGTACGACCGCCGCGCTTCCGCCCGCACGGGCGGCTCAGCCCACGGCCACCGCTTCGGTTCGCCGGGCCGGGGCCGTTCAGGCGGTCGCGGACGACGTCCCGCGCTGCAGGGTGAGTTCGCCCTGCCGGTCACCGTCACCCCGGCGCTGCCCCCGGCCGCGACGTTCGCCGAGCTGGACCTGCCGCCCGCGCTGATGAAGACGCTCACCAGGCTGGGCATGAAGGAGCCGTTCCCGATCCAGGCGGCCACGCTGCCGAACTCCCTGGCCGGCCGGGACGTCCTCGGACGCGGACGCACCGGGTCGGGCAAGACACTCGCTTTCGGCCTGGCCCTGCTCACCCGCACCGCCGGTCAGCGAGCCGGTTCGCGGCAGCCGCTGGCCCTCATCCTTGTGCCCACCCGGGAGCTGGCCCAGCAGGTCACCGATGCGCTGACCCCGTACGCCCGATCACTGCGGCTGCGGCTGGCCACCGTCGTCGGCGGCATGTCGATCGGCCGCCAGGCCAGCGCGCTGCGCGCCGGCGCCGAGGTCGTCGTCGCGACCCCGGGACGGCTGAGGGACCTCATCGAGCGCGGCGACTGCCGCTTGGACCAGGTCGGCATCACCGTGCTGGACGAGGCCGACCAGATGGCCGACATGGGCTTCATGCCGCAGATCACCTACCTGCTCGACCAGGTGCGGCCCGGAGGCCAGCGGATGCTGTTCTCCGCCACTCTGGACCGCAACGTCGACCAGCTGGTGCGCCGTTATCTGAACGACCCGGTGGTCCACTCGGTCGACCCCTCGGCCGGCGCGGTCGCCACGATGGAGCACCACGTGCTGCACATCCAGGGCACCGACAAGCAGGCCACCACGCTGCAGATCGCCGCCCGCGACGGCCGGGTGATCATGTTCCTGGACACCAAGCACGCCGTGGACAAGCTCACCCGGAACCTGCTGAACAACGGCGTGCGCGCCGCCGCGCTGCACGGGGGCAAGTCCCAGCCTCAGCGCACCCGCACTCTCGCCCAGTTCAAGACCGGCCACGTCACGGTGCTGGTGGCGACCAACGTCGCGGCCCGCGGCATCCACGTCGACAACCTCGACCTCGTCGTCAACGTGGACCCGCCCAGCGACCACAAGGACTACCTGCACCGCGGCGGCCGCACGGCCCGTGCCGGCGAGTCCGGCAGCGTCGTCACCCTCGTCCTGCCCAACCAGCGGCGCGACATGAACCGCCTGATGGCCGACGCCGGGATCGTCCCGCAGACCAGCGAGGTCCGTTCGGGCGGGGCCGAGCTCAGCCGCATCACGGGCGCCCAGGCTCCGTCGGGGATCCCGGTGACCATCACCGCCCCGGCACCGAACCGCCCGGCCCGGAACCGCCGGCGCTTCCGGTAAATCAGGAAACCTGGGTGCGCTCCTGCTCCTCCAGGGCGGCGGAGCGGCGGCGGGTGTCGACGGCCGGGGCCAGGAAGATGGCGGAGACGACGAAGACGAGCACGACCAGCATGGCGCTGCGCAGGCCCCAGTGCTCGCCGAGGAAGCCCAGGGCGGGCGGTCCGACGAGGAAGGCGATGTAGCCGAGCGTGGCGACCAGGCTGACGCGGGCGGTCTCGTCGGGCCCGGTCTCGCCCGCGGCCGACAGCGCCACCGGGAAGCCCAGGGACGCGCCGAGCCCCCAGAAGAGCACCGCCGCGCCCGCCAGCACCGCGTTGTCCGAGAAGATCACGGCGAGCAGGCCGATCGTCCCCGAGACGGCGCAGGCGCGCATCACGGCGGTACGGCCGAACCGGTCGAGGAAGTAGGCCCCGCCGAAACGGCCGACGGTCATGGCGGCGGCGAAACCGGTGTAGACGAGGGACCCGGAGGTGGCGTCCAGCCCGTGCCCGTCGACCATGAGGAGCGGCAGCCAGTCGCTGGCCGCCCCTTCGGCCAGGGCCATCGCCAGCACGATCGCGCCGATCAGGACGAGCTGCGTGTCCTTCCAGAGCTTCGGCCGGGCCTGACCGGACCCGGTCTCGCGGGGCGCCTGCAGCCCGGTGCCCGCGGGAATGGCGCGGATCGCGTACAGCAACATGGCGGTGACGATCACCGTAATCACGGCCAGATGCCAGTGGGCGGGAACCGGGACGGCGGTGGCGGCCATGCCGACGAGAGCGCCGAGCACGGTGCCCAGGCTGAAACAGCCGTGCAGGATCGGCATGGTCGTCTTGCCGGTGGCGCGCTCGACGTCGGCGGCGTCCACGTTGATCGCCACCTCGCCCCCGCCCATGCCCACCCCGAACATGAACAGCCCCGCCATGACCAGCGGCGCGGACGCCAGGAGACTTCCGGCGCTCACCACCCCCACGCTCGTGACGATCAGGGAGAACCCGACCCCCATCACGGGCCTCGTCCCAAAGCGCGAGACGAGCCGCCCGGAGCACAGAATCCCGATCATGGACCCGAGCGACAGCCCGAACAGGATCACGCCCATCTCGGCGGTGGACGCTTCCAGCCGGTCGCGGATGTCAGGCGTGCGGGCCACCCACGACGCCAGCGAGACGCCCGGGATGAGGAAGAACAGGAAAAGCGCTCTCCGTCGCCGGCGCATGGCGAGATCCAATGAGTCTCCGTGAAGGTAACGAGGTCCAGCAGGCCACGCGTCGGTACAGACGTGCAGATTATGGCCAGAAGGAGAAAAACCCCCTATATGACCTAAAACATCATACGGCGCAGGCCGCGCAGGAGCACCGCGCTGACCACGCCGCACGAAGCTAGGATCTTGCGTCGTGACGCCGACCCTGCTCCGCCGCACCGGGCCGGACCGGCCTGCTGTTATGCGCCCTCCTGACGGCCGCGACCTTCACGCTGAGCTGGGTGGAGGTGCTGGGCGGCCCCCATTACGTCGGCTTCGACATAGGCGACATCGCCCACCAGGTCTCCGACGCGGACAGCGAACTGACCCTCCTGTTCCTGGAGATCGCACCGCTGCCGGCGTACGTCGCCGTGCTCCTGAGCCCCACGGTCGGGGTGGCGGCGGCCTGTCTGCTGGCGCTCGATCGGCGCGGGCCCTACCACGGGCTGGTGGCGGCGCTGCTGTTCGGCTCCGCGGTGTTCCAGTTCGCGAACGTGACCCTGATGCAGAGCCGGGCGACCGCCGCGATCACGGTGACCCCGGTGCCGTGGGGAACCGCGGCGGGATACCTGCTGGCGGGCCTGTGCGTCGTTGTGGCCGCGATCGGATACTCCCGCTCGCACGTCCACGGAGGCTGATCACGCGCCAGGGGCCCGGTACGCGACCTCCATCCGTACGGCTTCGTCCACCTGCTCCGGCGTCAGCAGGACGATCGTCTTCATCTGTACGGCCCCGGACGCGGCGATCGTCAGCCCCAGAGCGGCCGAGGCCTCGTTGCTCGGCAGATCGACGATCACATAGGTGTCCGTCTCGCCGAACGCGAAGTACATCTGCTCGACCCGGCCGCCGATGCTCTCCACCACCCGGTCCACCGCCTGCCGCCGCCCGGTGCCGCCGTCTTTCAACACTCCTTTGAGTCCGTCCGCCGTGTAGGTGGCCTGGATCAGGTACTTGGGCATGGCCGAGTCCTCTCCTCGTGCGTGGTCACACGGTCGATGTTCTCGACGCAGGGTGTCGGTAATCTCACCCGATGTACTGGTTTTCGCCTTTCGGCCAGCCGGAACCAGGAAGATTCATAGCCGGATGCGCTTCGCGGTGCCGGTCGCCCGGTCCTGGGTACGGACACGATGGGGAGCCAGGTTTTCGGCGGGACCGCCATCGTCGAGGTGGGGTATGGCCGGTCGGAGGAAACGCTACGCCTTAGGGGCGGCTGTCGCTCTGAGCGTGCTCTCCGCCGGTGCGAGCTTATCCGGCAACGTGATCACTGAGTATTTCCCCGAGGAGATCAGAGATTTACGTGAGTGGTGGATCCCCCTGTTCGTCATCCTGTCGGTGCTATCGACATGGGTGGCGTGGCCGAGGCCGCAGGAGCGGCGGGTGCGGACGGGGTTGTTCCAGGTCCCGGCCATGCCGCCGGGATGGGTCGCCCGCGACGAGCTGGACGCCGTGGTCAAGGCGCTGACCAGCTCCGACGGCGGCACGGTGGGGGTGACGACGGCGCTGCTGGGGGCCGGCGGGTTCGGCAAGACCTCGCTGGCGCTGGCCGCCTGCAACGACCGGCGCGTGCTGCGGCACTTCTCCGGCGGCATCATGTGGGCGACCGCCGGCCACGACAGGAACGCCACCGAGGGCACGGATGTCCTGGAGGTCGCGGACCTGATCCGCAGTCTCTGCGAGACGTTGTCGGACGAGCACCCGCAGATGACCGACGTCGGGCAACTGGCGCACCACCTGGCCGAGCTGATGGCCGAGCGGGGCCGGATGCTGCTGGTCGTCGACGACGTGTGGAGCCGTACCCAGCTGGAGCCGTTCCTGGCGGTGGCGCGGCGCTCGCGGCTCCTCGTCACCACGCGCCGGCCGCGCCTGCTGCAAGACGGGATCGTCAAGGTCCAGGTGGACGCGATGACGCCCGCTGCGGCGGCACGCCTGCTGGGGCGTGACCTGCCGCCCCTGGAAGAGGGGGTGCGGCGACGGCTGCTGGAGGCGACGGGAGGGTGGCCGCTGCTGCTGACGCTGGTCAACACGCGGCTGGTGGACGACGTGAACCAGGGCGCGCAGGTGAACGCCGCGGCGGAGCACGCCGTGGCCCGCCTGCGGCAGGCGGGACCGGCGGCGCTGGACATCTCCGACAGCGGCCAGCGGAGCACCGCGGTGAAGGCGACCATCGACTACAGCCTGGAGGTGCTGGCCGCGGGGATGCGGGAGCGGTTCCTGGAGCTGGGGATCTTCGCCGAGGACGTCGAGGTCCCGGTGGACGTGGTGGCCCTGCTCTGGCGGGGAACCGCCGGCCTGAGCCCGGAGCAGTCGCATCGCCTGTGTGAGGATCTGGCGGGCCTGTCGCTGGTGACGCTGCTGTGGGCGGAGGGCGACCGTCGCGTGGTGGCGCTGCACGACGTAGTGCGCTCGTACGCCCGATCCGAGCTGAACGAGGACCCGAAACGCCTGGCGGAGGCCAACCGGCTGATGATCGAGGAGGCGCGTCGCCTGGTGCCGGGCACGGAGACCCCGGAGTGGTGGCGGCTGCCGCGAGGGCATTTCCTATGGGACAACCTCACGTACCACCTGGCGGAGAGCGACTCGGGGCCGGAACTGGACGGGCTGGTCACCGACGTCCGCTGGATCCTGGCCAGGCTCGACCAGGCGGGGCCGCTGACGCTGGAAAGCGATCTGGCCTACTCGACCTCGTCCCTGGCGGCGGAGGTCCGTCACCTGATCGCCCAGGTCGGGTACCTGCTGGGTGACCTGCAGACCAAGCAGCTGAGCGAGGGCAACCGCCTGACGCACCTCGGCGTCCTTCCACCGCTGCGCCGCCAGATCGAACGTCTCCACGGCGCGACCCGTACGACGCTGCTGCCCACCGCACCGATGCCGGAGAGCCGCCACTCCGCCCCGGCCCGCACCCTGTCACGCCACCCCGGCGCGGTGAGAGCGGTCGCCATCGCCCCCGGCGGAACCTGGCTCGCCAGCACCTCGGGAGAGCACACCGTACGACTCTGGAAACCGGACGGCAGCGTCCGCGCCACCCTGACCGGCCACCGGGAATGGGTGTACGCGGCGGCCATCGCCCCCGACGGCACCTGGCTGGCCACCGCCTCAGCCGACCGGACCGTACGCCTCTGGAGGGCCGACGGCGCCTGGCGCGCCACCATGCGCGGCCACACCGGCCAGGTGAGAGCGGTCGCCATCGCCCCCGACGGCACCTGGCTGGCCACCGCCTCCGACGACGCGACCGTCCGACTCTGGGAGGCGGACGGCACCGCACGCGCGACCCTGCACGGTCACACCGACTGGGTGAACGCGGTCGCCATCGCCCCCGACAGCACCTGGCTCGCCACCGTCTCCAACGACGAGACCGTACGACTCTGGGAAGCGGACGGCGCCGAACGCGCCGTCCTGACCGGCCACAAGGGCTGGGTGCACGCGGTGGCCATCGCCCCCGACGGCACCTGGCTGGCCACCACCGGCCAGGACGAGACCGTACGGCTGTGGAAACCCGACGGCAGCGTCCGCAAAGCCCTCACCGGCCATGAAAGCTGGGTCAACGCGGTCGCCATCGCACCCAACAGCGCCTGGCTCGCCACCGCCTCCGACGACGAGACCGTACGGCTGTGGAGACCGGACGGCAGCACGCGCAACACCCGGTGGGGCCACACCGGCGAAGTCAACGCGGTGACCATCGCCCCCGACGGCACCTGGTTCGCCACCGCCTCCGAGGATCGGACGGTGCGGCTGTGGAGCCCCAACAGCCGCAAGCGCGGCACCAGGGCCGGCCACAGCGGCCGCGTCGAAACGGTGACCGTCGCCCCGGACGGCACCTGGCTCGCCGGCACCTCAGCCGACAAGACCGTACGGCTCTGGAACGCCGACGGCACCGAACGCGCCACCATGCGCGGCCACACCGGCCCGGTGAGAGCGGCGGCCATCGCCCCCGACGGCGGCTGGCTGGCCAGCGCCTCGGCGGACCAGACCGTACGACTCTGGAAACCGGACGGCACCGCAGGCCCGACTCTGACCGGCCACACCGGGCCGGTCACCGCCGTCGCCATCGCCCCGGACAGCACCTGGCTCGCCACCGCCGCCAAGGACGAGACCGTACGCCTCTGGAACCGCGACGGCACCCATCGCACCGCCCTGGACGGCCACACCGACTGGGTCCTCGGCGTGGCCATCGCCCCGGACGGAACCTGGCTGGCCACCGCCTCAGCGGACCGGACCGTACAACTCTGGACCCCGGACGGCACCTGGCTCACCACCCTGACCGGCCACACCGGCTGGATCTACGCGGTGACCATCGCCCCGGACGGCACCTGGTTCGCCACCAGGTCCCACGACAAGACCGTACGACTCTGGAGGGCGGACGGCCTCGCACGCGCCACCCTGACCGGCCACACCGGCCACATCACCGCCGTCGCCATCGCCCCGGACAGCACCTGGCTCGCCACCGCCGCCAAGGACGAGACCGTACGCCTCTGGAACCGCGACGGCACCCGCCGCGCCACCCTGCGGGGCCACACCGGCCAGGTCAACGCCGTCGCCATCTCGCCCGGCAGCGACTGGCTCGTCACCGCCTCAGCCGACCGGACCGTGCGCCTCTGGCATGCGGGCAGTCACGAATGCGCCGCGATCCTACGCACCGACGCCAAGCTGCTCGACGTCTGCTGGCAGGCGGGCAACCTCATCGCGGCCTGCGGCCCCTCCGGCATCTACACCCTCACACTCACCGGCTAGCGTCAGCACCCGGCCGCGCTGCCGCAGCCAGGCTTCCAGATCCTCGGCACCGGAACGCCGGCCACCAGCCCACGCACCGACGCCGGACCGTCCGGGTAGTGGCCGGGCCCAGTCGGTGACCACGTGCAGCAGGGTGCGCGACACACCGTCCTCGTCCCCCAGCCGCGCCCGGGCCAGGGCCGGGATTCCCGGTCAGCAGGCGGCGCAGCTCGCCGCTACTGCCAGCCGGTCTTCGACGTCCAGATAGCGCACACGCTCATGTCACGTGCCGGCGCGCAGGGCGTCGTTGAGGTGGGTGCAGAGGCGGGCTCGTCGCCATGACCGGCGTGCTGGCCAAGGAGGTCGCGCGGCGCGGGATCACTGTCAATACGGTGGTGCCCGGCTTCGTCGAGACCGACATGGTCCGCAGCGCCGGCGACAAGGCGGTCGACGCCCTCGTCGCCAGTTGGCCCCGCGTGCCGGCGGAGGCGGTGGCGGCGACCGTGTCGTTCCTGGTGAGCGACGAGGCGGCGTACGTGTCGGGCGAGGAGATCGGCGTGTGGCTGGGCGGCCCGGTCAAGACCTGACCCTGTGCGATGATCGTGGTCATGTCATCGACCAGAAAGGGCCATGCCGCGTAGGCGCCCATCCGAGGTCCTTGTGCAGGGATGCGGGGCTCATCGCGCGGTGATCCATCACGTTCCCGGGCTGGGGCGGCGTCCTATGGGCGCGGTGATCGCCCTCGAACACACCCTTATGTGGCCCGGGGCGGTGGCCGATGCCCTGGTGGCTTGGCAGGCGGCGGTCCTGACGGGGACCGCCGAGCGCGTTTTCCGCGGGTGCGAGTGCCCTGAATGCACCGGGGACGCGCCTCGCTCGCGCCTCCAGCAGGCTCTGGACCGCTTACCGCCGTGGGCGGGGGCGCAGCTCTATGCCCTGGTCCGGCCCGTCGACGTGTATTACCTCCGCCGCACCTCTCCGATGTCGCCTGTATCGCCCGACTCGGATTGGGCGTGGTGGCAACGACGCCGGCTTCCAAGGCCCTGCAAGCGAAGCGCAAGTCCGGCCGACACCATGGGAGCATGACGCAGCCGGGGGAATCTCAGGAGGAACGCTCGCGCGTCCTCACCATGCTGCTCCGCCCATGGCTCGTGGCCAAGCTCGTGTTCAAGCCCGCAGTCGGGCCATCCAGAGAAGAACGGCTCCTGGATCGGCTCTCCTTCTGGCGGGCAACGGTCGGCATGGTCACCATCGTGGTGATCGCCTCCCGGTACCAGGGTGTTCTCGACCCCTGGCCCGGCGTATTCATGAAGATGCTGCAGACCGGAGTCGTCGCTCTTCTGCTGCCGCCGCTGGCGTTTCTCGTGATGCTCATCATCACCCGCCCAGGCCACCGCGCCCAGCTCCTGCCTGGTGCGCTGCGTCTCCTGGCACGTGCGGCGCCCGCACTGACCATCGTGAGTCTGCCGTTCCTCCTGCTGTCTCTTTTTCCCACCCCCTCCATCGACCTCGACGGACGGCTAGGACTCCTCGCCTTCCTGGCCGCGCCCTTCCTTCTTCTCTGGTACTTCTGCTTCTGGGGCTGCATCGTCTACTGGGCGGCGCGCACCGGCATGTGGACCGGCGAGATCCACCCGCTGCTCGCGCCGATCGGCACCACGCTCATCATGCTGCTGCTCAACGTCACAGAGCTCTGGGAGGGCGACTCCAACGGCCTTCCCTACTGGATCTGGCTGACGTTGAACCTCTGCGGGACCGTCACGTCCCTGTCGCTGTCGACAGTGGAATACCGGCACCTGCGCTCAATCGGTTACCGCTGGCGCACCGGCCCGGATCCGATGACCCGCAGCACGCCCGTACCGATGAGTTCCAAGGTGACCTGACGTGGTCGGCAGCTACTCGCCGCCGCCCCCGCCGACCCGGCTTCTCTCGGAAACGCTCTCGGCAAGGAGTACGCCGGTCTCCCTCGTCTCCTCCGGCAGTGCCCCGTTCTTGAGGACGTGGTCGACGTTCAACCCCAGCTCGCCGCTCAGCCCGGCCGCTGCCACGAGGTTCAGCAGGAGCAGCATGCGCTCGTCCAGAGGGACCCGTCCGTCACTGACAGCGCGAAGCCGGCCGATCAGTTCGTCACGCACGGCGGGATCCGGGTGGTGGCGCTCTTTCCGAATCACCGGACGGCCTGGACTGTGAAGCAGCACACGACGTTCGGTCAGCGCTTCCCTGTGCAGAAGAAGGGCTTTGTCACCGCGCAACCGAAGCCACTTGTCCACGCTCACCGGCCTGCTCTCCGGGCTCGTCCGGGCCGCGGCGAAGGGCATCCGGCGTGGCCGCGAATTCTCGAGTCGCTCCAGCTCCGCCAGAAGCTCGTCGGCCCAGGCAAGCCCGGTGGGCGCAGAATCGAGCACACGAATCGCACCTGACCCGACGTACACCTCAACCCCGAAAAGCCGCGACTTTCGAGCCGTGATCCGCACCCTACGGCGCAACACGAGTTCGCCGAGCTCCGCTCCCGCGCAAGCGGCCGCGCTCAGCTCGCCATCGTGGGCGGCGCCATTGCCGTACGAGAGGAGAAGGATCTCTTCGGGCAGCGACAGCCACCCGGGAACCGTCCCCTCTTCGTCGCCCGCCCTCGTGTGATCCTCGGTGACCTGCGATACCTCACCGCCGCCGCGCGCCCAGAGCTTGCGCAGCGGAAGCCCCCAACAGCACCATGCGAGCCCTCCGGCGAGCAGGAAAGCGGCACCAGCGCCCAGCACCTCGCCTCCGGACAACAAGAACAACCCCGTAACGGCCGAAATCACCGCCACCGGCACCAAGAGAAAAACAAGACACACGGCGATGATCCGCCGCACGAACACCTTGAACTCCTTGACGAACTCCCCCAGTTCGTCTGGATGATCCGTACGCGGACTATCACCGGGGGCTGTCGAAGAGGAGGCCAGCGCGTCGGGCACTTCCTGAGACGCGCCCGGCGCAGGAGGTGGCGAGACCGGCGAGGATTCACCTCTGCCCAGAAAGACCAAGATGCCCTTCCATGCCAGAAACGCCGCGACGACCCACAGCATGAGCGAGTTGAGCAGAGCATCCACGATCCAAGCCAGCCCGCCGACGACCCCAGCCAGCGCGAACAGGGTGAGACCGCCCTGGATCCTGGCTTTCCGCATGCTCACCATTCTTAGCGATCACTCGAGCATCCAGGTGAAATCCCTGGGAAAAGAGACCTGACGTACAGGCGTCGCCTGCTCCCATAATTCATCCAGTGCGGTTTGTGGACAGTCCAGCGGCTTGCACGCATGCCTCGCACCAATCATGATGACCCGATGCGCCGTGAAGATCCCCCAAAGGACATCGTGAGCAAACACATCAGGGATGTGCTGTGCATCGGGATCGTCGTCGGCGTCGTCACCTGGGGTGCGGTCGGCGTGTGGACGGCCGTCACGGTCGGAAACTACCCGTGGAACACATGGATCCCCTTCGCCAACGGAGCCACCAAGGGCGTGGTGCTCGGCCTGCTCGCCGCCGCCGCCTCCCTCATCGTTTCGGCGAGGGGACTCCGGACCGGGTGGCGCTGGTCCGTGTTCATTCTCGCCTTCATCGGCGGCAGCCTGCTGGGCACCGTGCGAGACCTCCTCGGCGCGCCGGCTCCTGCGCTCTACTTCGCGGAGCCCCTTCCGGACGAGCGTTGGTACGGGACGACGATGCTGCTGCACTGGGCGGGCAAGGTAGCGCTGCCCGCCGTCGTCTGCCTAGCGGCCCTGACTCTGCTGACGGCCCGCCCCTACCAGCCGAGACAGTCGATCGCAGCCAGCGCGGCGCTCTTCGTCGCAGGCGTCACGCTGCTCCTGCTCCCGGTGATCGCCTCCGCTCTCGCGCCTGAGGTCCAAGGCAACGGCCAGCATGCCAACGAGGGCGTCTGGGCGGGCATCCGCTGCTGGCTCGTCGGCATACCTGTGATGATCACTGGACTGACGCGATTGGCCCTGCTCCAAGCCAGCCGCTCGGGAGTTCGGCAGTAGCGATCAGGCCCCAACCACTCCGGCCAGGAGCTTCGCCGTGTCCTCCGGCGACTCCGCCGGGAAGTGGTGGCTGCCCAGGTCGACGAGCACGATGTCGAGCCGGTCACCGTAGCGGTCGATCGCTTCCTGCGTGACGAGGTCGCGGATCGCGAACACGGTGATCGGCTGCTCCGTCTCGCGCAGCGCCGCGTCCATGTCCCAGCTCACCAGGCCCTCGATGGAACGCAGCCCGGCAGGCTGACGCACGGCGACCATCTTCTCGAAGTACGCGTCCTTCAGAGCCGGGTCGGTCCCGACCGGCGAGCCTCCCTCCACCAGCCCCCGCACCGCCGCGGCGAAGTCCTCCCTGAACACGCGCAGCACCGCCTCGGCCCGCTCCTCGCTCATCGCCGGGAACAGGGACAGATAGTGCAAGGCGTCGAGCGCGACCACGTGCGAGACCTTGTCGGGCAGCAGCCGGCCCACCTCCACCGCGACCGCCCCGCCGAGGGAGTGCCCGGCCACGACGACCTCGTCCACCGCCTCGGCCTCCAGGACCGCGGCCACGTCGCGGGCGAATTCCTCCATCGTCCAGACCTCCCGCGCCGACCGCGACTCGCCGTGCTCGGCGAGGTCGATCGCCAGTACGCGGTGGCCGTCGGGCAGATGGTCGGTGACCGCGTCGAAGTCGCCGCGATCGCACGCCCACCCATGGATGAGAGCCAGGGCCCGCCCTTCCTCCGGATCGCTGACGGTGTAGCGGATGGTCGTGCCATCGGGCCGCCGGACCTCCCGGTCCTGCCTGGCCCTGGAGCTAGTTGTCATGATTCGTCCTTATCTTGTCGGGGTGTCGCAGGGAACGGGGGCGATGTGACGCTGGAGCCGTAGCTGGTTCAGGCGCAGGGCGAAGGCGGAGAAGGTGATCAACGCGATCGCCAGCGCGTAGATCACCGTGGCGGACCTCAGCCCCAGAGCGGTGACGGCGATGCCACCGAGCACAGCTGGCACGCTGTTGCCCAAGTAGTTGATGACGTTCGCCAGGGCGAAGACCGCTCCTCGCTCCTGCGGCCTGGCGATCCTCGCGAAGGTGCCGAACGTGGCCAGCACCGACGCGCCGAACCCGACGCCCGCGACGACGGTGCCGGCCGCGGCGAGCCAGGCGAGGTTGTCCGCCACCCCGGCGAGCGAGATCAGGGTGCCGACCCCGAGCATCGCCGCGCCGGGAGCCAGCAGCGAGGACGCCGGGCGCGAGCGGAGCAGCGCGACCGCCAGCGCTCCCGTGCCCGCCAGCAGCGTCACGACGACACCGCCGATGAGATGGCTGCGCAGCCCCAGCAGTTCCGCGGCGACCGACGGACCGAGTGAGAGATACATGCCTGCCAGCGCCCAGGTCGCGATCATCACCGGCACCAGCGGGACGATGTCCGCGCGCAGATGCGCCGGCATCGCCACCCGCGGTCGGAGGGAGGCCAGCGCTCCCGGCCGGCGCAGCGACGTCTCCGGCAGGAAGGCGACGACCACCGCCGCCAGCACCATGCCGCCGAGCAGCAGCGCGTAGACCAGCCGCGTCGGCGCCGGAGCGAACTCCACCAGCACACCACTGCCGACAGCGCCCAGAGCCAGCCCGGTCAGAGGCGCCACCGACGTGACCACGCCCGCCCGGCCGCGGGCCTGCCGCGGTTCGAGATCGACCAGCGTGGCGCTCAGCGCCGTCGTCGCCGCCCCGGTCGCGATGCCCTGCAGCACCCGCGCGGCGGCCAGCACCAGCACGTCCCCCGCGACCAGGAACAACACCAGCGCGACCGCCTCCAGCCCGATCGACGCGGCGAGCACCGGCCGGCGGCCGAGATGATCCGACAGCGCTCCCACGACGAGCAACGAGCCCAGCAGGCCGAATACGTAGAGAGCGAAGACCACGGTCAGCACCCACGCGGTGAACCGCCACTGCTGCTGGTAGATCACGTAGATCGGGGACGGCGCACTGGAGGCGACCAGGAAGAGCACCAGGACGGCGCCCACAGACGAGAAAGCCCCCCTCCACACCCGGCGATGCGAACCGGCGACGGGCGGTAAGGGGCCGGAGGTTACGGTATCGGACACGAGTCCTCGCAGTGATCGTTGCGTTAGTAGCTGCGAAAGTACCTCAAACGCAGTGATCATTGCAAATTAAAGCAGCGATCGATGCGATAATGGAGACATGCCAGCTCAGAGCCCCCCGTCCCGCACCGACAGCCGACCCGGAGGCCGCTCCGCCCGGATCCGCGCAGCCGTCCACCAGGCCGTCAAAGAACTGCTCACCGAAGAGGACCGCGAGGCGCTGACGATCCCGGTCATCGCCGCGCGCGCGGGCGTACACGCCACGACGGTCTATCGCCGCTGGGGCTCCGTCGCCGAACTACTCGCCGACGTCGCGACCAGCCGCTTCTCCGGCGATGTCGTGGTCCCCGACACCGGCAGCCTCCGCGAGGACCTCAAACGCTACGCGTACGACCTCGCCAAGGACCTCAACGACCCGGACACCCTCGCGCTGGTACGCGCCATCGTCGGCACGGGCGGGGAGAACGCCGGCGTGTGCCGCCTGGAGCGCCAGCGGCAACTAGAAGCCATCATCGAACGGGAACAGGCACGCGGCAACGAGACCCCGCCCGTCGAACGCGCCATCGACGCCCTGCTCGCTCCCCTCTACTACCGGGCCGTCTTCACCGACCAGCCCCCTTCCCCCGAATGGGCCCGCACCCTCGTGTCCCACCTGCTGCCGGACTGACCCTGGAGGCAATGCGCCAGGGATCGTTCCGGGCGCCACCCATACTCGCCATCGGCGCACCGCTGGCTCCCCTCCTCGGCAGATGCGGTTCGGTCCTGCCCCCACCGTGTCAGCACACATCACTGGCCGTCACTGAGGTCGCGCACCTGCGAGGACCTGGCAGAGCCGACTCCGCCCCGCCCGACGACCGGCGGGCGGCTCGAGGGCATCAGGCCGAGGCTCGCCAGCGTTGCCGCGCCATGGTTCCCGGCGGTGGACACACGCGGCCCGGGCCTCGTGGCCGCCGCTCGCGCTCGTGGCGAAAGCAAGGGAGGTGATGGCAGAACTCCTCCAGCTCTGGCCACCGCCGACGGACCAGTGACTCCGCTCGACCTCACGGAACCAATCACCGGGAATCATCATCTGATGCAGAATTCACGGGGGGCGACTGCTAGGAGTTGCGGGCATGAGTGAAGGCGAGTCCGAGCGGCGACGGCAGAACCTGATAGCTGAGGTCTCACGCCTCAGAGGGGCCGGCCGGTATGAGGAGGCCGCCACCGCGCTCACTGCCGAATTGATGCAATCACCCCATGTCGAGCTACTCATGGCAAACGATGACCTCCTGGGCGAGTGCATCGCCGCCGGGGAGCTGATCCCCGCCCGTCACCCCGACCTGGTGCGGGCCCTGGAGGACAACGCCACGTTCCTGATGAAGGCCGGAAAACCGGAGCAGGCCAAGGCGGTGTACGAGGAGATCGCCGGCGGCGCGCCCGAAGATACGGATCGGTCTCCTGAGCAGAGCGACGCCCGTTCCCGGAGTGCCGCTCACTACCTGCTTGGCGAGTGGTGTCTGCACCTGGGCGACGGGGACGGCGCCGACGAGCACTGGACCAGGTGCCTGCAGTGGAGCGAGGCTCTGCCACCCAGAGAAAGCAGACCTCTGAGGGTCGCCACCCTGGCGCATCTCGGACGCCTGATGTACGGGTTCGGTGACACGTCCGGCGCGCTGCCCAGGCTGGTGGAAGCGTACGAGCTCGCCTGCGAGGAGTTGGACGACTCACGCGAGCCAGCCTGGATCGGCGAGGACGGCGACGCACACCAAGTGGCCACCGACCTGGCCAACCTGGGGATCCTCCAACGCAACAAGCACGACCTGACAGGAGCGGAGCAGGCGCTGCAGCTTGCCATCGATCTGTACAGGCGAGTGGGCGACCGCGCGGGGGTGGCGTCGGCCCTAGAGGCGCTCGGACAGGCATACCACGCGGCCGGCCTGTTCCAAGCGGCAGAACATCACTATCGCCACGCCCTCAAGGTCCTGCGGGGGTCGGCTCAGGCTCCACCGTCCCGCGTGAGGTCGGTTCTCGTCGCCTTGGGCGCGCTGCACGAGATGCGCGGCCAGTACGAAGAGGCCCGTGCGTTTCTGGAAGAGGCCGTCGACCTGCTATCGGAGGACACCGACCCGATGGCCCGCGCCGTCGCCCTGAACAACCTTTCGCGGCTGGCCTACAAGTCGTTCCAGGACGGGGAGGCGGAGCGGCTGCTGACACAGGCCATCGACCTGATGCGCGGGCTCCCCGGGTCCGGGCACACGCTCAAAGACCCCCTCTTCAACCTGGGCGAGCTGCACGCTGCCTGCGGGCGCCCCCATGACGCCCTGACCGTCTTCCGGGAAGCGCTCGAACAAGAGGAGGACTGGCTCACCACTGAGGTTCCCCCTGTAGCACGGACACCTGAGGTGAGGTCACTCGACGGTGTCTGAGGGCCGGTGGAGGCTCTCGTACATGACAGGGCTGTGCATTCCGATACTGGAGTGGCGTCTGTATGG